>CAKXHL010000014.1 GCA_934875375.1 uncultured bacterium
TCGCTCATTATGTTTTTTGCTAACCTCGACTGCCAGATGCCATAATCATTGAAAGTTTGTTGTTTCCTGTATTACGGGCACCCAGCATTACCAATGCCGCGGAATATCCTGTGAAAGGGGCGTCCGGAAAACAAAGCCGGTAAAAAAGAAGACAATGCGTAAGTAGGAGAGAGATCGATTTCGGTTTGATTGCCCGAACCCAGAAAAAGGGAGGACAGCTGGGATACAAATACATGGTCACGCAGACGAAAAAGCACAGGCTCATCATAAGAGCAATGCGGAAAAAGCCTTTTTTGGCTCGTTTCTGTTGCACGACTCCGGTATTTTGTGCCACAAAATGGTGACTGTGTCGCCGCCGCTGTCGTCAAACGAGTTGGCGAATCCCTCAATGCAGATGTCTGCGGTAAAGGTGGAAATGCAGGCGGTACCCATGGAATTTACTGCGCCCTGGATCAGCAGTTTTCTTACTGCATTAAAGGAAACGCTGAAGGAAAATTCTTGGTTGGAACTTTTATAAAGAAACAGGGAGAAGTTGTTCTTCCCCCTGTTTCTTTCTGCCGGTACTACCTGTTCCGGGCTTTGTTCATCAATCGTCCCATCCGTTGTTCCGGTCCACATGCTGCGGCTGGATGATCTGTTTCTCCCATTCATCGAGGGAACCGGACTCAATCCGGCAAATAATTTTGGTAAAAGTAGTAAACATCACCCGGATATAAAAATGTTTTTTACCCGATCGTAAACACGCCCCGCGCTCATGGTGCCGCCAGCCACCGTGTCAGGGCTGTTGGCAAGATATCCCACCGTGCCGATAGCAGGTAGACTGCATCGGATCGCCTCACTGTCGTAAGGGTTGTCCGGCTCTTGGCTGCACCGGATGAGATTACCGACGGCAAAAGGCTTGGCGCCGTAGTAGTACTTGAATCCGGTAATGGTAACGTATCGGTCCATCATGTTATCCTCCTGTCCGTTCTGGGATACTGGTTTCTCTGATGCAGCTTTATCTTATCAGAAATGAAGTCCAATAAAACGGACGAACAGAATAAAAAACAGGTTATTTTAACAGATAAGAGAGCATTTTGTCCGGCGCGTTCAAAAACTGCCGGGTAATACGAAAATGCTCGGTCTCCTGATAAGGGGTGAGCTGAATGCCGTTTTCTGACAGAACAAAAATTTCCGCATCAGGAATCGCCATCAAAATAGGAGAGTGCGTGGAGATAATAAACTGAGACTCCTCTTCGGCCAGACGGTGGATCAGGCAGATCAGCGACATCAGCCTCATGGGGGAAAGAGCGGCCTCCGGCTCGTCGAGAAGATACAGCCCGTGCCCCCCAAACCTGTTTTCTATCAGAGAAAGAAAACTTTCTCCATGGGATTGGCGGTGCAGGGATACGCCGCCGTAGCTGTCGATCACCCGTCCGCCCAAGGATGGCTCCCGGTCCATCCGGTCGATCTCCGACGCCAGATTATAGAAGCTTTCCGCCCGTAGAAAAAAACCGTCCTGCCGGCGGGACGCCCCCTTGATAACAGTTAGATACCGGTATAATTCAGAGTGGGAATCAGCGGTGGAAAAACGGAAATTGATCGTACCGCCTTCGGGGTTAAAACCCATGGCTATGGCCAGCGCCTCCATCAGCGTAGATTTTCCAACGCCGTTTTCTCCAACCAAAAAAGCCACTCGTTTGGTCAGTGCGAGTTCGTTCGGTTCCTGCAGGCAGCGCACCGCAGGCAGATTGCTCAAATAGCTGTCCTGTGGAATCCTACGGGATATTCGCAATCCACGAACATACAAATCAAATATGGATGGGATTCCCATTTTTACCCTCCTTTTTTGTCTTTTCCGTCTTTCCATCATAGCAGAAAAGTAGCACGATAGAAAGACCAGCATTCAAAAGAGAACCCGAACCCCTGCAGCGAGGCAAAAGCGCCGTCCTTTTTGGAAATCGCCTTTGTGTCTGCATATTTGCGTCGATTCTTTGCATATGATGTGGCAAGACGGGTTCCCGCGCTGCGGGAGCCGCATCCGCAGGGAGGGATTGGATTGAAAGGGTTGCCTGAGGAAAGGGCGGTTTCGCTGGGGTTGTATATGATAGAGAATAATGCCACTGTACGCAGTGCGGCGAAAGCGTTTCACATCAGCAAAAGCACCGTACATACGGCAGTAACAAAACAGAACGGTTTGTGTGGCTGGTAGCATAGGCAATAGATCGAGAACGGCAAAACGTCAAAGAGATCTGAAACCCTGTGGGTTTTTGCTAATTTCTCTTGAAATATCACGCCGGTGCGGTAATGCTGAATGAAGCGTTCTTTTCATAACACAAAAAGCGGCTGCCGACGCTTTTTGCGCATCGGCAGCCGCCCATTGATTTTGTTTTTATTCGATGAGCCCGCTTTCTTTCAGCAGGATCTCGATATCTGTACCCTTGACCTTTTTAACGGCAATTTTCAGTATTTCCTTTTCGGCAAAGGAGAGGGGAGCCTCGCTTAAGGGCTTTTTGTCTATCGCATAGTAGCAGGCGCGTAAAAGCTCACGTACATCGTACTTACTGCCCCACACCTCCGGTACTGCGCGGTCAATGTCAAGCAGGGTGTAGACCGATTCCATACCGGTGCGCATTGAATATTCCGTGGTGAATATGGTGTCGCGCGGCGTCTCGGCAAACTGACCTATGAAGGCAAAGTTTACGGCGCCGTCCGGTACTACCTTCGGACGGTCGGATTCCTTACGCGGCTGGAAAAAGGCGTTGATATACGGCATGAAGCAGGTTGTGGTGTTACAGGCATTGTGTGCCAAATCATCAATTCTGTCGGTCGGCACACCGATGTGATACAGCCATTCGCGGCAGACCTCTTCACCGGTGCAGTCACGCATAGCCTTTTTCACATAATTGCCTTCCTTGTCGGTATTAAGCGAATATAACCATACAAGCACCATATTCTTGTCTTGAGATTTGAACTGCGGCTGACGGTTGATGGTCCAGGAAAGATACCAGTTGTCGGTGCTGTCCTTAACGGTGACGATACCGCCGGTGGTTACCTTACCCGAACGCGGGTCGCGCTTGCAGATATTCATAATGTGCTTTATTACCTCTTCGTCGGAGGTCGCAACGGTGGCACTCATCCAGTTAGTGGCGTCAACATCCGAACAGAAGTTATCGGGATTGCCGTATTCGCCGTGCTCCGCCTGAGCGGCGATGGCCTTCCACATATCCCACGATTCGCCCGCACCGTTTTTAATACCGGACAGGTCGGGCGTATGGGTCTGATCGCCGTAGCAGGAGGTGTCTGTGCAGCAACCGTTGGTGATAAACACAAGATCGTCCTCAATCAGGTCGATAGTCTGCTCCTCGCCGTCCTTGACATAAACGATCTGCTTGGCAACCTTTTTGCCGCCCTCGGTTTCGATGATAACATTCCTTACATCCATACCGTACTCGATGCGAACGCCGTGCGATTCAAGATATTTGACGAGCGGCAGAATCATACTCTCATACTGGTTGTATTTGGTGAAGCGCAGCGCGCTGAAATCGGGCAGACCGTCAATATGATGAACATAACGGCAGAGGTAGCGCTTCATTTCAAGAGCACTTGACCAGCGCTGGAAGGCGAACATTGTCTGCCAGTAGAGCCAGAAGTTTGTGCTCCAGAAGGAATCGGGCAGTACATCGGATATCTTTTTGTCCTCAAGTTCCTTTTCCGGTGTCAAAAACAGCTTCGACAGCGCTAAAGCCGAGTCCTTGTCAAGCTCGAATTTTTTGTCTGTATGGGCATCCTCGCCGCGGTTAACGGTGGCGCGGCAGAGCGAATAGTTCGGGTCGTGCTTGTTGAGCCAATAATATTCATCAAGCACCGAAACGCCCGGAGTCTCAATGGACGGAACATCGCGGAAGGTGTCCCACATTACCTCGAAGTGGTTGTCCATCTCGCGGCCGCCGCGCATAAAGAAGCCCTTGGTAACATCCTTTCTTCCGTCGCAGCTGCCGCCTGCCAAATCAAGCTTTTCAAGCAGATGAATGTGCTCGCCTTTCATCTGGCCGTCACGGACAAGATAAAAGGCGGCGGTCAGTCCCGCAAGTCCCGTGCCTATAATGTAAGCCGATTTTTTATCAACATCCTTCGGCTTTTCGGGATGAGCGAATGCTTCATAAGTTCCTGCAGAGTAATACATAATGAAAACCTCCTGTGTTTTTTCTTTATGCTTACATTATACCCGTTTTGCATCGGTTAACAATGGGCAGAAAAAGCTCCGTGATGAAATTTTTATCACGGAGCATAAGAGTGTAAAAATTTTTATCAAATCCGCCGAAATGATAAAATTAAAGCGCAAAACGGGAAAGAGCCGCAGACATCGAACCTTTAATCAGCTTTGCAAGCCTCTCCACAATAAGCTGCGGATCCTCGCGCATATCATCTCTGATCCAGTCGAGCATAAGCCCTATAAATATATATGAATACACCTGTGCGATGAACCGTTTATCCTCATCGCGAACGGTCATACCGGATGATTCTTCGTCTATAACGCTCAACAGCAAATCGTCAACCGGGGGTGTAAGATATTTTTCAACCTGCCCTCTTTGTACGCAGCGGTAAACATTCATAATAAACGGCTTGTTCTTCTGCACGGCTTCAAAAATCCGCAGCAGGCCCTGCTGCCATGTATCATAGGTTTTCTTCTCATCAAGCGCATGTTTCGCGTCTTCAAGACAGGACCATTCCACCAGATCATAAATATCCTTGAAATGATAATAGAAAGTCATGCGGTTGATGCCGCAATCATCGGCAATATCGCCGACCGTGATTTTAGTAAGTGGCTTTTTCAGCAGCAGATTCTTGAGCGACTGTTCCAAAGCTCGTTTTGTTATCTGTGACATGGTGATTTGCGCCTCCTTAAGAACGTTTTCCGATTGTGCCGATTATTTTTCCTCATAGGTGAATGCCACCGCTCCGGCATTGCATACAGGACACTTAAAGTCTTGTGAAAGTTCATCAAACTTCGTTTCCGTTCCAACATCCAAAGACTTTCTATACGATTTCTCCTACCGTGAAGTGAAAATATTCAGGACACGGATATTTTGAATGATTGCACTTCTGCTTTGGTTATTCGGGCTATCTCTCGTCACCGAGAAAAAATACGGCAACCCGTACCGGAGCCGCAATGGGATACAATAATGGTGTCAATATCGCAAATTCAAATATTGCCTTTAATGTCAAGAAATTTTTATGCACGGCAGCTTTTGTTTTTTCGGCATCTTCGAGGCATTAAGAATGACAGATAAATATTTTTGGAATAATGCCCGCCGCCTGCAGTGTGTTTTCCGTCGTATCTACCGTGGTCTTGATAGGGTTTTTCTTTCCGCAAACCTTTCAATAGGCAATATTAAGAAGGCCGTCCTTTTTCAATCAATCCATAAAGAAATCTTTGTAACGGAACTCATTATATCACAAAAGCGGATAACTGCAATTATTTCTACTCGCTCGTGCTGTTTTAAGATGTGTACAGAATAAACGGTGAATGTAACCGAGCTTAGGCAAACGAAATCCTGCACATCTTCGTTTCAAAGTTAGTTGTTCACGAGCAGCGTGAACGGTTCAAGCAAAACCCGAAATAGCGAATTGATTTTTATTTCCGTTATGTCGGCAATATAACCTAACGAAGGCGTTCTTTGTGTGAATTTTGTTAATCACGGGTTTTCAGCACGGTTTTTAGCTGTGCCGATTTTTTATCCTATCAAAAACTGTAACGGAAAAATCTCGGCTAAAATATGACAGTTTCTAATTTTAGCCGAGATTTTCGTTGACTTTGCGGGTATGATAAATTATAATGTAAATGAAGAAAACTATATTCAGCCGAGGTGTATTATGGCCTATATTAACCGACATATGGAACAGCGCATTACCGAACTGTCAAAGACTTGGTCGGCAATTTTGCTTACCGGTCCGCGTCAGTCCGGTAAAACCACGATGCTAAAAAATCTTGCCGAAAAGGAAAACATCGGGCGGGAATATATTTCGCTTGACGATCTAACCGTCAGAGGAATGGCAAAAAACGACCCGAAAATGTTTCTGCAGCTTCATAAACCGCCGATTATTATCGACGAGGTTCAGTATGCACCGGAGCTGTTCACCTATATCAAAATTCATGTAGATACCTATCACAATCCCGGCGATTTTTGGCTGACCGGTTCGCAGGTTTTCAGCTTAATGAAAGGTGTTCAGGAATCCCTCGCCGGCAGAGTTGCTCTTTTGCATATGTCGCCGCTTTCTCAAAGGGAAATTGTCGGCGCACAGCCACGCCCCTTTACCACCGATTTTGAGGCGCTTGCGACGGAAAGTAAAATTATAAAACCGCTCACCACACCCGAAATGTACGAGCGTATATGGAACGGCTGTATGCCGGGGATGTTAAGCGGAGCGTACACCGATCGGAATATGTACTATTCCTCATATCTTTCCACTTATATTGAGCGTGATGTTCGGGAACTTTCGGGCGCAATCGACGCACTGAAATTTGCAAAATTTATCACGGCGGTAGCCGCCCGTACCTCCCAGCTTGTGAATTTTAAGGCGATTGCCGATGACGCGGATATCGATCAGGTTACCGCAAAAGCCTGGCTGCAAATTCTTGAAACGCTTGGGATCATTTTTCTGCTGCATCCGTATTCCAACAATGTTTTGAAAAGGACCATTAAAACGCCGAAGCTGTATTTTTATGATACGGGTCTTGTTTGCTATCTTACAAAATGGTCGTCGCCCGAGGTTGCCGAAAGCGGAGCCATGAGCGGCGCACTGCTTGAAAATTTCACGGTTTCTGAGATTATGAAAAGCTATCAGAATGCCGGAAAAGAGCCGTACCTTAACTATTACCGCGACCGAGATGCAAGAGAGATTGATGTAATTATTGAGGGAGACGGCAAGCTGTGTCCGCTTGAAATTAAAAAAACAGCCACTCCCGATAAACGGATTACCAAGACTTTCAGCCTTATCGATAAATCGCCCTTGGTGCTCGGCACCTCCGCTGTGCTCTGTATGAGCGACCGCCTCTCTGCCTTCGACAGAGAAAACCTCATCGTCCCGATTTGGATGATATAAAAAATAACATTTCACATAGTGCTAACTAATAGGCTGAAAGAGATTAAAAAACGGTAGAGTACAGTTTATGGTACAATACCTTTGATAAAATAGTTTTATCATGGTGAAGAGTATGGAAGAAAATCGCATTGATATAAAAGAAAATTATATATATAAGCTTGATAATGAACTACTTGAAATGTTATTAAAAGATCACTCTTCAAAGAAAAACATTATTTGGGCTACAGAAAACTATGCACATAAAGGATTTGGTTATCAGTTTTCAGATGAAATATCCATTATGTCTATTACCGGTCATAATGGTGGCGTTATAAAGCCGAGAATTGAAAAATCAAAAAAAGAACAGGCTGAGCGTATCCGAAACAAAGCGGAAGTGTTCACACCTTCATGGATCTGCAACAAACAGAATAATTTGATTGATAACGCATGGTTCGGAACTGATTATGTGTTCAATGAGGAAATTGATAAGACTTGGATTGCAACCACAAAGCCGATCGTGTTCCCCACCGAGACGGACAAAACATGGAAAGATTATATTAACGATGTGCGTTTGGAGATCACCTGCGGTGAAGCGCCGTACCTTGTCAGCCGTTATGATACTGTCAGTGGATATCAGATAGAACTTTCACAGCGAATCGGTTTACTTGACAGAAAGCTTCGCGTCGTGAACGAGAATACACAAACAGAGAATGAATGGCTGAAATGGGCAATAAAATCTTTTCAGAATATCTACGGCTACGATTGGCAGGGTGACAATGTGCTTTTGGCACGAGAAAATCTATTTTTTACATTCATTGAATATTACAAAGCAAAATTCAGCAAAGAACCAACTATTGATATTCTTATGAAGATTGCCGAAATCCTTTCTTGGAATATATGGCAGATGGACGGATTAAAATTTGTTATCCCGAAAAGCTGTAAAGAAGTAGAACAAGGACAACTTACATTATTTGATATGAATGCCGAAAAGCAGCTTTGTCCTGGATGTGCCAAGAACGACCCTTATGCACACACGGGTGTTTACTGTATTATTAAGGATTGGAAAGCAAATAAGAAAGTCTCATTTGTGTCCCTGTTAAAAAAAGATTGAATGGAGTATTGTGATGAAAGATTTAAGCATACTTGACAGCTTAATAACAGGTCGTGTAGAACCACATATTTATGCTTTTACTACGAATACGATTCCTAACTATCTAAAAGTGGGCGACACCTACCGTCCGGTGTCAAAGCGACTTCGTGAGTGGCGAGAGTATTTTCCAAATCTTGAACAGAAATTTGAAGGCAGCGCAAAAATTACCGACGACGTGTACTTCCGTGATTTTGCGGTTCATTACTTTTTGGAATCGGAAAAGCGTAGGGTTCGTCTTAAAGCATCTGATCTTTCCGAGGGCGGGTACTATTCAAAGGAATTTTTTAGAGAAGCAACCGTTGACGATGTAGAAGAAGCTATTACCGATATCCACGAAGATTATAATAGCAAATCAGGCAAATATCATTATTATGATTCTAAAACGCAACTACCTACTACCGAAAAATACGCTTCTACAGGCATGTGGTTTCCCCGTCCAAATCAGCAAGCAACAATAGATGCTTTTAAAACTGCAGTGGCAAATGGCAGAACGCATCTGCTTATGTACGCTGTTATGCGTTTCGGTAAATCATTTACCTCTATGTGCTGTGCCAAGGAAATGGGCGCAAATCTTGTTGTCATTGTATCTGCAAAAGCCGATGTGCGTGATGAGTGGCGTAAGACAGTAGAAAGTGCTGAAAATTTCAGAAACGACTATGAGTTTTTTTCTTCCGATGATTTAAAAAACAATTACACCATTATTACAGATACCCTTGTAAATCCAACTAATCCAAAGAAAGTTGTGGTATTCTTAACTTTGCAGGACCTGCAGGGTGAAAATATTAAGGAAAAACATGCTCAGATTTTCGGTCGAAAAATAGATCTCCTTATTGTTGACGAAACACACTTCGGCGCAAGAGCTGAAAAATATGGTGCTGTTCTTCGTGCAAGCCAAGGAGAAAAGCTATCTAAGGAAGAAAAGTATGCCGTTGAGGATATCTTGGAAAGTACTAAGGAATTTGATGTTAATGTAACCGTCCATCTTTCCGGAACACCTTATCGCATTTTGATGAGTGATGAATTTGACAGGGAGCAAGATTTAATTGCTTTTTATCAGTTTACCGATATTGTCCGTGAGCAAGAAGAATGGGATAGGGATAACTTAGCAAAGGACGAGCCGAATGAAGAATGGGAGAACCCCTACTTTGGATTTCCGCAGATGATAAGATTTGCTTTCAACCCGAATGAGTCGGCACGCAAACGTATGGCGGCTTTGCGCGGAAACGGTATGTCGGATGCTTTCTCTGCACTCTTCAAGCCTAAATCTGTTATTAAGGCTGTTAACGGTAACCATAAATTGTTCGTTCATGAACAGGAAATTCTTGAATTGCTTGAAGTTATCGACGGTAGCAAAGAGGATAAAGCATCGGGCAACATTGGGATTGGAATTCAAATAGTGGATCAAAAGGAACTGAAAATAATTCTTAATAGACCTAAAGCGGTATTCCGTATTCATAGTGCCGGTAAAGGTATAGCATTGTATAAATGCCCCTTGGGCAAGATTTGCATACTTCTCATCAAAATCCAAGGGAATACCAAATGACAGGTCTTCCAAGACTTCTCGAAGTTGAATATAAGAAATTACCGGCTCAGTAATATGTTCGCAAATTTTATATTTTGCGTGATACACATACATTGCTGTCCC
The DNA here is from genome assembly GCA_934875375.1 of uncultured bacterium. Taxonomy (GTDB): domain Bacteria; phylum Bacillota; class Clostridia; order Oscillospirales; family Ruminococcaceae; genus UBA3818. The sequence continues at coordinate 9,861 of CAKXHL010000014.1, forward strand.
ATCGTCCTTGGGCGTGTGATCCAAAAGGTCAAACCGCAGCAATGAGCCGAGTGCAGGATATAGGTCTTCAATATCATACACCAATTCGTTGGCCTCGGTCAGAAGTTTATCAAAGGTATCTAAATAGACGGTACCGTAATTCTCGGGATCGCCATCATCCTCTGTCTTCTCTGCCAGTTCTTCGATATTTATTAACGAATCCAGATAGGTATTAAAATCCAACTCTGCAAACCATATGAGCTCAGCGCCAATGGTTGTTTTATCAAGTACATTCTCGCCCTTGTTCGTAACAAGGGTTCTTTTTATTATACCGTCTTTTTGCAGTGTTACATAAAGTCCCGGTGTTCTTTGCATCTAACGATCCCTCCTTTATGTCTAAAAGTAAACTTTTGCATTTTTTGAAAGATCACGCTTTTATTTAGAAAAAGTGCTTTACTTTTTACAATTATATCACGGTCGGGCAGAAATGAAAAGCCTGACCTTACAACTAAACAGCCTGCCGGCAGGATATGAGTGGGCGGCCTTTGGCGATGATAGCAGTTTGCGAAAACTGTGCCGAGAGAGAAAGACGCACTTCGGTGTGTTCCGAAAGGACTTGGCAAGCGAAGGTTTGCTCTCAACACTACACGGTCGAAAAAAGAGCGTAGGAACAATGTCGGGCGTACAGGTAAAATCTGCGGAGAAGCGAGGAAGGCTTATAAACTTTCTCTTGTAAGAAACAGTCGTTATTTGCAGTTGTAGGCATTATTTTATTGCTTGCAGCGGGGGCAAGAGGTGCTCCTGCAAAAATAAATACGGTTCGATTTTTCGGGAGCAGTAAAAGGTTATTTTTTAAAGGTGGGATGTTTATGATTGTTTTAAAAGAATTCTTAAAACAAAACTTTAGGCAAAGGAGTGTGTAAAATGTCAATCGAAAAAGCACTGTCACTTGTGCGGATGTCGGATGTGCGACTGCAAGAAGTTAAATGGCTTTGGAAACCGTATATTCCGTTTGGGAAGCTGACAATTATTCAGGGCGATCCCGGCGAGGGCAAAACAACGCTTGCTTTAAGACTTGCCGCCGCCTGCTCTTCCGGCACGGCTTTGCCCAGTATGGAAATTGCACAACCGTTTAATGTGATTTATCAAACGGCGGAGGACGGGCTCGGCGATACTGTTAAACCAAGGCTTATAGATGCCGGCGCAGACGAAAGCCGAGTGCTGAATATTTGCGAAGATACCGATGCGCTTTCCCTGTCGGACGAACGCATTGAGCAGGCGATTAAACAGACCGGCGCTAAGCTGATGATCCTCGATCCGATTCAGGGGTATATCGGTGAACGCATTGATATAAACCGTGCTAATGAGATTCGCTCGGTATTAAAAAAGGTTGCTGCCGTTGCCGAGCGCACAGGCTGTGCCATTGTTATGCAACGCCTGCGCATAAAGTACAGGCGAGCCTGACGGTAACAACAGGGCTAATCTCATTGCTCGGCGATTTGTTATCCATAGCGCCGCCCGAGAGTGATTTTGAGCCGCACCCCGTAAAGGAACTGAGTACCGCCGAAAAGCTGCGGCTCGAAAAAATCCTCGGCAGAAAAATATCCCCGATTTGTTTTGCCTGCTATTCAATACAAGAGGAATACGAGCAAGGGATGTCTTTGATTTTATAAAAGGGAGTGGTGAATGAAAATTTACTGTGCTAAGCGAAACGGCGTGAGCATAGTATGTATTATCAAAGAAAAGAACCGAAAGGCAGGCGACCGCACCGTGGGAAAGATTAGACCCCAATATTCGTTCAACAATCCAAACTCGGTGGAGGACACCGCCGAAATGCTTTTAAAACTTTTCATAGAGGCAAACAAGCCAAAGGTTGAAAAAGCGATAAAAACCGCTGTTCAGAACAGCGAAAAAGCAATGAGCCATTCTGCGTAAAGCGGAATGGCTTTTATAAAAAAGAATAGCGATTATTCGCTGGACTTGTGAAAACTATTGTGGTATTGTGTTGTCACAAAATTGCAGGAAAGGAGAAATTTTTATGAATATAGCGGCTTACTGCCGTGTATCAACCGAAAAGGAAGACCAGTTAAATTCGCTGGAAACGCAGAAAAACTTTTTTAAGGAATACACCGACCGTTCGGGGGACAGGCTTGTAAAACTGTATGCCGACGAAGGCTTATCGGGAACAAAAATTAAAAACCGAAAGCAGTTTCTTAAAATGATGACGGATGCCGAAAGCGGACTGTTTGATATGGTGGTTGTAAAAGACATCTCGCGCTTTGCGAGGAATACCGTTGACCTGCTCCAGAACATAAGAAAATTAAAATCGCTCGGCATAGAAACGCAGTTTTTAACGGCGAATATGACAAGTATGGGCAACAGCGAATTTGTACTTACCGTGTTCGGTGCGTTAGCGCAGGAGGAAAGCGCAAACACTTCCAAGCGTGTAAAGTTCGGTAAAAAGATAAACGCCGAAAAAGGCAGAGTGCCGAACATTGTGTTCGGGTACGATAAAACGATCGGCGATTATTTTAATCTGACGATCAACAAAGCGGAGGCCGATGTGGTTTGTCGGATTTACCGGTGGTATTTAAACGAGGGCTACGGCGCGGCTAAAATAGCCGCTATGCTGAATGCCCGCGGAATCAAAACCAAACGGGGGTGCGAGTGGTCGCAAAATGCGGTCTGCCGAATTCTTGAAAACGAGCTGTACACCGGAAAAATCGTAAACGGAAAAGAAGAGGTTTCCGACTTCCTTACCGGCAAACGCACCTTAAAAAATGAGGATGAGTGGTATGTGGCAGACCGCCCTGACCTTCGCATTATCAGTGATGAGGACTTTGCCGAGGCAGGAAGGCTCAAAGCGGATCGGGGTAAAAAATTTCGGGTGGATAAAGAGCGGCACAGCAATCAGCATCTTTTCTCCACGCTGATAAAATGCAAGGATTGCGGTTGGTCGTTCAGAAGATGCGTGCGTACTTATAAAAACACCTATGTCAGGTGGGTCTGCTCGGGGCATAACAGGGGTGCGGACAGTTGCCCCAATGCCGTATCGGTTGATGAAAATGAACTGATAGAGGTTATTGAGCAGTACTTTGCGAACATACTAAAAAGTAAGAAAAATGTTACCGAATATGTGGTAAACGAATTCCAAAAGGTGTACCGTGCTAAGGACGAAAATGTTGCGTACGAAAAGGAACTGCATACAGCGATTGAAAAACTGAAACGCAACCGCCAAAAGTATATGGATATGTATACTGATGACCTTATTACCCGTGAGGAATTGAACGCAAAAATCGGCGGAGACAAGCAGGAGATGAACAGGCTGCAGGAGGAACTTAAAATGGTGGAACAGCACCTGACCAAAGGCGACCGACTGCAAATGATACTCGCCGACACCTTTAAGGAAATTGAGGACATCAGCAATTTAAGGGCGATTACCAACGCACAGCTAAGACGGGTGATAGACAGAATAGAGGTTGACCGAAACGGAAACGTTGAGGTCTTCCTCAAACTCTTCCGAGAGTTAGGCCTTGACGAAACCGTTCGTATTTGTAACAGCCGTACATAAAGATGTATCGGAGCGGCTGAAAAAAATAAACCCAAAGCTTTACCGGCAGGTCAAAGAGTTGATGGATACCAATAAACAGGAGCGGCACATCCGGGGTGGAATGGCTACAAAAAATAAATATGCAAGAGAAAAAAACAGATAGAAAAAAGCGCCACAATGGCGCTTTTTTATTTTCAAGGAACCTATTGGCGCCTAAATATCCCGGCCCATACCGTTTTTTTGACGGACAAAAAGCTTTTTTGTTCCAGCGTAAAAATCTTGTGCTATTTTTTTGATGCGATGACATCCCGTTAAAAAATTGCTGCGAACCTGGTTTTTATCTCCTTTCGCTTTCTCCCTTTGGGATTTTCTTTGGATGCAGCTGGAAGGAGACTGTGTATTTTCCTTTGGAAAGCGACAGGAGGCTTTGTGAGATGTTGTTCAAGCTATCATTTATCACAATATGCCTCTTTGACCTGCATCAGTGCCGGCAGGGCGAATCCATTGGGTTTGGGCTACACCAAAGCCCCGGCCATATATATTCTAAAATCTGAAGTGTCTGCCTGCGGTGTGCGGCACTAGACCGGTCAGCGATATTCCTTGTTTAGAGAAAATCCGCGTCCCCGCACTTCTTTTACTGCGCTGACCACCACAAAAGCCGCCGGATCGATTTCGCTTACCAGCCGGGTCAGCCGGGGCAGTTCCCGATTGGAAACCACCGACAGAATCATCGGCAGTTCTGTCCGGCAGTAACCGGTCTGCGCGTGAATCAAAGTAGATCCGCGGTCCAGCCGGCGAATGATCTGCTCATTGATCTGTTCATACTTTTCGCTGATAATTTTTACCTGTGTCCGGGATTGGCCCATCAAAAGCACCTTATCCAATACCAGCGTGTAGATCATGACCAGCAAAATTCCATAAAGGACCTGCTCTTTATCGGAGAAAAGAATTTGTAAAAGCAAAATCGTAAAGTCAAAGGCATACATGGTAGCCGAGACAGAAAGCCCCAGTTTTTTGTTGAGAACCAACGGCGGAATGTCCATACCGCCGGTAGAAGCTCCCGCACGAATGACAATGCCAATCGAAAAGCCAATCATCAACCCGGCATAAACAGCGCACAGCAGCCGGTCATCCGTCATCTGAGTCAGCATAGGAATTTTTTGGAATACCCCCAGAATAAACGGGTAAAAGAAGGTACTGACCAGTGTGGTCAGTGCAAATTTTTTCCCCAGAATCCAAAGCCCCAGCAGGAACATAGCAACGTTAAAAACCGAGACAAAAGCGGTTACCGGCAGCCCAAACTGGTGAAAGAAAAACAATGCTAAACCGGTGGTGCCGCCGGTGATCAGACCAGCGGGTAAGATGAACATGGTCACGGCCAAAGCATAAATGGCGTTTCCCAATAGAATCAGCGCTAGGTTCATCAGATTTTTTGCCAGAGCGTGGTTGCTTTTCATAATTAAGACCCTTTCTTTTGCTGTTTTCTTACCGTATTATTCTGCTAAAGGGCAAAAGAAAAAGCAGACCGGAAACGGTCTGCTTTTTCTTTAAAACGTTTCAATGGAAACGGCATTTTTTTCATTCGATCAACCCTTTGCATAGTTGCCGCGCGGACAAACCCGCTGCGGCTTCTATGTTAACAGCACAGAAAGAGAAAGTCAAGCCTTACTCGTCCGATTCGTAAAAGCCCATCCGGTCCAGCGGGTCCACCCGCACGCCATCTTCAAACAATTCGAAATGCAAATGCGGTTCCAAGGCAGTTTCCGCCAGATTAGTATCTCCTACCCGGCCAATCTCATCGGCGATAGAAACCGCCTGTCCTTCCGCCACAGAAAGTTCCTCGTCAAGACCGCAGTACCGGCTGACCAGATCATCTGCGTGCGTAATTTCCACAACCGTGCCCCACATGGGGTCCTCTTTCACAGCGGAAACAACGCCATCGGCTACTGCCCGGACGGGAGCGCCCAATTCCGCTTTGATGTCGATACCGTTATGGGTGTGCCATTTGTCCAATGTTTCATCCTTGACCAGCTCTGTACCGGAAAAGAGGTTAAAAACCGTATCCTCAACAGGAAGCATAAAGGAGGATACGCCGTAGTTTGGAGAAATGGTATCCTGTGCGGATTCTTCGGAAACCGCGGAAGACGCTTCCGGCGCCGAAGAGGAGGAAGGCGCACTGGAGGAGGAAGAGGATGGCCGCGATACATTGGAGACTTTCTGCTCCACCTGCTGTTCTTTTTGAGATGCCGGCGCGCTGGAAGCGGTGTTTTGCAGGGTTGTACCGGAGACCGCCGGCGGCTGGCTGGTAAAAGAATCGATGGTTTTGTCCACAATCACCCAGGCGGCTGCGCCTGCGCCCAATACACAGACCGCTAACGCGGCGTAAAAGCCTTTCCCCAGAAGGAATTTTCCCACTGGGCTTTCGGAAAAAGATTTTTTCATAGGATTTCCCTCAATTCATACAAAAATTTATGTTACCAAAAGTATGGCTTTTCCGCACGTGATTTATGCACGGTGTTTTTGCAGGATTGCAAATCAAAGAAAAAATCTCCGTGTTCTGTCCAGGATGGGCGAAAAATACATAAAATCGATCTGACCAGAGAAAATAGCGGTAAATGATTTTTTAGAAGGAAAGGATGATTTCATGTCTCCTACACCACAGGAATACAATAAAATGAGCCAAAAGGCAGCCCCGAACTCCAAACTCTGGCGCAATATGCTGGTCGCGTTTTTAATCGGCGGATTTATCTGTACCGTCGGCCAAGGGGTTATGAGCTGGATGCAATCCCTGGGACTGGGCCGGGAAGATGGTGGAGCAGTTACCTCTATTTCTTTGATTTTTTTAAGCGCGCTGCTTACGGGGTTAAGCTGCTATGATGATATCGCCAAACATGCAGGTGCAGGAACTCTGGTCCCTATCACCGGCTTTGCCAATGCTATGGTCAGCCCCGCTCTGGAATTTAAGAGGGAGGGATTGATCCTGGGTGTGGGAGCAAAGATGTTTTCCATTGCGGGACCTGTGATTCTATACGGAAGCGTTGCTTCGGTGATCTACGGTCTGATTTTGGCGATTTTTGGTTAGGGGGAAGGAGAAAATGGCAGTTAAAACAGGGAATTATACCTATCTGCTGGAGAATACGCCTTCGGTACTCTCCTTTGGCGCAGTAGGGTCCAAAAAAGAGTCGGAAGGGCCGCTTGGGCAATATTTTGATGTGATCAACCCGGACTCCTCTTTTGGGGAGAGCAGCTGGGAAAAAGCCGAGAGCAAAATGGTGCAGATCAGCGTGGGACAGGCTCTGTCCAAAGGAAATTTTGAAGCGGACCAAATCGATATGGCCTTTGCCGGAGATCTGTTAAATCAGTGCATCGGTTCGGTATACGGCCTGCGGGATTTGGGAATCCCCTTTGTGGGGCTGTACGGCGCCTGTTCCACGATGGCGGAGTCGCTGGCGCTGGCAGCTTTGTTTGTCGATACGTCCATTGCCAAAAAAGCGCTGGCAGTGACCTCTTCTCATTTCTGCTCGGCAGAACGGCAGTTTCGTTTCCCGCTGGAATACGGCGGCCAGCGACCGCCTACTGCTCAGTGGACCGTTACCGGCTCTGGCGCCTGCGTGGTAGGCGAGTCGGACGCTGCGCCTTTTGTGCGGGCGGTGACGCTTGGCTGTATTGAAGATCTGGGTATTAAGGACGCCAACAACATGGGCGCCGCCATGGCTCCGGCTGCCGCCAAAACCATTTCCCGCTATTTGGCGGATACCCGTACGAAACCGGAAGATTATGACATGATCCTTACTGGAGATTTGGGGCAAGTGGGGTCGGCGCTGTTAGAACAGCTGCTGGAACAGGAGAAAATCCATCTGCAGGGGCGGCATCAGGACTGCGGCCTGTTGATCTATGACCGGCAGCAGCAGGATGTCCACGCCGGTGGATCTGGGTGCGGTTGTGCCGCATCAGTTCTGTGCTCTTTTATCCTGCCCAAAATCCGGCAGGGAACACTGGGGGATGTGCTGTTTGTGGCTACCGGCGCTCTGATGAGTCCTACTTCCAGTATGCAGGGAGAGAGCATTCCCGGCATTGCGCATCTAGTGCATCTGTCCTCCAGCCGCCGGCGCAAGGGGGTGGAATAATGGAGCTTTTGATTACTTTAGGCAAGGCTTTTTTGGTCGGTGGCCTGTTTTGCGCCGTGGGCCAGGTCTTGATTGATAAAACCAAGCTGACCCCCGCACGGATTTTGGTGGGCTATGTGGTGGCTGGTGTGCTTTTGTCCGCGCTGGGTTTATACCAGCCGCTCGTGGAGTTTGCAGGGGCAGGCGCAACTGTACCGCTGACCGGGTTTGGCCATCTGTTGACAACCGGCGTGCAGAAAGCGGTGGCGGAAAAGGGCATTTTAGGCGCGCTTACCGGCGGGCTCACTGCCTCTGCTGCCGGAATTACCGCAGCGATGATTTTTGGACTGCTGGTGGCGTTGATCTTTAACCCCGGCGATAAGTCCTGACAGGAGCTCCCTGTAAGCACCTTGCCTGTTTTACAGTTTTTCCTGTGGCAATTCCGCCTTTAAAGTATTTCGCCGCCTGTACCGGACAATAGGTACAGGCGGCGAAAGATTCTGATCGGATTGTCCCTATAAGGGAACCTTTTCAAAACAAAAAGCCGGATACTAACGTATCCGGCTGCCGTTTGTGCAAAATGAAAAATTAAGCGTTGGCTTTGTTTACATGCAAAGCCAGTTTGGATTTCTTTCTGGAAGCGGTATTCTTTTTCAGAATGCCTTTGGCGCAAGCCTGATCGATTTTTTTCACCGCCAGTTTCACCGCCGCATCTTTGTCCGCTGCGTTGGTTTCGATCGCAGCTTCCGCTTTTTTCAGAACGGTTTTCAGGTTGGTTTTGAGTCTTTTATTTTCCTCAGTTTTTGCCTGATTGACCAGAATTCTTTTTTTCGCAGATTTGATGTTTGCCAATATTGACACCTCCTTGACCACACAATACAAAATTAGTTTATCATTTTAAAGACAGATTTGCAAGGCCTTCCGCAAAAAAAAACGGAAAACCAGTAAAAAATATTCCGAAGGAGAGGCAACAAAATGAATTTCAGAACCGATTTAGCAATCGAACTGGCGCAGCAGCTGCAAGATACGGTCTCGCAGGATTACCAGACAGTCCAAAAAGAAGAGGACGGCGCAGTAGTTTTCCATACCAAAATCCTGACCCCGGCAGGGGAAAGGCAGTTTGGAAAACCAGCCGGCGATTACATCACCGTAGAGGTTGTTCCGTTTTCTGATTCTGTCACCGATTCGGCCCGGGAGGCCGAAGTCATTGCCCGGCAGATTAAAAGCCTTTTGCCCGGCCAGGATGGGTTGGTCCTGGTGGTTGGGCTGGGGAATTTATCCATTACGCCGGACGCGCTGGGCCCCAAAGTAATTGACGGGATTTTAGCAACCCGCCATCTTGCCGGAGAATGGGAAAAAGCCGCCCAAAAGGATCAGCTTCGGCCAGTTGCGGCCATTGCACCCGGCGTTTTGGGGCAGACAGGAATTGAGACAAGTGAAATTATAGCATGTCTTTGCGAAAAAATAAAGCCCTCCTGCGTAATTATCATCGATGCGCTGGCAGCGCGCAGTTTAAAGAGGCTGGGCCGGACGGTACAGCTTTCCAACACAGGTATTTCTCCCGGCTCCGGCGCTATGAACCGCCGCCGGGAACTAAGCCGTCAAACGTTGGGTGTCCCGGTAATCTCTATGGGAGTGCCCACGGTGGCAGACGGCGTGACAGTAGGGTGTGATCTGCTGGCGGTAGAAGGAGTCGATGACGAAGAGGCGGCCCGGGCACTTTTTGCACCAGAAGGGCAATCGATGCTGGTAACACCGAAAGAGGTGGATCTTCTCATCGGACGTGCATCTAAAATTCTGGCTATGGCAATCAACCGGGCGCTTCAGCCAGGACTTAGTCAGGAAGATTTGACCTATTTTATCAACTGAAAATCGAGAGTATTTCAGCAAAAAATGAAGGAAAAAGCGCCGTTTTCACTCCAAAACAGCGCCTTTTGCCATATAAATGGTTGGGTAAAACGGGGTAAAAAGAGGATCCTACGCTATCCTGTATAAGCGGACAGAATATAGTCGGAAAAGTATGGACGGGGCGCATAGCTGTCAGATAGGGAATGACTGGCAATGACGGTTACTAGCTCCAGCTGCGGCACCACAAAGATAAACTGTCCATGTGTGCCAAAGGCGTAAAAGGTGTCATAGCCCTGAAAGGAGCGAATCCACCATTGGTAGCCGTAGGAACCGGTACCATCGCCAGCGCCATTGTTTTTCGCGGTAGTAGATTGCTCTACCCATTGAGCAGGGATCAGCTGTTCACCGTTCCATTGCCCGCCCTGCAAATACAGCTGTCCAAACCGGGCTGCATCCTGAACGGTCATAGCGATTCCATTTCCGCCGTCGGCAACGCCTTGGGGATCCATACCCCAAACGACACTGGTCATACCCAGCGCGTCAAATAGATTTTTGTGGGCAAATTCCAATTCGCCCATACCGGTGGCGTTTTCCAACGCAGCGGCCAGCAGATGGCTATTGCCGGTGCTGTAAGCAAAAGAGCTGCCCGGTGTGGAGATCAGATTCCGATTGAGAATATAATCAACCCAATTTTCAGAAGTGCGGAATTCCTGCCAGTTGCAGCGTCCCGCCCACTCATACCATTCCAGCCCGGAGGTGTGAGTCAGCAGATGGCGCAGGGTAATCTGCTGCTTTCCGGAATCTTCTAGGTCAAGCACCTGCGGCAGATAATCGGAAAGAGGGCCATCCACACCGCCGAGATATCCCTGTTCTATGGCAATGCCGATCAATGCGCCGGTAAAGGATTTGGTACAGGAGTTCAACTGGAAAACGCTGTTTTCGTCATAGCCATCCTGATAAAACTCGTCGATGATGACGCCGTCTTTTACAGTGACCATAGCATAAACGTCAGAACTTTCCAAATCCGTATGCAGCTGAGAAAAAACAGCTGGATCCATCTGATGATTTTCGGGTAAATCTGTCCGCCAGGGAACGGTGTCAGTTTTCTGGTTTTGCGAAGCGAGGGAAGAGACCGTTTCACCCGCCACGGTGTTGGAAGCCAAAAACGCAACACTGCTTTCCAAAGGAGTCTCTTGGCTTTGCGCGGCGTTTTCCTGCACGGACGCACCTGAATCGAAAGAGGCAGAACAGGCAGTAAGAAACAACATTCTGGACAACAAAAAGGCAATATATTTTTTCACAAGACCAGTCCTTTCTTTTCTGTTTTTCATCTTACGATTGAGAGTGGACTCCAAGTCAAGTGAATTTTTTGTGAAGATGGTGGGAGCATAGATAAACAAAAAATAACTACTTATAGTATATTTGAATTTAATTATTCGGATACGCAATAAAAATAGGCGGCATCGTGATATTATGCCGCCTCAAAAGATATGAATCAGCTGCACAAATAAGCAGTAGGTACCAGTTTATACGAACCGGCGGCGGTCGCATGCACTAAAGCGCTTCGGCTTGGGCAAGCCAGATTTTTGCGCAGGCGTCGCTGGGCATCCGCCAGTCGCCCCGGGGGGAAAGACTGACCGAACCGACTTTAGGTCCGTCCGGCAGGCAAGAGCGTTTAAACTGCTGGGCGAAAAAACGCCGGTAAAAGCTGACCAGCCATTTTTTGATCTCGTCGGGATCATAGGCGCTGCCAAACGCATAACAAGCCAATCGATGGATTTTGGCAGGCGCAAACGCCCAGCGTACAACGTAATACAAAAAGAAATCGTGCAGGGCATAAGGTCCCACCAGATCTTCGGTTTTCTGGGAGATTTCGCCGTTGTCGGCAGGCAAAAGCTCCGGACTGACCGGCGTTGCCAGAATATCTTCCAGTGTGCGCTGCAGCGCAGGGTCGCCGCAAGCGGCAGCTTCGTAAGCGACGATGTGACGGATCAGCGTTTTCGGGACCGAAGCGTTGACGCCGTACATGGACATATGATCGCCATTATAGGTAGCCCACCCGAGGGCCAATTCTGACAGATCGCCAGTGCCGAGGACCAAGCCGCCGTTTTGATTGGCCAAATCCATCAGGACTTGGGTACGTTCCCGAGCTTGACAATTTTCATAGGTCACGTCCAGTTTCTGCGGGTCCTGGCCGATATCAGAGAAGTGCTGGGTTACCGCGGCGGTGATGTCCACCTCGCGAAAAGAGGTGCCGTAAGCCTCGGCCAGGCGCTGGGCGTTGCTTTTGGTACGGCGGGTGGTGCCAAAGCAGGGCATGGTTACCGTCAGAATATCGCCAGCTGGGCGGCCCAGCTTTTTCATAGCCCGCACCGCTACCAACAGTGCGAGGGTGGAGTCCAGCCCGCCGGACAGACCGATTACCGCAGATTTCGCATGGGTATGTGCCAAACGCCGGGCCAGGCCGGCTGCCTGCATGGTGAGGATTTCCTCGCAGCGTTCCCGGCGGTCGTCGGCGGAGGAGGGGATAAACGGATAAGGATGGACAGGACGGGTCAGTTGGGTGGGAGAGAGGCGCAAAGAGAAGGAGATTTTTTGATATTCCTCATCTTTGGCCGGAGGAAAACTGGTCATCCGGCGCCGTTCAAAGGCTAGGCGATCCAGATCAATTTCAGTAATGGCCATTTCGTTTTGAAACAGTCGGCTTTCTGCCAGCAGCGCACCGTTTTCGCAGATTAGGTTGTGGCCGGCAAACACCAGATCGGTGGTGGATTCGCCGTCGCCGGCATCAGCATACAAATAGGCGCAGCAAAGGCGGGCCGACTGGGCGCTGACCAAGCTGCGGCGGTGCTGAGCCTTGCCGATGATCTCGTCGGAGCAGGAGGGATTGACGATCACAGTTGCACCGGCAATGGCGTGTTTGGTAGAAGGCGGATCTGCCGCCCAGAGGTCTTCACAGATTTCGGCGGCAATACACAGCCCGGGAAGCTGCTCGCAGCACAGTAAAATACGGGTGCCAAAGGGCAATGATTCTTCCCCGATAGAGATTTTGCCGTTTTGGACCGGAGCGGGAGTAAACCAACGCAACTCGTAAAATTCACCATAATTGGGTAGATAAGTTTTGGGTATGGCGGCAAGATATCGGCCATTTTGTATAAAAATAGCACAATTATACAATTTGTTCTCGAAAATGAGCGGTGCGCCGACAACAGCAATCAAATCCGAGCCATGGCTGCCAACGCGGATTTGTTCCAATGCTGCCTGGGCTTGTCCGAGCAGGGCAGACTGCAGAAACAGATCGCCGCAGGTGTATCCGGTGACACACAATTCCGGCAGCACTAACAATTTTGCGCCTTTTTGGCGGGCCTGTTCCATACAAAGGAGAATCTGTTTGGCGTTATAAGCGCAGTCGGCCAGTCGGATTGCCGGTGTGGCGGCCGCCGTTTTCAAAAAACCATCTTTCAAAGGAAAGACACCTCCCGTTTCAAATTCAGAAGAGCGCACCCGTAAGGCGCGGCAGAATGCCGCCGGGATCGGCGGTCATTGGCGGGGTATGGGGAAACAGCAAAAGCATCCGCACCACCCAAACGACTGCAAATAAAAAAAGACAAGCGATCAGACCTCGGTGGATCCATCGGCGGCGTGCACCGAAAAAAATCAGGGCAAGGGCAATGAGCGGAACGGTCCAGAACAGCGGATGCCAGAAAAAGGCGCCGGCAAAATCCAGCCGAAGAGCGCACAGCCAGGCACGGCTCATGCCGCAGGTCAGGCAGGGCAGGCCGGTGACCCGGCGAAACATACACCAGCCGCCGATAACGCCGAACAACAGATAGCACAGCGCAGCCACCGCCAGGGCAAGGGCACAGCGTTTGGCAAACCATACGAGCTTTTGTTTTTTCTCCATAGGGCACCGACTCCTAACATGCTCATTATAGGCCAAAATGAAACGGCGCGCAAGGAAAATGAATGACAGGGGAAAGCTTTTATGGTATTCTGGAAACAATATGTCCAACAGCAGAGTTTTCTTTTACAGAAGTTTGCGCCATGAAAAAGCAGGGCGGAAAGTTCCCTTTGAGAAAACTGCTTTCCAAAGAGCGAAGGAGAGAAAAATATGGTGGAAAAAGCACTGGAATTATATCGAAAGTATCGGGAAATGATTTTGTATTTGGTGTTCGGCGGTTTGACGACGCTGGTCAATATCTTCAGCTATTTTGTGCTGACCGATGTGGGGGAAATTCAATATTTGGTGAGCACCGCCATTGCATGGGTGTTGTCGGTATTGTTTGCTTATTTTACCAATCGGGTTTGGGTGTTTCAAAGCACAGCCTCCGGCACAAAGGCAATTTTGCGGGAAATTGGCTCCTTTTTCGGATGCAGGTTGCTGTCTGGTGCAATCGATATGGGGATTATGTTTTTGTGCGTTTCGGTACTGGGTTTGCCAGATAAGCTGATTAAAATTCTGGCCAATGTGGTGGTGATTATTCTCAACTACCTGTTCAGCAAGCTTTTTATTTTTAAAAAGGATAAGCCGGTCGAACAGTAAGAAGATTTGAGGATAAAATGTAGACAATAAAAGGTGAAAAATGGACAAAATTCAAAAAAATGATTACGGTAGTTTATGTACCGAAATGTACGAGATTCTCCATGAAAAGGCGCCGGAGAAAGAATTGGCGTTCTATCTTTCCTATGCGGAAAAAGGGCAACGAATTTTGGAACCCATGTGCGGGAGCGGTCGGTTTTTGATCCCGTTTTCGGAAAAGGGTTTTGACATAAGCGGAATGGACCGATCTGGTGAAATGCTGGAAAGATGCAGGCAGAAACTGCCGGGCGCAAAGCTTGTTCAGGCCGATTTGGAGACGTATCGACCGCAGGAGAAGTTCGATTATATTTTCGTTACCTCCGGTTCCATGTCTTTGTTTACCGATTTTTCCACATGCGAGAGGGCGCTGCAGCAAATAAGAAATCTGCTTGCCCCGGGAGGGAAATTTGTTTTTTCGGCAGAAACCATGGCGGCCCGTTGCCCGGACGACGAGGAGGAAACAATCTCCGCTCAGGTAAAGACTTCAAAGGGGTTTGATTTGATTTTAAAAACGAAAAATGCCTACGATGAAAAAAGCGGAACGCAATTTTCACCGGGAAATTATGAATTGTACGATAAGGGGCGCCTGATCCGGCGGGAGTTTATGGATTTTCAGACGCATTTGTATCGGCTGGGTGAGATGGAGCAGCTTTTGACACGCGTAGGGTTTCAAGAGATAAAAGTTTATTCCGATTTTGATAAAGAGATTGCCCGAGATGATCAATCAGAGATGTTCTTATATGAATGTACCCTTTGAAAAAGTCTTTTTGTGGTCGAACCAAAGCAAAGCCCTGCCCGCCGCTTAAAAGCGGCAGGCAGGGCTTTGAAAGTAGACGGGGGAAAATAGCTTTCCCGGCACGTAAAAAGGGCAATCCGATTCATCGGCCCAGAAAGAACTCCGGTTCTTTGCGGCTGTCACCACACATGGCGGAAAGCTTTTCAACCATGGTTTCCAAAAATCCACCGGGGACAATCCGAGCCGATTTGGGACATTTTTTGGCGCAAGCCTGACATTTAATGCAGAGGCTTACGTCCTGAATGGCCGGGCTTTTGGAGGAAATGGCACCAGTGGGGCAAACTTCGGCACAGTGCAGACAAAAAATACAATCGCTGCTGATTTGGTGGGCAATGCCGGATTGGGCGCCGCGGGCACGGTAGGGATAATGGCCGGGTACTTTCAGCGAGAAGTCGCCAACAGTGGAGTTTTGAAGCCAGAAAGCGATTTGACGGCCGAAGTCGGCGCATTTGGCCAGATCCTGCGCATCGGGCCGGCCGGCGGCGATGACATTACCGAAGGAATGTTCCCCGATGAAAGCGCCTGCCGCCGCTGGGATAAAGCCCTGGCAGGACAGCAGATCCCGCAGCTCCAGCAGCGCGTCTTCATAAGCGCGGTTGCCGTATACAGCGGCCAACACCACCGGCGTACAGCTGCCATGGATATGGCGGATGGCTTCTTCCTCTACCAGCGGGATGCGCCCGCCGTACACCGGAGCGCCGATGACCAGAAGATCCTCCGGGCCAAAGTGGTACTGGGCCTCTCTAGCGGAGGGCAGAGTCAGATCCAGAATGTTAATGACCGGGCGAATGCCGTGGGCGATGGCCTCTACCGTTTTTTTAGTCGTATCAGTAGGGCTGAAGTAACAGGCGGTTACAGTACGGATTTCCATTGCAAATTCCCTCTTTCTCATTCCGGTTTGGACGATATTACCACTATTATACGACAAAAGGCGCGGCCTGCTCCATATTTTTTCCGGAATTACTCCACGGTGACTGATTTAGCCAGATTGCGGGGTTTATCCACATCGCAGCCGCGGGCGACCGCCGTATGGTAAGCCATCAGCTGCAACGGGATTACGCCTAAAATCGGGGCGAACAAATCGTCCAGATCCGGCAGGCGGATGATATGGTCGTACACGTCTTCACCGATTTCATCGCTTTGCTTGCAAAGTAGAATCACCTGAGCGCCGCGGGCGCGGGTCTCTTCAATATTACTGATGGTTTTGGGCAGCAGTGCCGACTGGGTAGCTACCGCAACAACCGGCACACCGTCGGTAATCAAGGAAATGGTGCCGTGTTTGAGCTCTCCGGCCTCGTAGGCTTCGCTGTGGATATAAGAAATCTCCTTGAGCTTTAAGGAGCCTTCCCGGCACAAAGGAAAGTCGGCGCCGCGGCCGATAAAGAACAAATCCTCCATATCCTTGAGGATGGCAGACAGCTCTTTGGCTTTTTCGTCGGCTTTCAAAGCTTCATGGGTCAGCTCGATGGCTTCTTGCAGCCGATCTACGTAAAAAGCTGCCTGTTCCTCGCTGATGCGGCCTTTTTCCATAGCGATTCGGATGGCCAGCAGGTACAACACGCCAGTTTGCACCGAGTAGGCTTTGGTGCTGGCTACGGCGATCTCCGGGCCGGCATAGGTATACAGGACAATGTCCGCTTCCCGGGCGATGGAGGAACCGGCCACATTGACAATGGCGAGCGTTTTGACACCCTGCTTTTTGGCTAGCCGCAGCGCTGCCAAAGTATCCGCCGTTTCGCCGGATTGGGAGATGACCACCACCAGCTGAGTGGGATCGAGGATGGGATCCCGGTAACGGAATTCCGAAGCAATATCCACTTCTGCCGGTACCCGGGCCAGCTTTTCGATGACGTTTTTGCCTACAAATCCCGCATAACTGGCGGTACCGCAAGCAACCATCTGGATGCGGGTAACATCCCGAAAAAAGCCTGGGGCAATTCCGTCATGGGTAAAATCCGGCAGACCTTTTGCAATGCGGGGATGAACGGTGTTGTAAAGCGCAGTGGGCTGTTCGAAAATTTCTTTGCGCATAAAATGCTCGTAGCCGTTTTTCTGAGCCTGCTCCACGCTCCATTGGGCAGTGAGCATCTCCTTCTGCACCGGTTCGCCGTCCATGGTGCAGATAGAGATGGCACCGTCCGGCGAAATGGTTACGATTTCGCCGTGTTCCAGCGTATAATACTGCTTGGTATACTGCAAAACCGCTGAAATATCCGACGCGAGAAAGCCCTCGCCCTCACCGACGGCAGCCAACAGAGGGCTGTTCAGCCGGGTGCCGTAAACTTCACCGGGCCGGTCGGCAAATAGGATGCCGAAAGCGTAGGAACCCTCCATCTTTGCACAGGCAGTTCGGATGGCCTCGATGGGATCGCCTTGATAGCAGCTGTCCAGCAGTTTAGCGGCGACCTCTGTATCTGTCTGCGTTTCAAAGGTATAGCCTTGGGCGGATAGCTCCATTTTGAGTTCCGCGTAGTTTTCGATAATGCCATTGTGAACCAGACTCAGCCGCGCCGTTCCGTGCGGATGGGCGTTGGCGTCGGAAGGTTCGCCATGCGTAGCCCAGCGGGTATGGCCGATTCCGCAGCATCCCGGCAGAGGATGGGATGCCAGCCGTTCGGCCACCACCGCCAGGCGGCCGGCGGATTTCACGGTCTGAAGGCCGTTTTCAGTAAATACAGAAACCCCCGCGGAATCATAACCGCGGTATTCCAGGGCGCTGAGCCCTTCCAGCAGGACACGAACGGCGTTTCTTGCGCCGGAGTAACCTACAATACCACACATCTTCTATTCTCCTGTCTATGTAAAAAGTAGTATTTCTAAAAAATTCAGATCACCCGATAACCGGCTTGGGAAAGAACGGACAGGGCAGCTGAAAAAGTTCTTCTTTGGAAAGAATATCGGTATGAAAAGTGGGTATGGCAAAGATGCTGATTCCGTTTTCCGTCAAAAGGGCGGAAAGTTTGGCAAGAATCCCTGCCAGAGAAAAATCCAGGATACCCTAAATGCGAAAAGCTTTCCGGCCGTTTTCCTGTGCAGCCACGTCAGAAGGAACCTCCGCCGTTGGACAGACCAAAGACGGTTCCTCATCGGTTTTGTTGAGAAAGCAAAATGTACGTCTCCCATTCATTTGGGGAAAGATCGGATATTTCGCACACAGAAAAAACGGTGTCGATCTGTTTTATTTCCATGTTGATGTTCCCGATAAAAATCATGGTTCCCAGAATACCGTGTTGTGCCGTCAGTTACCTGCGGTTTTGCCGGATTCTATCACAGGGGAACGCTGCGGGGAGGCATCCGCCGAGTTTTCGATACTCCTCCCGCCTCGTCGACCGTACCTTTGTGCGGCTGTGGCGCTTTTGAACCTGTTATGCGTTTTTACTCGCCCTCCTTTTGCTGATTTTGAAAAACGACCCTCCTTTCCGTTTGCCCGATACCCCATCCTATGCAGCAAGCTGCAACAGGGTTCCGATACGAGCTGAAGCCATTATAACAAATTATGTGGTTAGAAGCAAGAAAAAGGGTTCTCTGCTTTACTTTAGAAAGGGAAATAAAAAAACAAGCGTGGGAATCTGTTCCCCAACGCTTGTTTTTTAGTGATTCCAAGCATCAACCCTCGAAAGGAAAAGCATCCCCGCTGCTTGCTTTTCGGGCGGATTTAAACAGTGAACCATCCCGTTTTCGCACCGGCAGGGTGATGAGACCTGACCTGGTACAAAGGCGCAGGGTAATCCTGCCGCTTTCAATCTGAGGATGGCGCAGGACGCGGGAAACCGCCCGGTTGCTCGCTGACCGGCCGAAAGCCAGATAACAGAATTTTTCATCTTCGTAAGGAGCATCCGCACCTTTGAGTTGCCGGTGCAGCCGGCTGCGGGCGATCCGACAGGTAAAATGGCACCAGTCGTCCGAGGGGAGCGGACACGGTTTTTGGTGCGGGCAGGGGGCCAGCAGGACGGCGCCCTGCGCCAAAAGACAGTCCCGCGCGGCTCTAAGCTGGCGGAACCCCTCCGGCGTGCCCGGTTCAATCAGAAGCAGTACATCTTCCGCGGCGGCCCATAAGCGCAACAAGACGGCAGGACGATCCTCCTCACGTACTTCGTTGAGCACATAGGCCGCACTTACCAGTCCGGCGCGGGCCGGGAGCGGATTTTTGTCGGTGAGATCGCCCGGGATCCAGCGGGCTGTTTGCAGCGGTTCGCTGCCTGCGGACATCAATGATTGGCCCAGCCGGGCCATAGCGGGCTCCCGTTCCAGGCAGGAAACCGATTCCAACGACAGCAGGGAGTCCGCCGCCCAGGCTGCGGCGCCGGTACCGGCGCCGACATCCAGAAGAGAGGTGGGCGCGTCTTCCAAAAAGGGAAGCGTGTGTTCCAGCGCCGCGGCTACCGCGCCAAAGGTAGCGGGCATCCGCACAGCGGCGTAAACAAACGCCTGGCGGTCGGTGGTGACCAAGCGTTTGCCCTGTCCGCTTTCTTCTCGATAGCGCTGAGAGAGCCCCTGTGCTTCCCGGATTAGTTCAGCGGTGGATGAATCCTGTGCTTTTTGTTCAATAGCCGTGCGAAGCGGCAGCGGAAATTCCATACCGTTCTCCTTTTTTGACTGAGAATAAGCATCCCCAATGCTCCTGTGGGAGTTTTGGCGCTTTTCTATGGGTTATTGTAGCAAAGAATCGGCGAAAAGGCCAGGCTTTGCAGGCGGTTTTGCCGCAAAAAAGCCGTCTTGCCTTTTGAGGCAGACAGCTTTTTGAAGATGATTTTATTAATACGCTTTGCCCCAGTAGACCATGGCTTTTGCGGGTTTGCCGCAGCAGGCACAGACGTCGTCCAGATGTTCCTGCTCAAAGGGCATGCAGCGGGAGGTAACGCCGGCTTTCTCTTTGAAAGCTTCCTCGCAGGCGGGATCGCCGCACCACATGGTTTTGATAAAACCGTTTTCGCCGCCGGCAACCTGAACCATTTCTTCCAGGTTATGGGCGACAAAGGTGCGTTTTTCCCGGTTTTCCAGCGCTTTTTGATACAGACTGTCGTGCAGTTTCTCCAACAGCTGCGGGATAACGGTTTCCAGCTCGTCCAAGCTGACGATAGTCTTTTCCCGGTTGTCCCTGCGCACCAGCACACACTGGTTCTGCTCAATATCCCGGGGGCCAATTTCCAAACGCAGCGGGACGCCTTTCATCTCATACTCGGCGTATTTCCAGCCAGGGGAATTGTTGGAGTCATCCATTTTGACCCGGCAGATCTTTTCCAGCCGCTGTTTGAGTTCGCCCGCTTTTTCCAGCACGCCTTCTTTGTGCTGCGCCACCGGGATGATGACGACCTGGATGGGAGCTACCTGCGGCGGCAGGACAAGGCCGTTGTTATCGCCGTGGGTCATAATAATTGCGCCGATCAAACGGGTGGTCACACCCCAGGAGGTCTGGTGCGGATGCTGAAGCTTGTTATCGCGGCCGGTGAACTGAATGTCAAAGGCTTTGGCAAAACCGTCGCCAAAATAATGGGAGGTACCCGCCTGCAGCGACTTGCCGTCGTGCATCATGGCCTCGATGGTATAGGTGGCCTCTGCACCGGCAAACTTTTCCTTATCGGTTTTTTTGCCCTTGACTACCGGAATGGCCAGCGCATCCTCGCACAGCTTCGCATAGATGTTTAACATCTGTTCGGTCTCGGCTACCGCCTCTTCCGCAGTTTCGTGCATGGTGTGGCCTTCCTGCCACAAAAATTCCATCGTCCGCAAAAACGGGCGGGTAGTCTTTTCCCAGCGGATGACCGAGCACCACTGGTTATACAGCTTGGGCAGATCCCGGTAAGATTTGATGATGTGGGAGTAATGCTCGCAAAACAGTGTTTCAGAGGTGGGGCGTACGCACAGCCGTTCGGCCAGCTTTTCGTTGCCGCCGTGGGTGACCCACGCCACCTCCGGCGCAAATCCTTCTACATGATCTTTTTCTTTTTGCAGAAGGCTTTCTGGAATCAGCATCGGCATATAAACGTTCTCATGGCCGGTGGCTTTGAAAGCACTGTCCAGCCAATGCTGAATATGTTCCCAGATGGCATAGCCGTAGGGACGCAGAATCATACACCCGCGCACGCTGGAATAGTCGATCAGTTCGGCCTTTTTCACCACATCGGTATACCATTTGGCGAAATCCTCTTCCATTGAGGTGATGGCTTCGACCATTTTTTTATTGTCTGCCATTGCATTCACTCCTGTTTCCGTTTTTGGGGCGTTTGCCCCTTTTCCTGAACATTTATTATAATATAGTTTTCCGGGGTTTTCAATCAATACTGGAAAAAAGGCCGCCCGCAGCATACGGACGGCCTTGAAAAAGACAAAAACTAGATACGGTCTTCAATAAACTTGACCACGTCTCCGACTGTTTTGATGGATTCGATGTCCTCGTCCGGAAACTCAGCGTCGAATTCCTCCTCCAAGCTCATGACCAAATCAACCACGTCGAGAGAATCTGCGCCCAAATCGTCAGCAATGTTTGACTCCATCGTCACATCGTCTTCTGCAACATCCAACTGATCGCAGATGATTTCTCTAACCTTTTCGAATACCATGTGGGAAATTCCTCCTAAAAATGTTGTTCTTGCCCTATCATATTCATATTTCTTCCGGTTGTCAACAGTATTTGGGCGGAAAATGGATTTTTCTCAGCTTTTCACAAATATCCCGCAAAGCCCTTGACAATCAAGTGAAAAAGGAATAAAATACATCGATTCATTACCGGGGAAATGAGGAATGGAATTTGAAACGTTTTGCCATTTTGGGGTATCCGCTAGGACACACCATGTCGCCGCCCATCCACGAAAGATTGTTTGTGCTGGGCAAACAGCAGGCAGAATATGAGGTGTTGCAGACACCGCCGGAGCAGTTTGAAGCGTTATGGCCGTATCTTCGGCAGTTGGACGGGTTCAATATCACCATTCCCTACAAACAGCAGATCATCCCTTTCTGCGCCCGGCTGGACGATACCGCCAAAAGGTATGGAGCGGTCAATGTTGTGGACGGCAAGAATGGCGGTACCGGCTATAATACTGACTGTGTGGGCTTTTTGCGTTCGCTGGAGGGTATTCCCTTGCAAGAAGAGGTGCTGATTGCCGGCGCCGGCGGCGTGGGGCGGATGTTTGCCATCGAATCGGCCCGGCATGGCGCCCGCGTAACACTGGCGGTGCGCCACAGCGGAATGGAAAAAGCATGCGGACTGAAAAAAGAGATGGAAGAAACCATTCCCGGCGCGGCAGTACGGGTAACTGCTTTAGACGAGCTGCCAAGAGAGGATACCTACTACCGCTGGCTGATCAACGCCACCCCCGCGGGGATGTACCCGAAGGTGGACGACATGCCGCTGGACCCAGCGGTGCTGCCTCGATGTGAAAACGTGTTTGAGGCAATCTACAACCCCGCGCGGACTAAGCTGATGCGGCTGGCCCAGCAGGCGGGCTGCCATGTGATCGGCGGAATGGCGATGTTGGTCTGGCAGGCGGTACAGGCTCATCAATACTGGTATGGAGCCCAATTTCGGGAAGAGGACATTGCCGCGCTGATCCGGGAAATGGAGCAGAGGATGGAGGGCGCAGATGAATAATATTGTGCTGTTCGGCTTTATGGGGTGCGGAAAATCCACAGTAGGCGCGCTGTTGGCGCAGAAGAGCGGCCGTCCGCTTTTGGATACCGACGGGTATCTGGAACAAAAATATGGACGCACCATCCCGCAGATTTTTGCAACGGACGGCGAAGAGGCCTTTCGGCAGATGGAGCGGCAAGTCTGCCGGGAATTGGCCGGGCGGACCGGGCTGGTTCTGTGCTGCGGCGGCGGCACCGTGCTGAATGGGGAGAACGCAGACTTTCTGGCCCAAAGCGGGACAATGGTGTTTTTGGATGCGCCTTTTATGGTCTGCTACGACAGGATTCGGGAGAGCGACCGACCGCTGGTACAAAAAAACAGCAAAGAGGAAGTACAGCGGATTTTTGAGTTTCGGCGCCCGATATACCTGTCCCGGGCACAGGTGACGGCGGACGCGGCATCGTCTCCCATACAGGTGGCGGATGCCATTCTGGCGGCGGTGCGGCAAAAAGGTGCAGGCAGATAGGAGAAGAGGACGGTCTGTCCCTGTTGGAAAAAGGCGGAGCAAAAGAATGTGAGGATAAAGAGAAAAAGAATGTGAGGATAAAGAGAAAAAGATAGCGTATGCTATCAAAAAGGGGGAGAATGATGGAGAGAAAAGCCAAGCATGTATATGAATCGAAAACGACGCAGATTCAGATTTTGATGCCGAGGCATATCAATGGGTATAACCGGCTGTTCGGCGGCAAGCTGGTAGAATGGATTGACGTAGTAGCGGCTGTGACCGCGCGGCGCCATTCCGGCTGCAATGTGACCACTGCCTGCATTGATAATCTGCAGTTTCAGTCCGGCGCCCATGCCAACAACACCATTGTCATAGAAGGACAGCTGACCTGGGTGGGGCGTACCTCCATGGAAGTGCGGGTGGACACCTTTGTAGAGGAATTAGACGGGAAGAAAACCCATATTAACCGAGCGTATCTGATTATGGTTGCGCTGGATGAAAAGGAAAATCCCACGGAAGTGCCGGCCTTGCTGTGCGATACCGACGAGGAAAAGGCGGAATTCGAGGCTGGAAAGCTGCGGGCAGGATTACGGAAAGAGCGGAGAAAGAAAAATTATTAAACAAACACAAAGACTATATTAAAAAGAGCTGTGAAGAATTTTCTTCACAGCTTTTTTCGTGCTGACTTATAAAAGGCAGGTGATACAGTAAAATAGAAGAAGCACAGGAAATTCAGCATATATGATCTAAAAGCCGCTGCATTTCTGCAACCCTTTTTTTCTGGGATGTAATGATTGCACAAAGGATCGGCCGCAGGCCGCGGCAGGCGAAACCGGCAAAAAAGCCCATATTCATCTAAAGCTATGGGTGAAAAAATCAGAAAAACGCATAGCTCTGATCCCTATGACATTGCAAATTACTTTGAAATCGGCAAAGAGCTCCTTTTTATTGCGTTGTTGGGAAAGGGAAAGACGAGGTGTTTGCTGCATTACACCGGCCGCCGCTTTTGGTAAAGGATGATTTTAGGATCAGAGCCGTTATCCCCATATTCACAGACTAAAAGATGGCTTTCATCAGCAGCCAATCCGTAACAGCGTGCACTTCCTGCTTTACAGAGTTGATTGCCCAGATAAATTTTACTGTCTTCAAGCAGTTGGATGGTCTGTCCATTGGAAAGTGGGTAGGCGAGATTGATAAAAGAACCCTTCAGTGCATAAAGACAGCACACCTCGGGCATGTCCGGAATGCCAAGAGCATTGAACTCTGCCATCAGCTGATCTTTTAAATCGCAGTCGGTTTCGGCACAGCGGCTGCAGTCGGCAAATCCTTTCTTTTGGCAACAGGAGGCAATGACGCACTCACCTTGAAACGGGCGGCCATTGGTTTTCACACATCCGCCGCAGCTGCCTTTGGAATCACACACCGTACAGTCGAGGCCGCAGATGGAATGGCTCATATCAAAATCCTCTTTTTCTTTGATGAATTGTTGTGACGGAAAAAGCTACTTTTATTTTACCGGAACATGGGCACGATGTAAAGCTGTCTGCATGATCTCTTGTGGAAACCCGGATCATTTTACAAGGGAAAAGCGTACGGGTAAAATTTGTCAGACTAAGAAAAAGGACTGCCAACCACTCGCCGGCAGTCCTTTTATGCAACGGAAAAAGATATCAGAACCCCACCGCTGCAATTAATTGTGGGAGGACTATAAAAAGATTTTTTCGCTGGTTTTGCATAGGTACTTGAACTCTTACGAAAAATCTTGAGCCTTCAAGGTTGGGGCAGCGGTGAGCCGCTATCATTCGGTCAGCGGCTGCACCACCTCGATGCCGCCTTTGAATATCACGGTGATTCGTTCTTTTGCGTCCACTACTATCCTGACTCTGCCGGACACAAGGCAGACCGGCTGGCACACCTGAGTTCTTGCCGAAAATCATGTACGCCGATGTGACCTTGAGAGAAAAGAAAAGCCCAGTCATATGGGCAAAAGCCTTGATATGACTGGGTTTTTGGCGGAGAGTTAGGGATTCGAACCCTAGGTCCCTTTCGGGACACAGCATTTCGAGTGCTGCACCTTCGACCACTCGGACAACTCTCCTCGCAGAATAAATTTGGGATGTATTCCTTTGTTTGCTGTTTTCCCAAAGGGTTTGTGCACTTTATTTTAACAAACATTCTCTTAAAAGTCAATCTCCGGCACATGTTTTCCGTCTTGTGTCTGCCAAAGCGTTGTTGTATAATAAAACGTAAGCGGATTTTTTATAAAAACAGACGACAGATAAAAAGGTGGCGCATGATGAGACAGTTTATCGCAATTTTTGCGGCGTTTTTGCTGATGCCGCTTCTGATCAAGGGGATTCCCCTGCTGACCAAGAAAAAACCGGGCTTTGGACCGGTACTTTTGATTACCGGCGTTTGCTTGGCACTGATTGCGGGACTGCCCGTGGCGACAGCGGCAGAATCTTTTGCTTCGATTTTTACGACAATGAAAACAGTTCAGATCATTGTGGCGATCATTCTGGTGGGTGTGCTGGGCAATCTGCTCAAACAATATGGTTTTTTGGACAAGATTGTGGCTGCGCTGGAGACGTTGATCCCAAGTAAAAAGGCGATTCTGATGGTGCTGCCCGCTGTGATGGGAATTTTGACCGTTCCTGGTGGGGCCTATCTTTCCGCCCCTTTTGTGGATAAAATCGGCGATGATCTGGAGTTATCGGCGCCTCGCAAGGTGGTTGTGAATTTGTCGTTCCGACATGTGGCGCTGTTTATTATGCCTTTTACCACTAATATGCTGTTTATTCCCACAGTGGTGCCGGAGATCAATATTTATCATCTGATTGCCTTGAATGTAGGTTTTATTTTGTGTATGCACACAGCTGCTTATTTTATTTATCTGCATCGGGCAAAATCGGTGCGGGTGCAAACCGGCGGTAGTAAAAAGAAAGCGGTTTTAGATCTTTTGCTATATCTTTCCCCGATTTATTTGGTGGTGTTTTTTAACGGGCTATTCCACCTGCCGATGTACCTTTCGGTGGCGCTTTGCATTTTATGGATGCTCTTTTTGTGCCGGAAGGAAAAAAAGACATTTTTTCGTAATCTATGGAAGGGGATCAGTTTCAGTACGCTGTTCATGCTCATCGGCGTTTATTTCATCCAAAACCTGATTCAAAATCTGGATCAGGTGATGAACGGGGTAGTATGGCTGTTCCAGAACAGTTCCGGCTTTGGTATCATGCTGGTGATTTCCGCCGCGTCGCTGCTGTTTGGCCTGACCACCGGATTAAGTCTGGTTCCCATCGGTATCATCCTTCCTTTGGTGGCTACGCTTCCGATGGATCCGACCTTGAAGCTTTTGTATACCTTCTTTGTGTTTATCTGGTCTTTTATGGGGTACTATTACTCTCCGCTGCATCTGTGCCAGCTTTTGACTGTCAAGTACATGGGATGCGCCACCTGGCCGGTTTACAAAGAACATTTGAAAATCATTCCTTGGCTGTTTGTATCCTCTTACTTACTATTTTATCTGTATCAGTGGATTCTGCTGTAAAAACACCATCTAAAAGGCGGCACAAAATACTGTTTTAAGAAGAAAACCCCGGTTTTTCAAAACCGGGGTTTTCTGCAGAAAAAATGGGAGACTAAAATCAGGTGACTTGGACATTAGCGTCTCCGCTGCTGACCAGTTTTGCCATCACCACAAACCGTTGATTTTCACTGGCGCCCAGCGCCCGTGTGCAGGTAGAAAGGGTAATGATCCGGTCGCTGGAGGAGACGTTTACATCATAATGATGCAACGACAGGCTGCGCCCTTTGTCAATGATAGATTGGAGCGCGGAACCAGTACGGGTAGTATAAAGATAAAAATCCAAATCCGTAGTGTAAAATGCGGCAAATACCTGCCAGACCATGTCCTGCGAAGTAGAAGAATAATAAAAGTATGGTACCCGCTGCGCGAACCAAAGATGCGCAAACGAAGGTAATTGAGCAAACATTACGTCGCTGGAACGGCCTACCGAAGGATTGCCGGAGACATTGGTCCAATTATGGCCGAAAATGACAGTATTGGTGCTGGCGTCATTGATGTCTGTATCCACCCAAAGAGAACCGTTATAACTGTAGTTGCGGTTGATATCCAGATTCATGTAGGTCGTTAAGGCGGCGCCCTGCATGACCGGATAATCAATGTTGGTACCAGGGATTTGCAGCCACCCGATGGTATCGCTGTTGATATAATCGTGGCAATACGCCGCCCGTTCCTGTCCGGAACCTTCCAACTGGGATAAATCCACTGTCCAGCCGGCGGGCGCCGAGGCCAATTCATAATTTTTCAAAGAGTCCATCGTCAGGGAAATCTGATCCTCCGGCGAAACAGAAACGGTTAGCGGTGCCGCTTGGGCTTGGGCGCGTGCATTTTGCTCGTATTCTGCGACCAATGTCTCCAAGTCAAAAGGTTCTTCCGCGGTAGCTTCTTCCGCAGTCTGCGGCAGTTCCGCCGGTATGATCTGAGGCGAAAAAAACGGCTCCAGCAGCAGGGCGGCAGCCACAAAGACAACGCAGCAAACGCAGCCGGCTGCACTGGCTACCGTTTTGCCGTATCCCGGGAAAAAAGAGCGTTCCGCCGTGCCATACCACTGACGGATCAGCCTAATAAAGAACGCCACAGCTTCATCAGCGCGGTCAATCACCCGCCGGAGAATCGAGGCCAGTGTCCGGCCGCTTTTAGCAATCCATTGCCCGGTCCGGATCAGTTGGGCGAAAAATTCGTTTTGAGGGGCAAAATCCTCTTGGCCCCGATCAACTGAAAGAAATTCACGATGCTCCAATGTCCATCCTCCTGATGACGTTTTACCACCTTTTAGTATAACAAAGGAAAGGGGGATGACGCCAGTAAAATCCTGTAAAATTCACCCAACCAACACAAAAATCCCGATTTCAGCAGGGAAAATGGGATTTTAAAAGCTATTCCAGCACGTAAATATTAACTGTCCGCAGCCCGTTAAGCAGGCTTTCCAGATAGGTGTCATAGAACAGGTCCACGTCGATGATTCCGTCGATCAGACCGGTGCCGGTATCGGAAGCAATGGCATAACCATAGACAAAGCTGCCGTCCGCCGAGGTGATATACAGTTTGGAACCATAGGGAATCAAATTGGGATTAACCGCTACGTGTCCTGCAGAAAGGCTGTTGCCGGATGCGCCGCGGGCGTTGCCGCCGACGCTGTACCCGGTGGCTTTGGCGTTGGTGATCACGCTTTTATAGGAAGTTGGCGCATTGTTTACGATGGTATAGCCGAAATCATAAGGAGAAACGGGAACGTCTCCGCCCACCAGATGAATTTGGGTAGCTGGTTTCAAGACAATATTTTCGCCCAGCAGCTCCGCTTCCTGCACGACACCATCTTTGGTCGTCTCGCCATAGGTCAGGATCTTTTTACCTGTGGCTCCTTCCTGAAGCAGACGGCTCTTTCCATTTCGTAAAAGCGGCGTTGTGCGAATTTCCACTTTATAGGGAATTTCTTCTTCATAGGACATGGTACGGTAATCAATTCGGTTGATGAAAATGCGATCGTTTTTCTCCAAAAACTCATATAATGGGTGACTGATTAGATCGTCATCGTCGATGCTCACCCCAGCTTTGGCCAGCGCATCGGCCACGGTGCCTTCCGTCATCATCACCTGGTAGGTGGTATTGTCCGCCCGGATCACCACTGGAAACGCCCGGGTAATGTTGATTTCGGCAACATTGCCGTCAAATCCGGAAAAGTCGACGGTATCGTGCTGCGAAACCGAAATGCCGCATTCTTCTAAAATCGCGTCCAGATCCCGTTGGCTGGTAGTAAGGATTGTCGTCTGCTGATCTGCACGAATGTAGACCGTGTTGGTAGTGGAGGAAACGGCATAAACAGTCAGTGACATCAGGACAGCTAACACCGATACAGCAAACCCGCGGCTTTTTATAACAGAACTGGCCAGCCGCATCATATGAAAAAATCGATTCATGGAACTCTCCTTTGGCTTCCCGCCGCAGCCAGAGCTGCTACGGTTTTTTGAAAAAGCAGAAAGAATCCCCGCTTTTTCAGTATTTTACCAAACTTGTTGCCATTATATTCACTCGCAAGGTTGCTGTCAAGTTTTGAAAAAGAGGTGAAATGGCTTAAATAAAAGGCTTTTCACTGTTTTCTTCCTGATTTCGTCATGGATAACAACGAATTTTCAAAAGATTTTTCACAATATTTCTACATCTCAGCCAAACTTTCCAGGGGCTTCTTTTGATAGAAGAATTGGGCTTAAAAAGGATTTTTTATTTTGAGATTGACAGAAAAAAGATTCATGATGATATTTTTTTGATATCAAAACAATATCATAAAAGTGAGAGGTAATCATGATCGAAAAAATGGAAAATAAAAAAGAGGTAGAAGAAAAACGCATTCGGGCCAGAGGCGGCATGGGAATTTTACTGCTGTTGTTGCTTTTGATGGTTCTATCCATTGCGGCGGTCGTGTTTGGCATTGTTTTTCTGGCGAAAGAGAGTTTTGTTTTGGGCGGTATTCTGCTGGGTGCAGGCATCTTATTTTCCTGCATCGTTGGGCCGATTTTGTTTGCAGGGCTTAAGGTGTTAAAGCCCAATGAAGCACTGGTTCTGACTTTATTCGGCAAATATTACGGTACTTTAACCGGCCCGGGATTTTTCTACGTCAACCCCTTTGTTACGGCGGTGAATCCGGCCGCGCAGCCAGCGTCAGCGTTGCAGGGAAGCACCGACCCCGGGACAGCGGCGTTGCAGGCGGCGGGCCAGGCGGTATTGTCCGGAAAGAAGATCTCTTTGAAAGCTATGACGCTCAACAATGAAAAGCAAAAAATCAACGATAAGCTGGGCAATCCGATCATCATTGGTATTGTCGTGATTTGGCGGGTGACCAATACGGCCAAGGCGGTTTTCAATGTGGATAACTATAAGGAGTTCCTTTCCATCCAATGCGATTCTGCTCTTCGGAATGTGGTTCGTCTGTATCCCTACGATATTTCAGAGGATGACGGCGACGGGGTGGAAGAAAAATCTCTGCGCGGTTCCAGTCAGGAAATTGCGGATATTTTAAAAGAAGAGATCCAGAAAAAAGTGGAGATCGCCGGATTGGAGATTTCTGAGGCGCGGATCACCCATTTGGCTTATGCGCCGGAAATCGCTGTAGCTATGCTGCAGCGGCAGCAGGCCAGCGCCATTATTGACGCGCGCAAACTGATTGTGGAGGGTGCTGTCGGCATGGTGGAAATGGCGCTGAACAAACTGGGAGAAAACGATATCGTCGCGCTGGACGAGGAACGCAAAGCAGCGATGGTCAGCAACCTGTTGGTGGTTTTGTGCGGCAACAAAGACGTACAGCCCATCGTCAACAGCGGTTCGATTTACTAATCCGGAGCCTGCGAAATGGAGGAACAGAACAAAAAGGAAAAAGCAAAAAAACAGTTGTTGCTGCGGCTTTCTCCCACGCTGTGGCAGGAGCTGGCATCCTGGGCGGAGGATGACTTCCGCTCGATTAACGGTCAGATTGAGTATTTGCTGACCGAGTGTGTGAAAAAGCGGAAAAAGAGTTTTGCACCCCCTGCCGAAGAAAACGAGCAGGCATAAGAGAAGCATTACAAAAGCCGCCAGAGAATTTTCTCCCGCGGCTTTTGTTTTTGAAGAGTGGAGCCGTTTTTAACGGCCATTGAGAAGGGTGTGGAAAAATGAAAAAAGTAGTCATCATCGGTGGCGGTATCAGCGGTCTGACCGCCGCTGTATATGGAGCAAAAGCCGGGCTTGACGTGACTTTATTCGAGCAGCATACCATTCCCGGTGGAGAATGTACCGGGTGGGATCGGGACGGGTATCATATCGACAACTGTATTCACTGGATGATGGGCACGACGCCCGGCTCCCAGCTGTATGATCTTTGGAAAACAGTGGGCGCTTTAGAAGAGGAGAGCCTAATTTTCCGGTTTCCGGCGATGTATACATCGGAACTGGGTGAACAGCGGTTGACACTGTGGCAGGACGTTGATCGTACCGAACGGGAGATGATTGCCCTGTCCCCGGGAGATAAAAAAGAAATTCGCCGGCTGCTGCGGTTTTGCCGTTCAGCGCAAAGGGTACAGATTCCGGCGGATATCCCGTCAGAGCTGATGGGCCCGAGGGACGGGCTGCGGATGCTGTGGTCTTCCAGCGGGGCTCTGAAAATTTTTCGGGCGTTCCGTGGAATGAATGTACAGGATTTAATGGAGCGTTTTTCCCATCCGCTGATCCGGCTGCTGATTTCCGACTTTACGCCGGCAGACAGTCAGGCAGGCTCCTTTGTGATGGCGTACGGGAACTTTCTTTCCGGAGACGGCGGAATCCCGGCAGGGGGCTCTCGGGCGATGACCTTTAGAATGGCAAAAAAGGCCCGTTCGCTGGGCGCCAAAATTGTCACCGGAAAAGCGGTGCAAAAAATCCTGGCAGACCAGGCGAAGGGCCAAGCCGATGGCGTGCTGCTGGCCGATGGGACAGAAGTTTTCTGCGATTATGTGGTGCCCGCCTGCGATATGTCAGTGACTTTTGGCCGTCTGCTGCCCCGGGAAAAGATGGGTAGCCTGCTGCGGCAGATGTACGAGGACCGGCGGGCATATCCGGTATATAATACCTTTCAGACCGCAATGGCGGTGGACAGCCCCGAAAATCCGTTGGAAACGGAGACGATTTGGAATTGTCCGGAACTGATATTTACCAAAGGAATGAGCGAACGGGTGACGGTGAAATCTTATGCCTATGAACCCGGATTTGCACCGGCGGGAAAACAACTGATTCAAAC
Organism: uncultured bacterium; assembly: GCA_934875375.1. GTDB lineage: Bacteria > Bacillota > Clostridia > Oscillospirales > Ruminococcaceae > UBA3818. Next base: position 41,616 of record CAKXHL010000014.1, read on the forward strand.
ACTGCAGGGCGGCTCGGAAGAAGTATATTCCTATTGGATCAGGCTGTATCAGGATCCTGTAGCCTATCAGCGGCAAAAAAGTCTGCTGGCGGAGCGGACGAGAGAAATGCTGGAGGAGCATTTTCCAGCGCTCCGGGGCAGGCTGCGCGTGCTGGACGCCTGGACGCCAATGACCTATACTCGGTACTGTAGCGCATATAAAGGATTTTATCAGGCGTTTTCCATCAGTAAATACAGCGCAAAACTTCCATATCCGTCTGCGTACGTAGAAGGGGTGGAAAATGTGGTGTTGGCAGGCCAATGGCTGAATCCGCCCGGCGGCTTGCCTGGAAGCGCGACTGCCGGAAAATTTGCCATACAGCGCATTTTAAAAAAAGAGGGGAAAAATTTCCACCTGTAAAAACGGATTCGCAAAATCCCAATAGAAAAGGAGATACAAATGGAACGCTTGGCACAGAAGTTACCGCAGGGCGGTTATAAAGCAAAGGTTGCTCCTTTTTCTGTTTTGGAACGGCTTGGACGGCTGGAGGGTTTATATGATGCGCTGATTCCGAGAGGGAAAAGACGGCCTCTCAGATGGAGGAGCTGCGCGGTCAGGGAAAGGTGAAAACCGTTACCTATCAGCAGCATATTGCGCACAAACTGATGCTTCAAAATTTGATTGACCGAATGGATATCTATGAAGGCCAAGCGACCGGCGCAAAAAAATAAGCGTTATTTTAAAGAAAAACCCGGACAGTTGAAACAATCAGCCTGTCCGGGTTGTCTTTTTGAATAGGGACTTGCGTTTTTGTTGGTATTACCGGTTCAGTTCCAGAATAATATCTTTATAGCAGGGTACCTCATTGGCCAGTGCATGGATGGAAATATGCTCGTTGCGGCCGTGAACGGTTCCAACCTCTTCATTGGTCAGCGCGTGAGGGACAAAGCGCAGCACGTTATCACACACTTTGGTAAAGTGGCGTGCATCGGTGCCGCCCAAAATCAGATAAGGGGTTACGCCCACTTCGGGGAAGTGTTTTTGTACGGCTTTTTCAATGGCCTGATACGGTACGGAACCAAGCGGCGTGATTTCGGAAGCACCCCGCCCGTCCATCAGCTCGGTTTCCAGGCCATAACGGTCGGCAATTGCTTTCATGGTCGCGACCACGCTTTCCACCGTATCGTGGGGTGACAGACGCAGGTTGCAGATAACATAGGCGGCGTCCGGCAGAATATTGGCGGCGTGGGCGCCTTCAATGATGGTAAACGCAGCGGTGGTTTTGAGCATAGCGCCTTTAAAGCCATCCGCGTAGCGGTAGGTTTTTTCCAGAATTGGCGCAAACAGCCACAGATTTCCGTAAACAAAGCGTTCTTTTAAGGACATTTCCGGCGCAAAAGTCTCCAGCATTTTGCGTGTGGTGGGGTCCATCTTGCAGCGGAAAGGAGAACGCTTTTCGATGCGGGCAATGAATTTGGACAGGCGGCCGATGGTGGAGATGTGAGGCGGCTCGCTGGAATGTCCGCCGTTGGAGCGGGCGGTAAATTTGATGTTGACATAGCCCTTTTCCCCCAGTCCGATCAGTGCGTAGGGGCGATGAACGCCCTCCATGGGGCTTTCGCCGATGGAGCAGCCTTCATCCAGGACCATTTCCAGATGAATGCCGTGATCGTGCAGATAATCCACGGCCATCTGAGCGCCGGGGCCGGAGTTTTCTTCGGTGCGGGAGCAGAAGATATACAGGTCGCGGTTCGGGGTCATTCCCTCGGCAATCAGCTGTTCGAATGCTTCAAAAAAGCCGCACAGGCCGCTCTTGATGTCAATAGAGCCGCGGCCCCACAGAACGTCGTCGATAATTTCACCGCCAAAGGGATCATGCTTCCATTCTCCTGCGGCATCGACTACATCCATATGACCCATGAACAGAATACCCTCTTTGTTCGAATTGCCGCTTTCCCATTTTAGCAGCAGGTTGTTGTCCAAATAATCCATCCGATGAAATTTTTGGAACACGTTGGGGAATAGTTGTGACAAGGTTTCGATCATCGGGTCAAACTGATGGGGATTGTCCTCGCCGGGCAGGACTACAGTATTGACCTGTACCATTTTGGAAAGCTTGCCGGCAATGCGCATGGCGTCGGGATTTTCGCGGCGTACCAGAGGCGTTTGCGGTACGCTTTTTTTGTGGATACAGGCGCGTACCAGACAGATGAGCAGCAGCACTGAGATGACGGCCAGTACCGCCAGCAGCAGATACAAAAGGATCATGGTTTCTACCTCCCAAATTTCCGCATTGGCGGAAAAGCCCGCTTTCCGGCAGCGGGAGCCGTATTGACCGGCAAGCCGGTCTCCATCGAACATTATAGGGGAGGCAGGGAATTTTTTCAAGAAGTTTGACATATTTTGCGGAGGATAGGGACAAGATGCAAAAATTTCGCCAAAAATTGGGAAAAAAGAGGGGCGAATGTTTGTATTCGTTTTCTTTTGTGATATGATATAAAAGTTGGATAAAGAAGAGGTGTGCAGCAAATGGTTTTTTCAAATTTGATTTTTCTGTATTTGTTTTTGCCGGCAAATATTTTACTTTACTATATCACCAAAAATCCCGCTTGGAGAAACGGCGTTCTGATTGTATTTTCGCTGTTTTTTTACGCATGGGGGGAACCGGTATGGGTTACGCTTTTGATCTTCAGTGCTACCATTGATTATTTTCATGGGCGCATTTGTGAAAGATATGCAGGGCACTGGCAGGCAAAAGCGGCGCTGGTTTCTTCGTTGGTTTTGAATTTGGGGCTGCTGGGCGTTTTTAAATACAGCGGCATGCTGGTGGAGAGCGTAAATAGCCTGACCGGCCTTTCCCTGCCGGTTCCGGCTTTTTCCCTGCCGATTGGTATTTCTTTTTACACTTTTCAGACGATTTCCTATGTGATTGACGTATATCGGGGGCAGGCCCGGGCACAGCGGTCCTACTGGCGCTTTTTTATGTATGTTTCCATGTATCCGCAGCTGGTGGCAGGACCCATTGTCCGGTACACGGAGGTAGCGGCCCAGATCCAAGAGCGGCAGACCAGCCGAGCGGATTTTATAGGTGGGATTTCCCGTTTTTGCACCGGTCTGGGCAAGAAAGTGCTCATTGCAAACCTGGCAGGGGACTTTGCCTCTCAGTATTTGGATGGAGACTTGGCGGCGTTAAGCACGGCTGGCGCCTGGTTTGGCCTTTTGATGTTTACGATCCAGATTTATTTCGATTTTTCCGGTTATTCCGATATGGCGATTGGTCTGGCGCGGCTGTTTGGATTCCATTATGCGGAAAATTTCAATTACCCGTATATTTCTCGCTCCGCTACCGAGTTCTGGCGCAGATGGCATATTTCCCTGGGCAGCTTTTTCCGGGATTACGTTTATATTCCCATGGGCGGCAATCGGCGGCACCAGTTTTGGAATCTGCTGGTCGTTTGGTTTTTGACAGGATTGTGGCATGGCGCCAGCTGGAATTTTGTATTATGGGGGCTTTATTTCGGCGCTCTGGTCATTTTGGAAAAATGGTTTTTCCTGCGGGTGCTGGAAAAATTGCCGCGTATTTTCGGACATCTGTATCTGATCTTTGCGGTGATGATTGGCTGGTCGTTGTTTTATTTTACCGATCTTAGCCGCCTGTGGGAGTTTTTACAGACTTTATTTGGCGCAGCGGGCACAGGCTTTTGGGACGTTCAGTTGGAGGTTGTGCTGTTAAACAATTTGATCTGGCTGGTGATTGCGCTGCTGGGATGCCTTCCCCTGGTGCCGTGGCTCAGAGAAAAGTGGCGTCTGCTGTCCCGCCCATGCTGGGCTGCGGCGCTGGAAAGCGGTGCGGGTATGGCATGGAATCTGGTGCTTTTGTTTTTCTGTACCGCTTTTTTGGCCGGGCAGAGTTACAATCCGTTTTTGTATTTTCGATTTTAAGGGGACAGGAGATAAAAGAGATGCAGGTAAAAGAGAGAAGAGAACCGGCCCGCCCGGGGAAAGGGCTGTTTCCCTGGCAGATGATTTTATTTACCGCTGTTTTAACCATTGTGGGCGTTTGTTCTCTGCTTTTAGAAAAGCCGGATATATCTGAAATGGAGCAGAGAGATCTGGCGAAAAAACCGAAGATCAGCTGGCAAAACTGGTTTGACGGGAGTTTCTCCAGCGAGTTTGACGCTTACTATGCCGATACTTTCCCGACGCGGGATTTTTTGGTGGCCTTTTCCAATGGAACAAAGGAAAGCCTGGGAATTCGCTACGATGATATCCGGATTCTGGGCGGCGCAGACGCGCCGGTGGAAACGCCGAACGAAACGGTTTCCCAGCCGGAGATGCACCTTTCCCAGCCAGAAACCTCTCAAAGCCAGAGTTCTTCCCAGCCGCAGCAAAGCAATGCCGACAGCAGCTCTTCTGCGCCGACAGAGGAAGAGGATGACATTGGCGTGAACAAAAGCGGAATCTTTATTTACAAAGGAATGGGTATGTCGCTGTTCGGCGGCAATGAGTCGGTTGGAAAGGTGTATGCGGACAATATCAACGCATACCACAAGGCGTTTGGCGGTTCCGTTCGAGTTTTTGATATGGTGGTGCCTACCAGTGTGGAATTTTATCTGCCGGAAAAATATAAAAAACTGTCCAACGCAGAAGAAAAGGCGATTCAGAGTATTTACGGATATTTGGCGGACGGCGTTACCGGTGTGGATGCATACAGCGCCATTGCGCAGCATACAGACGAATACCTGTATTTTAACACCGACCATCACTGGACAGGACGCGGCGCATACTGGGCTTATACAGCTTTTGCACAAGCGGCAGGCTTTACGCCTCTGGATATTGAATCAGACTATACGGTAAAGAGGATCGATAACTTTTTGGGCAGCTTGTACCGGCAGACGCAGGATTCCAAAATGAAGGAAAAAGGCGATTTTGTGGAGTACTTTATTCCGGATGTTTCGGCACAGGCCTATATTGTGCAAAAAGACCAGCCGTATTCCAAATCTAAGTGGATGGTGTGGGCGGAAAGCGTGTCCGGCAGTAACGGATATCTGGTGTTTTTGTGCGGCGATGCGCCGATGATTCAAATTGATACCGGGACCCGCAATGGGAAAAGCATTGCGGTGGTAAAAGAATCTTATGGCAATGCTTTTGTTCCTTTTTTGATTCCCCATTATGAACATATCTATGTGGTGGATGAAAGATATTTTCAGACCTCTCTGGTAGATTTGATTGAGAAAAATGGCGTGGATGATCTGCTGTTTTTAAACAACGCCTTTTCCGCTATGACCGGTTACCATGCAAACAATCTGAAAAAGCTGATGTATCAGGTATATGTCCCGCCGGTAGAAGTGCCGGAAGAGGAAGAAAGCCAGGCACAAAGCAGTGAAGAGCAAGAAGATCCCAAATGGAAGGGAATTCAGGACGATGACGAAGAGGAAGACGAGGAAGAATAGGAAAAGGTCCTGCTGAAGATAAAAAAGGGGAAACCATTTTTTGGTTTCCCTTTTTTTATCTTTTTTTCCAGAAAGGATTCCATTGTCGCAAGTAATTGGGAAAGGGGTGCAGATATTCGGTCAGGGAAATCATCGGCTTTTGATCGCCGGTAAAGGGGATAGCGCTGGTTTCGTTGCAGTCAAAGATCTCCATGACCTGCGCGATATCCAAGTTTCGGATATGATGCCGCGTTTTTTTTTCCGACATGGAGTATAGGAGCACGTCGCACCGGCGGTCAAAGGCTTGGATTGGGCTTTGGCGCAGAACGATTTGGGAGATTCGCTCCCGGGGCAGAACAACAATATGCAGCTGACCGCGGCTGGAATAGCGCAGCGTGAACATATCGCCCTGACGGCCGATGCCGGAGGAGAAAAAGTCCAGAAGCCGCACGGCCAAAAACCACAGGCAGGGGAGCATCGCCATCCAGACAATAGAATAAGTGAAATCCGCCCAGCTGGGAAACAGCATTGCCAGCACCGAACCTGCCACCGGAATGGACAGGGTGGGAAGAAGCGGGTCCAGAATGAAGCGAAAGATGGCGCCGCCGTTGGGTTTCACTTGCCGGGGGGATGCGGCAAATTCCGGCAGCAGAAAATGCAGATGCCGTTGCAGCCGCTCCCAAGGATTCGCAGGGATCATGGCGGAGATATCGTCTTTTTCTTTTCCGTACCCAACGGCATTGACAAAAACCGAATACAGCCCCAGCAGCTTTGTAACCAGACTTTGGCGGATGTCGATATAATTGATTTCGTCCAGGCGGATGGAGTAGCTTCGATTGGTAATGATGCCGCTGTCAATGTACAGTTCGTTCTTTCGGCGCCGCACCACAAAATTCTTATGCCGGATTAAATTGCGGATAAAGGAATACAGCCATCCGAAAATGATCAGATAGGCAACGGCCACCGTTGCGGGGGGGATTCCCCAAGCAATGGCGCGGGTTAAACGTTCAAAGGTGCCGGTGATGCGGTCGGCAAATTCCTGGCCTAATAGAGAACCGGTTTGTGAAATAAAGGTAGCAAAGAACAAAACACCTGCAAAAGAACTGCTGAGAATCGCTGCAAGACAGGTGACATACAGCCCTTTGGGATGATATTCCCGCGGGGCAAAATCCAGATCGCTCAAAGCGTTTTCCCGTTTGGAAAAAATGGATTCTGCCGCTTTTTTCGGCAGAATCAGCGAGATATCAGTACTATTCCCTGCTCCTGCCCAGGTGTCCACGCGGAGCCGAACACCTCCAACGGGTTTTAAGTAAAACGGGCGTGTCAGCGACATAGTGATGATTTTAGCGGCGGGAATGAACATTCGCTGCCGGAACAGAACCCCTCTGCGGATGGAAAGGCCGACCGATTCCCAGCGATACCGCAGGCACCACCATTGCAAAAATGCCAGCAGAAGGATAGCGGCGATGATCAGGATGTCCTTCCAGGCGCCGTCCAACCACTCGGCCACATTGCCGCCGGACAAGGCGGTGAGAAAACCACGGGCAGCCGGAAAAATCAGCAGGAACAAAAAACGCCAGATCATCTGGAGCAGCGTAACAAGGTGGGTGCGATGCTCTGACAAAACAATTCCTCCTTATCCGCGCTTTTTTCGGCGGACACAATATTCCTGCAGGTTTTGAGCGTCGGCAAGGGAAAGGCAGGGAAGATAAAGAGAAGTCCCTACGCTGTGAATCATCACCGAGGAAAGGCTGAAAGGCAGCATATCCGGTGTGCGCAGCGTTGTAACATACTGGATATTATCCAATGGGATGATCCGGCGCCGGTTGTAAAATACACCGCAGTCTACGACTAACTGACCGCTTTGCAAAAAAAAGGAAAATTTGATCCGCTTAAGCGGGTAGTAAACACAGAAAAAGAAAAGGAACGCAAGTCCGATCAGAATCAGCGACAGACGATACCAAAAAAGAAAATCAGAAAGCAAAAGCGTCAGAAGAAAAGCGGCCAAAAAGGTCACCAGGACGGCGCGCAGCTGCCAGAGGAACAGGGCGCGGCGAGGCAGGACGGTTTTCTTCATACCTTCACTCCTTTTTTTCAGCAGGCTTTTTCATGGTCAGGGATATCCGTTTTTTGGGCAGATCGACGCCTAGCACCCAGACCGTTACGATATCGCCGACTTTTACCGCTTCCGATGGGTGCCGGATAAACCGGTCGCAAATCTGTGAAATGTGTACCAGCCCATCCTGATGTACGCCAATGTCCACAAACACGCCGAAATCAATGACGTTTCGCACCGTACCTTGCAGCTGCATGCCTTCTTTTAAATCCTCCATAGAAAGGATATCGGTTCGAAGCAGCGGGGCAGGCAGCTCGTCACGGGGATCGCGCCCCGGCTTGGACAGCTCGGCAACAATATCCTGCAGCGTCGGCAGACCGACGCCCAGCTGGTCGGCCAGCTGCGGAAGGCGGGATTTCTCCAGATTTTGGATCACAGACGGCATCCGGCCATTTTTTATATCTTCAGCCGAGCAGCCACATAAGCAAAGAAAAGCGCGGGCAGCCTCATAGCTTTCCGGATGGACGGCGGTGTTATCCAACAAATCGGCGCTTTCCGGCACCCGTAAAAATCCTGCGCACTGTTCATAGGCTTTTTTGCCAAGCTTGTTGACTTTTTGCAGTTGTTTACGGGAGGAAAACAGTCCGTTTTCTTCCCGCCAGGCCACAATGTTTTTAGCAACGGCGGCATTGATACCTGCCACATGGCTCAACAGGGAAAAAGATGCGGTATTCAGATCCACCCCTACGGTGTTGACGCAGTTTTCTACCACGCCGGCAAGCGTTTCGTCCAGACGCGCACGGGGCATATCGTGTTGGTACTGTCCCACGCCAATGGCCTTGGGATCGATTTTGACCAGTTCCGCTAACGGGTCCTGCAGCCGCCGGGCAATGGACACGGCGGAACGAAGCGATACGTCATATTGCGGAAATTCCTCCGCCGCCAGCTTGGAGGCGGAATACACCGAAGCGCCGGCCTCACTGACCACCATATAGGAAACCTTTTGGGGGATTTCCCGCAAAAGCTCGGCGACAAAAACCTCCGATTCATGGGAGGCGGTACCGTTGCCGATGGCAATGATGCTGACTCCATATTTTTCGATCAGCTGTTTACATTTTTCCTTGGCGGGCCCTACTTTATTCTGCGGCGGTGTAGGATAGATAACCGCTGTATCCAGCACTTTTCCGGCAGCGTCTACCACTGCCAGTTTACAGCCGGTGCGGTAGGCGGGGTCCAATCCCAGCGTGACGGCGTTTTTCACCGGCGGCTGCATCAAAAGCTGCTGCAGGTTGACTCCGAATACGCGGATGGCTTGTTCCGCAGCTTTTTCAGTAAGCGCACTGCGGACCTCACGTTCCAAAGAAGGGAAGATAAGGCGGGAAAATCCGTCGAAAGCGGCGTTGCGCACAAAATCCGCGCAAGGGGTATTTTCCTTGACGAAATCGCGGACGATCGTTTTGCGGCACCGCTCCAGATCTGCTTCCAAGGATACTTTCAGCGCGCCTTCCCGCTCGCCGCGGTCAATGGCCAGCACACGATGGGGCGCAATTTTTGCCACTGGTTCGGAATAAGCGGCGTACATCTCATAGACAGGGTCGGCACCGGGTTTGCTTTCCGTTTTCAAAATGCCGTGCATCAGCAAAAAGTTGCGCAGGGTTTTGCGCAGCGTCGCGGAATCGGCCACCGTTTCCGCGATGATATCGGCGGCACCCTGCAGGGCGTCATCAACAGTGTTTACCCCTTTTTCCGGATCGACGAATGGCTTAGCCAGCTCGCTTGGCGAAAGAGTGTCTTTTTCCTGTGTGAAAATGGACTGCGCCAGCGGTTCTAGCCCTTCTTCCCGGGCGATAGAAGCGCGAGTTCGCCGCTTTGGCTTAAAGGGACGGTACAAATCCTCTGCCTCTGCCAAGGTGGCTGCGTTGGCGATGGATTGTGCCAACGCCTCGTCCAGTTTACCCTGGCTTTCGATTGAACTGAGAATTTCTTCCTTGCGTTTTTCCAGCCCCCGCAGGTATTCCAGTCGTTCCGAGAGTTCGCGTAAAAGCTGGTCGTCTAAAGAACCGGTCATCTCTTTACGGTATCGGGCGATAAACGGTATGGTATTTCCCTGGTCGATCAGATCAATTGTATTTTGAACCTGCTGCGGGCGAAGGTGGAATTCCTCAGCCAAGCAAAGCGTCATATCCAAAGGAGAAACCTTCTTTCTATAAAGTGTAAAAAGCGAATAACAGGGGAAAAGATGAGAAAAGTAACCTTATTATACCATGTTTTAAAGGGAAAAAGAAGAAAAAACAGCTGCTTTTGCAGGCATTGACAAAATCCTTTGAGTAAAATACAATAAATAAAAGGAGTGATTGTGATGAAGAAAGTGATTGTATATGGCAGCCCTATGTGCCCGCATTGTGTAGAGGCAAAAGAGATTTTGGAGAAAGAGGGAATCCGTTACGGATATGTGGATATCACCGCCGGTATGGCCCATCTGAAAAAGTTCCTTGCGCTGCGTGACAGCCGCCCGGAGTTTGACAAGGCAAAAGAGGTCGGCGATATCGGCATTCCCTGCTTTTTAGTAGATGACAAAGATCTTTATGTCATGCTGCCGGAGAATTTGGATGTGTTCCGGTAAAAACGACTTTCCAATAAAGAAAAAGCACCCGTCCGGTATCGGACAGGTGCTTTTTTAAATATTATTTATTTTTTCTTATCACACGGCAAAGGTTCCGAGACCAATATTGTTCCATCGTCAACATAAAAAGGAACTGCATAATCCAAAGAGTTCCCCCTTGCAGCCGAAACAGTTCGGACTTTTTTATGATGCTAGTTCCGTTTTTCGCCCTGGGGCACTGTGGGTAAAAGCAATCGATTCGGTTTCGCTCAGCGGGATGCCGTCCTCCCCGATCTGGGACACTGTAATTTGGTCGCCGTCCTTCAAAGAAAGATCCGTTCCCTTTATGGCATTGACAGAAATAAACTCGGTGTTCACCGGATCTCCATTGATACAAATCCGGCTGTACGGGGTAAAACAGTCCCCCAATACGTAAAACGTATCCCCCAGCAGATAACACTGACTCAATGTGATGGGAACAACGCCCATTTGCATATCGGTGGGTTCGTATCCGCTGGTGCCTCCGTAAACGGCCTGTTTGCCATACAGCATATCATATTCCAGCATTTCCAGATATTCCTGATAGCGGGGGTTTTCCTCAAACGACTGATGGTAACTGTTGAGAAATCCATTGCGAATGCCCAGTTTTTTTAAAATACTGGCAGAGAGCTGGTAGGCCTCCAAATCGCGATCCTGTTTTTCCAGACCAATATTGTCCCAAATGACATACTCTGTCTGCAGAAGGTCTCCCTGTGCCATATATTCTTCCGCCGCCGAAATGCTGGGCAGATGGTCTCCATAGAGGATCAGGACAGTCGGTTCTCCGTAGGTTTCCAGGGACTCGATCAAAGAGCGGAGGAAAGCATCCTCCTCATAGAGCTGGTTTACATAATAGGAAAAAGGGACCAAATCCTGCTCTGATATGACGTCACTGCTGACGGTAATGGGATGTTCATCTCCCAAAGGGGAGGAGGGATATTTTCCGTGCGGTTGGACAGAGATAGCGTAAACAAAATCTCTTTGGTCGGTGGAAAGCAGAGATTTGATGATTTCCGTTGTCAGGATAGTATCTTTTGCCCAACCCAGCGGATTTTTATCTACATGGTTCATATATTCCAAGGAGGTGAAAGAATCAAACCCCAGATTGGGGAATACCAAGTGACGATCATAAAAGGTGCCGGTATTGTTATGAATTACATGAGTACCAAAGCCAAGCTCTTTTAGATTATAGGCAATGCTTTCACAGGTGCTTTGCTGCAAGATAGTTTTATAGGGATATTCTCCCGGCCCAAAGTAGTCCAGGCTCATGCCGGTGAGCACCTCAAATTCCGTATTGGCAGTACCGGCTCCGATGGCGGGTACCGACAGATAACCGCTGGTGTAATTTTCTTTCAGCTCGGTAAAAACAGGAACGGGATTCTCCGAATAGGTAAACCCCTCCAAGCGGTTGGGGTCAATAAAAGATTCCAACTGCACCATAATGACATTGGGAGCTTGTTGCGACTGGGCCGGATCAGCAGGGGAACCCTGCTGATCGGAAGAGGAAACTTCCTCTTCCGATTCTCTCTCTATATCTTCCGCTAGGCTGACCATCGCCTCGGCAGAGTAATCTTTCGGTTTGCTGATGCCGGTGTCCAGCAGACTGGTGGCAAAACAGTAAGCAAAGCCGTAATTACGGTAAGCGTTGGCCAGATTAGCAAAACTGGTAGAAGTTGCGTCGGCCTGAATGGAAAAGTGAATCAGACCGAAAGTAGCTAAGGAAGTCATGGCGATGGAAACCAGCGCGCCACGGTACAAAGCCTGATGCTTCGGAGCCTTTATAAAAATAAAAACAATCCCGGTAATAACAGCCGCAAGAGCCAGAACAATTAGAATCGTCTGAACCGGGGTCAGATAAATCTTTAGAATACTGAAAACGGGCTTCAGTATGTAAAAATCAATAGCGGCTAGAGGGGTCGTCCGGTAGCCCAGCAAAATAAAGTTGGCAATCGCAAGACCCAGCCAGATAGTGGATACCAATGACAGCATGAAAACCCGCCGCTTTACCAGCAGCGCCAAAAGAAGCGTTAATAAAACAACCAAGATGTTACACAAAAAATGAACCGGATGCAGCGCCAGAAACTGTACGCCTTCCCAAACTGAGCGGCGGCTGAGCATTTCCATTGCAGTATTGAGTGCAACCGCAAGAGCAATGCACATTAGAACCGGTCGATCCCATAACCATTTCCAAAATTTTTTCATATACAACCACTTTCTGTTTTGCCTTCCCACAAACACATAGCATTATACGAGATACCCAACTGATTTGCAAGGTGTTTTGGATTTTTTTGTAAAGGCTGCGTAAATTTACATCTACCTTAAGAACGAAACAAAGAGCACTTTTCTTTCAAAAAAAGATCTATGGCTAAAAAAAGCAGTGATTTTTGTGTTTTTGAAAAGGAACGGCCCTGCGAAGGAGTGTGATTCCCACGGCAGGGGAAGTCATGGTTTTGCACGGTTACAGACCTGGAAATACCAGCTGAACCAGGAACATATAAACGAAAGTTCCGCCGGCAATAGAAAGAAGCATCTGCCGTTTCCACAGATGCAGCGCAATAACGACAAAGACAGCGATCAGCTCTGGCAGACCGTGACTGCCGGTGAACAGACGGATGTCTTTCAGACAATAGACCACCTGCATGCCGAAAACTGCTGCGGGTAAGACACAGCCCAGATACCGAACAAAAGGAGGAGCAGGCCGATTATCAGGAAAAATGAAGAAGGGCAGAAAACGGGTCAGCATGGTGCCAAGGACAATCACACCAATGGTGACCAGCTGCTGCGGAATACTCATCAATTTGCATACCCCGCTTTCTCCAAAGGATGGCGCAAAAGAAGCAGTAGACTGAGAATCCCAGACATGGCAGGAAGCAGAAAATCATTGCGTCCAAATACTGCCAGACACAGAGCCGAGAGCCCAATGCCAATCAGGGCGGTATCGTAGTGCTTTTCTTTCAGCCATTGCTCCAGAAAAATAACAATGAATATGGCGGTCATGACAAAATCCAGCCCCTTGGTATTCAATTGGATAAGAGAACCGAATGGCCGCCCAACGCGGAACCGGAAAACCAATAAAAGTGGTTTAGCAGCGTTACCCAGAACATAAACCAGCCGCGGTCTACATCCGGCGGAGAGGCGGCGGTATAATTGATGGAAAAGCTTTCGTCGCACATACCGAAAATCAGATAGTATTTTTCCATCCGGTGCTTTTGAATCGGTCCAGCATGGAGATGCCATAAAACAAATGCCGAGCATTGATCATCAGGGTCATAACCAGTGCCTGCAGCGGGTGAAAAGCTCCCAAAAGCAGATGAACTGTGACAAATTCCATCGATCCTGCAAAAATGGTCAGGTTCATAAGGGCCAGATACCAAAAAGAGAATCCGGATACATTCATATAAACGCCATAGGTTAACCCCAAAAACTAAAATCCTGCAAAAATGGGGATGGTATACGGGAAGGCCGCTTTTAACGCCTTTTTGGAAATATTGCCCATAGGAATCCTCCTTTCTTCAAAAGAAAAAGGAAGCTCCTCAGAAAGAAGCTTCCCACAAAATATCTTATTTTGTACAATCGCCTTTGCTGAGACTAAAAGCCCAACTGCCAGCAGAGAACAAAAATTATCGCTTGCTGAACTGAGGTGCGCGACGAGCGGCTTTGAGGCCGTACTGCGCGAGTTTTTGAGCTGTTTTTCCTTGATATTCCGGGCTTTTCCGGCTTTCTGCTTCTCAGTTATCCGGTGTGCGGACCATAAAAAACGGCCTTTTTTCATTCAGCGATAGCCTGATGAAACGCACCATTTACTACCCCAAACAACTCCTCTGGTTTATTATACTTCACTTTTGCATAGATGTCCATAGTTGTTTTGCTGTTTTCGTGTCCGGCAAGGTATTGTACTGTCTTTGGA
>CAKXHL010000015.1 GCA_934875375.1 uncultured bacterium
AATGACGAGTCTGAATATCCGCTAAAGCGGATTGGCCTGAATTTTCCGGTGTTCAAGGATGGCGGGGAAGTTACGGAACTTTTGTGGGACAAAGGGAATACCGTTGAATGTGTCTGCCTTTTCTCCAGAACGAATTTATAATGATCAACCATGCTGTCCAAAGGGGACCTCTGGGGAATGGCCTTTTTTCTAAAAGCAGAGAAATCTTTTGATTCATTATTTAATTAAAAGGAGCCGTTCATGCACACACAGAAAAATGATCAGATAATGTTTGCATTTTATCGCTGGGATGCAAAAATCAAACCCTGTAAGGAGCAGGATCTTTTCGATATTTGCCGACAATCGCAGTCGCTTATCCGGCAGCTTTTGAATTTGGTTTTTGAAATTCATCTGGTGGATCTCGACCGCACCTACCACCGGAACTTTCCCGGCGTTGATCTGGGTGAAAAGGGCGGATTCTGTGTGCAGGTTACTTCTCAGGTCAGTGCATCCAAAGTCACTCATATGTCATTGATATTACACGGCAAGAAGACGCTCTTTTATCCTTAATGATTGTTCTGGCAATCGACGCAGCAAAGTGTTCGAACGGCAATTAGTTTTTTGCCTGAGTGTTCCATAGAAAGAGTAGAACTCAGAAAGGCCCCAGGAGTCAAATTTCTCCTGAGGCCTGTTAGTTCGTGATATTAAAAGGATCCCGAAATCTGAAGCAACCGCATCAGATTATCCATCGTCTTTGCCAGATCGTTTTCTGCCCGCATTTTTGCTTGCTCATACGGCACCGCCACACGGTTGATACTGAAAACCGCACTGACGCCTTCATGATAAACCTTCTCAATATCATCTCCCACATCTCCCACGACTGCAATTAGAGGAATCCCCATTTTCTTTGCGCGCCGCGCCGTACCGATCACAACCTTTCCGCGCAGAGACTGGGTGTCAAGCTTTCCTTCTCCGCTAAATATCAGATCAGCGCCCTGTGCCAATTCTTCAAAATGAACGGTGTCCAACACCGCATCAATTCCCATTTGAAGCTGTGCGCCAAAGAAAGCAGCCAGCCCTCCTCCCATACCACCGGCGGCGCCGGAACCAGGCAGGTGGGCGATTTCTCTCCCCAAAGACTGTTTTACCACGCGAGCCAAATGGGAAAGATTGCTATCCAGCCGCTGCACCATCTGGGGATCTGCACCTTTTTGAGGACCAAATACTGCCGCCGCGCCATGGATACCGCACAAAGGATTATCAATATCGCACATGGCGATCATCTCTATCTTCCGCAAAGCGGGAAGTATTCCGCTTACATCTATCTGTGAAATCCGGTGCAGGGTTCCACCTACCGGAATAAACGGTCGTTTGTTTTCATCTTGAAATAAAACACCCAACGCTGCGGCAGCCCCTGCTCCTCCGTCATTGGTAGCAGATCCGCCCAACCCTACTATCATCCTGGAGCAGCCGGATTCGACGGCGTGGGCAATCAACTGTCCCACGCCATAGGTCGTAGTCTGATCGGGTCGTTTTCGTTTTCCAACCAGTGGAAGTCCCGCCGCTGCTGCCATCTCGATGACCGCTGTGCGGTCCGGCAAAATGCCATAAAAACCTTTTATCGGTTCAAAATATGGCCCCCTTATAGGCAATGTTATTTTTTCTCCGCCCACTGCTGCCAAAAAGGCATCTACGCTGCCCTCTCCGCCATCCGCAACCGGTACGGACAAGACCTGTGCCTGCGGAAAAAATGATAGAACCTCTTTTTTCATAATGCAGCAGATTTCTTGAGAAGACATTGTTCCTTTAAAGGAATCCGGAACCAGTACAATTTTGTTCATCAGATACTCCTTTCAATTTTGGCTAAAGCAGTATAAATCAATGCGTTCGTTTTCATGTCTTGTTTTGTTCAGCATAGCACATTCTGCTCTGAAAAAAAGAATTGCGTTTCTTTCTGTTTCTTCGAACCAGCTTGTGCTATAATAACCTCACGGCGTTGCCGGAAATCAAAGATTCCCGACGCCTGAGAGAATTACGACAAGTAAGACCTGTATATCTCTCCAAAGAGGAATTCTATTTTAATCATTGAAAGGGACCGATCTATGCTGAAAAAAATTCTTTCTATCTTTCTCGTTCTTCTTTTTTTATCGGGTTGTAGTTTACCGTCTCTACAAACATCCGGCAGTGATGTTGACCGCACATCCTCTCCAGAAAGTTTTTCCTCCACAGAATGGATAACGACAAAAGGGACAGTGGAAGATGCCTCTATGAACAGCTTGCTGATTCGCACTGAGCAGGCAGAGTATTTTCGCTTTTCCACGGAAAACGCACAAATGGAGTTTGGTGAAACCGGACTTTTGCTTGGCCAGCAGGTGGAAGTAACCTACTTGCTGTCACAGGCAGATCCGATTCCCGCTACAACTGTCCGGCTGCTGGCGGAAGAAATTTCTGCCGAGAACAAATTGTTAATAAACATTCTCCACTCCATGACATTGGAAGAAAAAGTTGCTCAGATGTTTTTTGTGCGCTGTCCGGCGGAGTACGCTGACCAAACAGTATTAAAATGGCAAATCGGCGGTTTTATCCTGTTTGGTCGGGATTTTTCCGGAAAAACGCCAGATCAGCTGCGGCAAAATATTGCCGATTATCAGCAAAATGCAAAAACCCCTCTGTTCATTGGCGCGGATGAAGAAGGCGGCGAGGTAATTCGCGCCAGCCGCCACAGCCAATTCCGTGCTGTCCCCTTTCCCTCCCCTCAGGATCTGTATGCACGGGGCGGGCTGGATTCTGTTTTAGAAGATGCCAAAGATAAGTCTTCCTTTCTACTGGATCTTGGCATTAATGTAAATCTTGCACCGGTTTGCGATGTGTCCGTTAATCCTGCCGATTATATTTACAAACGCACTTTGGGAAAAGATGCCCGCACTACTGCTTCTTACATAGAGGCAGTAGTACAGCAGATGCAGAAAAGTGGTATCGGAAGTGTGCTTAAGCATTTCCCCGGCTATGGGCCAAATGGTGATACTCATTTGGGATTTGTGCGGGATGACCGCCCGATGGAGACTTTCCTAAAAGAGGATTTTCTTCCCTTTCAGGCTGGAATTGACGCAGGTGCCCCCAGTATTTTAGTCAGTCACAACATCGTCAGCTGTATGGACAGCTCTTTGCCGGCGTCTCTCTCGCCTGTTGTCCATCAGCTGCTGCGGGAAAATTTAAAGTTTGATGGCGTGATTCTGACAGACGATCTGTCCATGAATGCCATCTGCTCTCAGTACGGTCTGGAGGAATCTGCCGTTCTGGCGGTTCAGGCGGGAAATGATATGATAATCAGCACAGATTTTGAGGCCCAGATTCCTGCGGTTCTGCAAGCCGTGCAGGACGGAACTGTTCCCCAGTCACAGATTGACAATTCCGTGCTGCGTATCCTTCGGTGGAAACAGCAGCTGGGACTATTGACGGCGGAAGGAGAAAAAATCTCTTGACAAAAATCCTCGGTCCAGGGTATCTTGGCAACAAAGAAATTCATCTGGTACTTGCTAATCTCACCAGAGCAGTCCCAGAGAAAGGCTACCTGCCCGCATATTTTTTTCAGATCCGCCGATGCCGGGATGAAACACTTTTAGGCAGCTGTACACTGAGAGTAGGAGAAACTGCTGCGATAGCATACAGCGGTCATATTGGATATGCTATTGCCCCAGAACATCGGGGGAACCGGTATGCGGCCAAAGCCTTATCCCTTTTACTGCCGCTTGGGTTTCGCTGTGGGCTGCGGCAGATTGTCATCACCTGCCAGCCGGACAACCTGGCTTCGCGCCGCACCTGCCTGCTTGCAGGCGGAGTTTTTGCTGGCATTGTGTCGGTTCCTTGTTGGCATGAAATGTATCTTACCGGACGCAAGGAGGTCTGCCGCTACCTTTTTGTGTCGGAGGAATATAAAAATACGGCAAAAGAAAGATCGGAGGTTTTTTGAATGCTGGTAAGCGATGTTTTTTCTTATTTGGATGAATTGGCTCCTTTTTCCTATTCTATGGATTTTGATAACAGCGGTCTCCTGATAGGAGATCCGTCGCAATCGGTCAAAAAAATTCTGGTAGCACTGGACTGCACAAAATCCGTAGTGAGCAAAGCCAGAGAGATGGGAGCCGACTTGATTGTTACCCATCATCCGGTTATCTTTGATCCGCTGAAAAACGTAATGGTCGGATCCGTCCCCCATCAGTTGATCTGCGCTGGGATTTCGATTATTTGTGCTCACACCAATTTGGATTTGGCTCGCGGCGGCGTAAACGATCAGCTTGCCCGACGGCTGGAACTCAAATGTTTGGAAGGACTGTCTCCCATCTCCTGCACCGATCGTAATGGGAATACGGTAACCGAATATTTGGGAAGGATATCTTTTCTGCCTGAACCGCTCGAACCGAAACAGTTCGCCTGTTTTGTAAAAGAACGCTTAGGCGGAAACATCCGGTACGTCAGCGGGAACCGTCCGGTCCACCGGGTGGCTGTCTGTGGCGGTTCCGGGGCCGACTGTCTGGCCGACGCAATCCATGTTGGCGCGGATGCGTTGGTAACTTCGGAGATAAAACATCATATTTTTCTTCTTGCGGCCCAACAAGGCATTACGTTGGTGGATGCCGGCCATTTTCATACGGAAGATGTTGTGATAGAGCCTCTTTGTCAACAGCTAAGAGCTGCTTTCCCCGAAACGGAAGTGTTGGCCTATCACTTAGATGAAATCCGCATTTTATAAGGCATAAAAAGTATTTCTGTGCGTCCGTTTTTTCTTCTTGCAGCGGTCATTCATAGCCGGCTTTGGTTTGACCACCTATTTTTTAGAATCCAGGATATTAACGCTCGCATTTGCAGGTACGGCAGGATTTTCCTCTTTTCACAAAAAACCGCAGTCTTATTGACTGCGGTTTTTTAATGACTCGCAAATTAAGCTTTGTTGATTGAACCAAACAACTCCATTTTTTCTTTTACCGTATCTTTAATTGCCTGTGTGCCAGGAGCCAGAAGCTTTCTGGGATCGAAGCCTTTGCCTTCCAGATCTTTTCCGGCCTCAATATATTTACGGGTTGCTTCAGCAAATGCCAACTGACATTCCGTGTTGACATTAATTTTGGAAACACCCAAGGAAATTGCTTTTTGAATCATATCTGCCGGAATCCCAGTACCACCATGCAAAACCAGAGGCATACCCGGAGTTTTTTCCTGGATTTTTGCCAGCACCTCAAAATTCAAGCCTTTCCAGTTATCAGGATATTTTCCGTGAATATTACCGATACCGGCAGCCAGCATCGTAACACCCAAATCAGCGATCATCTTGCACTCGTCCGGATCTGCAACCTCACCGCCGCCGACAACGCCATCTTCTTCGCCGCCGATAGCGCCTACTTCCGCTTCTACCGAAATTCCTTTTTCATTCGCCAGCGCAATAATCTCTTTGGTTTTTTCAATATTCTCTTTAATCGGATAATGGGAACCGTCAAACATAACAGAGGAAAATCCCGCTTCAATGACAGCTTTTGCACCCTCATAGGTGCCGTGGTCAATGTGTAGCGCAACCGGAACCGTAATCTTCATGTCTTTGAGCAAGCCGTTTACCATACCGACAACAGCATCCCAGCCGCCCATATATTTTCCCGCGCCTTCGGATACACCCAGAATGACAGGAGAATTGTTTTCCTGTGCAGTTTGTAGGATCGCTTTGGTCCATTCTAAGTTATTGATATTAAACTGACCGACGGCATATTTGCCCTCTTTCGCCTTGGTAAGCATTTCTTTTGCGGAAACCAGCATTTTAACTCCTCCTAAATTTCGCAGATTTGCTTCTTTTATTATAGTAGATTGTCTAAAAAAAAGCAAACCTTTTTCATAATTTTTACAATAATAGAATAAAAACTTTTATTGATAAAATAGAACCGACTACAGTCGCAGCCGGTTCGTCATCATTTTATGCAGCCGGACTCCCGGAAACTGCCGCTGCGTCCTGCGTAGCAACACTTTGTGTGCCTGCCGCGCCGCTTTGTTGTTCAGCTTCCCAGGTATCCAACCCTTTAATGGATAAGATATGGTAACCATCTTTTACTTTTTTCATCTGATAAATCATATACTTATCCGGCTCCGGTTCATATTTGGAGCCGCCCACAGCGGCTTCCCACAAGGTTCCCGGCGGGATATACCCTACTGTCAGCGTATACAAATCGCCTTTTTTTTCGATCTTTGTTACCTGAGGGGTATATTGGCTGGTCTGCCCCATAACCGGAACGCCATAAGTCTTGGTTTCCGGATCGTAAGGATAGGTAACATCGAAATCTTCTATGGTTTGATGCTGCAGTTTTATTTCCGGCCCGTAAAGTTTCGCCGCATATACATCCAAATCCGAAGCGGGAACTACCAGCATAGCGCTCTCATCATAGGTGTATTTGTCTGTATTGCTCAACAAAGTACCCCACAAAGAGGACTGTAATAAAAACAATGAATCCGCATGTTCCGGCGAATCAAATTCTACCGGGTCAAACATAACCACTGGAAGCAGATAATCCTCAAATTCCGATTTTTCTTTTGTGTTATCCATAATTTGATTGGTCAGCCGAATACAAAATCCGGCTACTGAAACCAAGCCAATCACGGCCAAAACCAGAAACACTCCACCCAAAGGCAATGCATATTTGCTTCTGCGTTTATGTTTATTCAATGGGCTTTGCCTTTCCATAGCGATACCTCAACTTTCTATCAGTCCCCGTCCGGCTGCTCTGGCAAAATCTCCAACCGAATCCGACCAATCCGCTGTTCTTCTACTTGCAGAACGGTCACTTTCAGCCTGCCGCAGACAAAACTCTCCATCGGTTCCGGAATATGCTCCAGTTTCTCTAATACCCAGCCGCTGACCGAATGATAATCACTGTCGAAATTCGGAGGGGTATATCCAATTTCTTCGAACAGATCGTCCAGATCCACCTCTCCTGCCGTTTCAAAACAATTGTCATTTACGCGGGTAATGCCTTCCGGAATTTCATCACTCTCGTCATAAATTTCCCCGACCAGTTCCTCCAGAATATCTTCCATGGTCACCAGACCATAGGTTCCGCCGTAATCATCGGTTACGATTGCCATATGCTGGTTTTGTTTTTGCAGCATATTCAGTACTGCCGGAATCTTCATAGAGCGATGGACAAATACGCACTGGTGCATCAAACGGCGGACATCCAATCCCTGTTTGCCATGCTGCACCATTTCATCGAACATATCACGCAGATACAAAACGCCAATGATTTTATCCACTGAATGCTCATATACAGGGATACGGGAATAATGTTCTGGCACAATCTTTTCTAAGATTTCGTCGATACTCTCATCCACATCCACGCATACCATATCCACGCGCGGAACAGCAATTTTTTCCGCAGGCGTTTCATCAAACTCCAGTGCAGACTGCACCAAAGAGCTTTCCTCTTTTCCCAAAACGCCTTCATTTTCAATGGTTTCGATAATATACTTTAACTCTTCTTCCGTAACGGAAGGCTGCTTTTTTTCTCCCTTGAACAGGTTAATAAATCCATGCTGCATTTTTAAAAACAGAAACGAAACCGGTGTCAGTACCGTAATAAAAGCCAGCAGCACACCACATACGCCCAACGCAACTTTCTCGCTGTGTTCTTTCGCAAAGGTCTTTGGCAATATTTCGCCAAAAATCAATACAACAATCGTAACCACTACGGTGGAAACCCAAGTACCTGCATTCCCCATCCAAGAGGTGAACAGCACCGCTGCGATGGAGGATATTGCAATGTTCACCAAGTTGTTGCCGATCAAAATGCTTGAAAGGGTCTTTTCGTACATTTCCGCGATTTTCAAAGCCATAGCGGCTTTTTTGTCACCTGCATCAGCATAGTTTTTCAAGCGGATGGTATTCACGGTAGCAAACGCGGTCTCTGATGCGGAAAAAAACGCCGAACCCGCCAAAAGTGCTACCAATCCTAAGTACACTTGCCATCCTATGTCTTCCAAAGTTGTACCAGCTCCATAACAAAAAATTTTCATAGGAGATCCTATGAATCGTTGTCATTATAGCAAAAACCATTCCTCAACACAAGGTTTCTCCCCTACAATTCACAATTTCCTAACTTTTTGAGATCTTTTCACCTCCTTTTTTCACTGATTCATCACATAAAAAAGGCCGGCCAAAGCCGGTCTTTTCGTTTTTCTGATTATTGTGCGTCGGCAGCCTTTTTTGCTTCCAGCTTGGCCAGCGCATCTTTTCGAGACAGGTTGATTCTGCCCTGCTGATCAATTTCAGTGACCATAACCACAATTTCATCGCCGACAGAAACCACATCTTCAACCTTTTCCACCCGGTGATTTTCCAGTTTGGAAATGTGAACCAAGCCCTCTTTTCCAGGAGCGATCTCAACAAACGCACCAAAGCTCATCAGGCGGGTTACCCTGCCTTTATAAATGGCTCCGATCTCCGGATCTTTCGCAATTAACTCTACAATATCTGCAGCGCGTTTAATGTCATCTTTATTGATGGCGGAAATAAACACCCGACCATCTTCTTCAATGTCGATTTTCACATTACATTCCGCACAGATTTTCTGGATTACTTTACCTCCCTGACCGATCACATCGCGGATTTTCTCCACGTCAATCTCCAGCGTAGTCATCTTCGGCGCAAAATCGCTGAGTTCTTCACGAGGCGCAGGGATTGCTTTGAGAATAATCTCATCCAGGATATAATCACGGGCTTTATGGGTTTTCGCAAATGCCTCTTTGATAATTTCGGGAGTCAGTCCATCAATCTTCAGATCCATCTGGATTGCAGTAATACCTTTATGCGTACCGCCCACCTTAAAGTCCATATCGCCGTAGAAATCCTCTAGGCCCTGGATGTCCACCATGGTCATCCAACGATCCCCTTCTGTAATCAGGCCGCAGGAAATACCGGCAACCGGCGCTTTAATCGGAACGCCTGCATCCATCAAAGCCAAAGTAGAGCCGCAGATAGACGCCTGAGAGGTAGAGCCATTAGAAGACAACACCTCAGAAACCAGACGCATTGCGTACGGGAATTCCTCTTCAGAGGGTAAAACCGGCTCCAAAGCCTTCTGGGCCAGAGCGCCGTGACCAATCTCGCGACGGCCGGGGCCACGGCTGGGACGGGTCTCGCCAACCGAGTAGGACGGGAAATTGTAGTGATGCATATACCGACGGGTTTCTTCATTGTCAATACCGTCCAGCAGCTGCGCTTCCCGCATGGATCCCAGCGTTGCGACAGTCAGTACCTGAGTCTGTCCGCGGGTAAACATACCGGAACCATGTACCCGGGGCAGCACGCCAACCTCCGCAGCCAGCGGGCGCATTTCATCCAGTTTTCTGCCGTCGACCCGCTTGCCCTCATCCAGCAGCCAGCGGCGGACAATAAACTTCTGCAATTTGTAGATACACTCGTCAATCTGAGCCGCCTGATCCGGATGGGTCTCTTCAAATTTCTGGTGGATATCCTCCACAATAGGAGCCAAACGAGCTTCCCGCTCCACCTTATCATCGGTATCCAGTGCATACTTCACACGATCAATGGCATATTCTTTGATTGCCTCAAACAAATCATGATCAATTTCCTGAGATTCAAAGGTGAATTTTTCTTTTCCAATCTCTTTTTGCACATCCGAAATAAACGCCACCATTTTTTTGCATTCTTCATGTGCTTTCATAATTGCTTCGAGCATCGTGTCGTCATCCACTTCATTGGCGCCCGCTTCAATCATAACAATTTTTTCAGCAGAACCTACAACGGTAACCAGCATATCGGACACTGCACGCTGGGCTTCATCCGGACAAATAATGATCTCGCCGTCTACCAATCCAACGTTAACACCTGCTACCGGGCCATTCCACGGAATATCAGAAATGGACAGGGCAAAAGAAGTGCCGATCATACCGGCAACTTCCGGCTGGCAATCAGGGTCTACCGACATAACCGTCATTACTACCGATACATCGTTGCGCATATCTTTCGGGAACAGCGGACGGATAGGACGGTCCACCATACGGGAAGCCAAGATCGCCTTTTCAGAGGGGCGGCCTTCTCTTTTTAAGAAAGAACCGGGGATTTTTCCCACAGCATACAATTTTTCTTCAAAATCAACAGACAACGGAAAAAAATCAATGCCGTCACGCGGCTTCTGCGAAGCCGTAACGTTGCATAGCACAGTGGTCTCGCCGTAACGTACCAAACAAGAACCGTTAGACAAGCCGCACATTTTTCCCACTTCAAAAGAAATCGGTTTTCCGGCCAAATCTGTTTTGAATACACGGTAATTTTCAAACATGTTCATGCCTCCATTTTACGTTGGCAGGCTTCAGATGGATTTAGCAATAAATCCGTTGCTCGACATCGTAAACCGCCGAACCCCCGATTCACTGCTAAAGACCTTTCTTTAGCCTCCCCAAATTTTTCAGTATATGCACTTGAAGGGCGGACGAAAACCGTCCGCCCTCCGGCATAAAAACTACTTTCTCAGACCCAGTTTCGCGACAATCGCACGATAACGCTCAATATCGGTTTTCTGCAGGTAGTTCAGCAGATTCCGTCTGTGGCCGACCATTTTTAACAGGCCGCGGCGGGAATGATGATCCTTCTGATGAATTTTCAGATGCTCGGTCAGATCGTTAATCCGTTTGGTCAAAACGGCAATCTGTACCTCCGGGGAACCGGTATCGTTTTCATGGGTTTTGTTTGCCGCAATAATTGCAGCTTTTTCTTCTTTCAACAGCATTTTCTTTCCACCTTTTCTATTTTGCCAGTATCTTAGCAAAGGGCTGTGAAATATCCCGATCCGGGCGTTTCCCCTAAGCCAAGGTATAGCATGATTAGCCTATGTATTATACCATGGGGAAATCCTCTTGTAAAGCCTTTTTTACGATTTGATCAGCTTTTTGGGCATCTGCCGCAATTTGTGCCCGCAATGCTTCCACTGAATCAAATTTCTGTTCCGGTCTTAGAAAAGATAAAAAAGTGACCGGAATTTCTTTCCCATATAAGTCGCCGGAAAAGCCAATCAGATACGTTTCCGCCCGCGGTGTCATCCCTTTTTCAACAGTGGGGCGCACACCGATATTGGTCACACCCGCATAGGTTTTGCCATCCACTTGGGCCATCGTCGCATATACCCCAAACCGCGGCAGCACCATCTGGGGCGGGATTGGTTGATTAATAGTCGGAAACTGCAATCTGCGGCCCAGTGCCTTGCCATGCTCCACGGGAAAATCCAAAAAGTACCGCCGACCCAGCAGTTGCCGGGCCCTTTCCATTTCTCCGGCGGCAATTGCCTGACGCACCCGGGTGGAGCTGACTGCTTCCCCGCCGTCCATCACTTCCTCCAAAACCGCGCAGGATAATCCAAAGGTTTTACAGAATCGAGACAATGATTCCGCATCACAGGACGCCCCTTTTCCAAAGCGGAAATCCTGGCCGCAGCAGACTGCCGCCGCATTCATTTTTTCTTTCAGGATCTGACGAACAAACGCTTCTCCAGACAGATTCCGAAAATCGGAAAAATCAGGCGCATAAATCTGCCGGATCCCCATTTTTTTCAAAATGCGGATTTTCTGCTCCAGCGTTGTAATTTCACCAGCCCCCTGCTTTTTGGAAGGACCGCCTTCATGCATGGTAAAAGTGAATACCGCCGGGATAAGATGTCCGTTTGCCAACGATACCGCTTTTTCGATTACGCGGCGATGTCCTTGATGCACACCGTCAAAAAAACCCAGCGCTACTGCCGTTTGCTGTTTTTCCATTTTCATCTCTCCCCTTAGGTGTGTTTTTTCTCACCCCACTGAAAAGTTAACACCATACCAACGCAGCCCCAGCTTTTTTGCAACCTGCTGGGAAGCAATATTATCCCTATGAAGTGCTGTAAAGCGGCATTCTGCCCTCTTTTCGCACCGCTCTTACCCAAGCCATAACAGCAAGGCCGGCATAACCTCGGCCCCGATACACAAAAAGCGTCTCTAAACCAGCTTCTGCCGCCTCATTGCTGATTCGGACACTGCGGCAAATAGTTACCGCTTGTCCATTTTGAATCACTGCCGCACAGGGAAGTACATAAGGAATTTCCTGTGCAAGCCAAGAAAATGCATCCGGAAGAAACGATTGAATATTTTCCTGGTTTAAAAACACCACGTCGTCCGGCATTGGGAGTTCAGGTATCCAATAACAAGGCCCATAATCCGCCTCTTTCGCGTCGGGAAGGCGCAAGTACTCTTCTCGACATCGGGGTGAATCTGCCCGCGGCGTCTTTTCCTGAACAGCCCATTTTGTCAGCTCCCCGATAAGGCTCTCTGTCAGATCGCTGCGGAACTGGTAGAAAATATCGCCATCCAGCGAACGAGTCAAAAACATCCGCACCACTTTTGGAGGATTGGGCCACGGTTCGTTGACCAGCAAAAGCCTCCCGGATAAATTGAAAGTATACATCGCCCGGGTATGCCATTTCATCAGCTGCCCAGCAGTCAGATTTGTGCCGGGCAGCCACTGTATTTGTTCTTTTTGCAACCTCTTCTCCTCTGCATTGACCGATCTTAGCGCACAAACAATTTTCGAATGCGAAGTTCGCTTTGTTCTTCATATCCCAGCCCCAGAAACCGCCTGTCCGGGCCAAAAACACAGAAGTTTCCCTCCATGCCAACGCAGCCCGCTTTTAAAGATGCCAGCCGAACTCCGTTTTGGAACAATCGGGCATTCTTTGCCGTCAGCTGGATCTGTTCATAAACTGCAAAAGCAGTTTCCACCGGCAGTACCTTCTGCCCTAGCATTCCTGCATCCGCCAGCTGCTGAGCCTGTTCAATCGTGATCGCATCCTCCACCCGGTATCCGGAGGAAATCACGCGCCGCAGCCCGGTCATTACCGCGCCGCAACCCAACGCCTGCCCTACATCGTGGCAGATCGTCCTCACATAAGTGCCCTTGGAACATGACACATAAATTTTGTAAAGGTTTTCCTGCTCCCTCGCCTGCAGTAAGCGCAGCTCCTGCACCGTCACTGGGCGGGGCTGGCGTTCCACCTCCACCCCTTCCCGCGCCAGATCGTAAAGCCGGCGGCCTTGCACCCAAATGGCTGAATACATAGGCGGCATCTGCAAAAAATCTCCTTTAAATTGAGACAACGCCTCTTCCACCTGCGCTGCCGTGCAGGAAACTTCCTTTTCGTCCAATACCTTTCCGGTGCAGTCCTGGGTATCGGTAGTTTGCCCCAGTCGAAACCATGCTTCATATGCCTTGGTTTGATCCGGTAAAATATCGCTGGCTTTGGTCGCCGCGCCCAAAAACAACGGCAATACACCTGTGGCCATTGGATCCAGCGTTCCGCCATGACCGACTTTGCGAGTCCTGGCAATGCCGCGAACCTTGGCAACCACGTCAAAAGAAGTAAAGCCTTCCGGCTTGTCAATCAACAGAATGCCGGATAATTCTTTGGAGGGATCATCTGTCTTCCCGTTCAAAGCCCAGCCTCCTTGCAGGCGGCCTGTGCCGCTTTAATAATCTGATCCCGGCATCGCTCCAGCGACTCCGAAATAAAGCAGCCCGCTGCCCGGGCGTGTCCGCCGCCGCCAAAGACGGAACAAATTTGGGAAGCGTCGATCTTTTCCACCGTGCGCAGAGAAACTTTAAATCCACCCGGCTTCTCCCGCAGTGCGATTCCCACCTGCACCCCCTCAATTTCGCGGGGAATGGAAGAAAGCCCATCCAATTCCGACTCCAAAGCGCCAGTGCGGGCTAACATCTCGCTGGTCACCGCGATCAGCGCAATTTTTCCGTCCATGGCGT
This sequence comes from uncultured bacterium, assembly GCA_934875375.1. Taxonomy (GTDB): domain Bacteria; phylum Bacillota; class Clostridia; order Oscillospirales; family Ruminococcaceae; genus UBA3818. The sequence goes on from CAKXHL010000015.1 coordinate 13,811, forward strand.
AGGTAAGCGAATCCAAAACCTCTCGTTCCATGGCAATCCTTCCCTTGGATTTGGTGCCGAACATCCGGCGATTGATCCGGTATGCATCCGCTCCCAAATCAATCATATCCGCCGCAACACGCAAGGTGTGGGAGGTAACGTTGGAATACTGAAAACATCCTGTGTCGGTACACAAACCGGTGTAAATGCAGTTTGCCATAGTTTGATCCGGCTGGACGCCCAGCTCTCGAATGACCTCGATCATAATTTCGGCCGTAGCAGCCGCATCAGCACACAGTAGCGTGCGTTGCGCATATTTTCGGTTGGAAGGATGATGGTCAATACATAAATCCACTTTCTCCGACCAGCAGGAAAGCCCGCTCCCTAACAGCTGCGGGTCTGCAACGTCCACTGTCGCAACACATTGCGGTGCGAAATCCGGCATCTGCTGTGGGAGCAAAAAAGAAAATTGGGGCGGGATCGGATCAGAACAGGCAACCCTTACTTGTTTTCCCATCGCCCGCAACGCATAATACAGGCCAAAGCCAGAACCCAGCGTATCCCCATCGGGACTTTGGTGGCACAGGATCAAAATTTGATTCTGTGCTTTCAGATATTCGCAGGTCTGCTGTACTGTCATGTTATCATCCTTCCCTTTTCCTGTCGTCCCGCTCAACCCTTATTCAGGTCGTGAAGCATTTGATTGATATGGGCACTATGCTCGATCGAATCATCTGCAACAAACTGAATCTGGGGCGACCGGCGCAGCTTGATTCTCCGGCCCAATTCCCGCCGAACATAGCCGGCCGCGCTGTTCAGTCCCTCAACTGCGGATTTCGCCGCGTCGATACCATCCAAAGAACTGACATATACCCGGCACAGCGATAAATCTTTGCTCAAATCCACTTTTAAAATGCTCAAAAGCCCGTTGATTCTCGGATCCTTCAGCGTGCGCATGATGTCGGTCAGTTCCCGTTTTACATCCTCGCTGGTTCGATCCAGACGAAAGCTTGGCATCCTCTCAGCCTCCTTATTTTTTATTTGCCAAACCGGCCGACAGACCTTCACGCGGGGTCCGCGCAAAAAGGGTTACGTCCCGCGTAACCCTGTGCTGCCCAGTCTTACCAGGCAAAAATATGAAAAAGATTAGTCTTCCCGATATTCTTCCACTACATAAGCTTCCAGAATATCGCCCTCTTTGATATCATTGAATTTTTCCATGGTCATACCGCATTCATAACCGGAAGCCACCTCACGCACATCGTCTTTAAAACGCTTGAGGGAGGAAAGCTTATCATCCGCTACAATAATACCGTCGCGCACTACCCGGATATTGGCGTTGCGGGCGATCTTTCCTTCCAGCACATAGCAGCCCGCGACTACGCCTACGCCGGTAATTTTATATACCTGACGAATTTCGGCCCGGCCCAAATCCACATCCTTGAATTTTGGCGCCAACATGCCCTTCATAGCGGCGGTCACATCTTCAATGGCATCGTAGATAATCCGATACAGACGGATTTCCACGCCGCTTTGTTCCGCATTTTCTTTTGCCACCGGGTCGGGCCGCACATTAAAGCCGACGATGATCGCATTGGAAGCCTCTGCCAGCATCACGTCAGATTCGCTCACAGCACCCACCGCACCGTGGATGACTCGAACGCGGACTTCATCGTTGGAGATTTTCTCCAGCGATTGACGCACCGCCTCCACCGATCCCATTACATCTGCCTTGACAATAATCGGCAATTCTTTCATTTCGCCTTCCGCAATCTGGCTGAACAGGTTATCCAGCGTAACTTTCTGGTATGACTTGAATACCTCTTCCTTCTGCTCATGGCGGCGCTGTTCTACCAATTCACGGGCCAAACGCTCATCCTCTACGGCATTGAACGTATCGCCGGCGGAAGGTACTTCCGCCAGTCCGGTAATTTCTACCGGAACCGAAGGACCAGCCTCTTCCACCTGCTGTCCGTGGTCATCCAACATCACGCGAACACGTCCCAGTGCCGTACCGGCAATGATTACATCCCCGGTGTGCAGGGTTCCGTTCTGTACCAATACCGTAGCGACCGGGCCACGGCCCTTATCCAGCTTCGCCTCAATCACAGTACCTTTGGCCAAGCGGTCAGGGTTCGCCTTCAGTTCCTTCATGTCCGCCACCAGCTGAACCATTTCCAATAAAGTGTCTATTCCCTGCTTGGTCACAGCAGAAACGGGAACACAGATGACATCGCCGCCCCATTCTTCAGGAACCAGCTCGTATTCGGTCAGTTCCTGCTTTACTTTATCCGGATTGGCGGTATCTTTATCCATTTTATTGATTGCTACAATAATGGAAACACCTGCGGCCTTGGCATGGTTAATTGCCTCCACCGTCTGCGGCATGATACCGTCATCCGCAGCAACCACCAGGATTGCAATATCGGTAACCTGAGCTCCACGGGCACGCATGGAAGTGAACGCCTCATGGCCGGGCGTATCCAGGAAGGTGATCGGACGACCGTTAACCATAACCCGATATGCACCAATGTGCTGGGTAATACCGCCCGCCTCGGTTGAAGTAACGTTCGCATGACGGATTGCATCCAGCAGCGACGTCTTACCATGGTCAACATGACCCATCACAACCACAACAGGACTCCTCTCCTGCAGGTTTTCGTCGTTATCTTCGCTGTCATCAATCAAGCGGTCTTCAATCGTGAGGATGACTTCCTTTTCCACCTTGGCACCGATCTCCATAGCGACCATCGCTGCTGTATCGTAATCGATAACCTCTGTAACCGAAGCCATAACGCCCAGCGCCATCAGCCGCTTGATTACCTCAGCCGCCGTAACTTTCAGCCTTGCGGCCAACTCTCCCACCTGGATTTCATCCGGAATAGTGATTTCCAGTTTCTGGCGTCTTTGCCGCTCCATCTCCAAACGACGCATCTTCTGTGCTTCTTTATCTTTGCGGGAAAATTGGGGGCGTCCCCGCTGAGCAGACCGCTGGGTAAGTTTTTGTTTTTTTACGCCAGTGTCTTTGTTCCCTATGCTGGAGGTAGCAATATTATCATACTTTTCGTTGTATTTATCCAGATTGACTTGGGAGGTGCGCATATCTACATGGCGGCCGCGAGTACCGGTAGAAGCGGATTCCGAAACGGTCGCAGCCGGGGTATTGCCGGTCTGTGGATGCGGGCGGTTCTGCTGCCCAGCAGGACGACCGCTTTGCGGATGGCGGACATTTTGCTGCCCCGGTTTCTGCCCCTCAGGCTTCTTGTTTTGCTGAGGTGGAGCGGACACCGGCTCCTGTTTTTCTACTGAAACCGGATTTTTTTCTTCTTTGGGCTGTTCCTTTTCATCCCCCTCTTCTTTTTTGCCGGAAGCAAAATAAGCGTCAAAACTCTCCACCTGATTTTTCTGGGTAAAATGCTCAAACACAACATTGAGCTCCTCTTCCGTCAGCGCCGTCATATGTTTTTTCGGCGTGTCAAAGTGTTTTCCCAACAAAGTGATAATATCTTTGCTGGGGACATTTAAATCCTTGGCCACTTCGTGCACACGGTATTTTATCATCATAATGCAGATTCCTCCTTGTTCTTGTCGTCGGTCAGCTGCGCCAGCTTTTTGGCAAGGCCCTCATCGGCCACTGCCAGAATTCCGGCCCGTTTACCTGTCGCAAACCATACTTCATCCATGGTCAACGGCAGTTCTTTTATCTGGGCGCCGGACCTTTTACAAACCAGCGCAATCTCTTTCCGGGACTTGGGGGACAAATCTTTTGCAAGCAGTACCAGCCCGGCATTCTTCTTTTCCACCGAATCTTTGGCCACATCAAACCCTGAAATCAGCTTTCCGGCTTTTTGGGTCAAAGAAAGCATGGAAGCCAGCTTATTCACTGTCCTGCAATTCCTCCTCCATTTTATCATAAACTTCATCGGGAATCCGGCAAGAAAATGCTTTCTCCAAACGCCGCGCTTTTCTGGACTTTTGCAAGCACTCGATATTATGGCAAACATATGCGCCGCGCCCGGCTTTCTTGCCGGTCAAATCCAAAGAGATTTCTCCGTCCTGGCTTTTCACCACCCGGACCAGCTCCCTTTTCGGTTTCATCTGGCAACAGCCGGTACACATCCGCATTGGTACCTTTCTCATTTGCATTTTCCCATCTCCTCCCGCTAAAGCGATTATTCTTCCCCGTAGAATCCACTCTCCGGCTTGATATCAATTTTCCAGCCAGTCAGCTTCGCTGCCAGGCGGGCATTTTGTCCTTTGTTGCCAATGGCAAGAGACAACTGATTATCCGGAACCTTTACTATGCAGCTTTTGCTTCCGTCTTCCGCTACATCCACTGACACCACCTGCGACGGAGACAAGGCAGCCGCCACAAACTCAGCCGGGTCTTCCGAATACTTAACCACATCGATTTTTTCTCCGCCCAGTTCATCCACAATTTTGGCTACACGGGCACCCTTGGGGCCAATGCAGGCCCCCACCGCGTCCACGTTTTGGTCCTTAGAATAAACGGCAATCTTGGTACGGGAACCCGCCTCACGAGAAATCGCCTTGAGTTCTACCGTACCGTCATACAGCTCCGGCACTTCCATTTCAAACAGGCGTTTTACCAATCCCGGATGCGTTCGGGACAACATAACGCGGGGGCCGCGATCGGTAGCGGCCACTTCCACCACATAAACCTTTACATGATCGCCCTCATGCAACTCTTCTCCCGGAACCTGCTCCTGCCGGGTGAGCATTGCCTCGGACTTTCCAATCTCTAACGTTACCGAACCGCGGGCCGGATCAGTACGGACTACTTTCGCCGAAATGATTTCATGTTCCCTGCTCTGGAATTCCTGCATCATTTGGCCGCGCTCCGCCTCCCGAATTCCCTGGCGAATCACATGCTTGGCCGCCTGAGCCGCGATACGACCGAACTGCTTGGTCTCCAGCGGAATATCTACCACCGAGCCGATTTCTGCTTTTTTATCATATTTGTATGCGTCATTGAGCAAAATTTCAGTATTCGGGTTCTCCACCGCTTCCACCACAGTTTTACGGATTGCCACCTGGAATTTTCCTTTTTCAGGGTCAATCTCCACCAACCCGTTTTCGCTCCCACCATAATCGCGTTTGACAGCAATGGCAATTGCCGCCTTGATCTTTTCCAGCAGGTAATCAGCGGGAATCCCTTTCTCTTTTTCCAAAAGGGTCAACGCCTCGAAAAATTCGGTGTTCATCACTTGAGTCCTCCCATGTCTATTTCTTCATATAAACGTACAAACGCCGTTTCATCCATTCCAACCGTCATTTCCAAATCATCATCTAACAGCAGCGTGATATCGCCATCTTCGTAAGAAACCAGCTGGCCAACAAAATCCCGCTCTCCTTCGATGGGCCGAATCAGACGGACATGAATATCCGCACCTAAAAACGCTTCAAAATGCTCCGGGCGGCGCAGGTCCCGCCCAATGCCGGGGGAAGAAACCTCCAACGTATAGCTTTGCACGATCGGATCAGTCTCGTCCAAAATGAGACTCAGACGCCGGCTGACATTCTCGCAGTCATCGATATTTACGCCTTCTTCTTTGTCCAAAAAGATCCGAAGATACCAGGTTGAACCCTCTTTTTCAAAGCGCACATCCCATAAATCAAGGCCCAATTCATCGGTAATCGGCCGCACTAGATCAGTGACAATGCCGACGGTATTTTTTTTACCGGATGCCATAAATCGCCTCTGCCTTTCTCCGGCTTGTTCCTGTTCTGCCGCCCCGCCGGAAGGGCCTTTTCCTTATTTTGTTCCGCAAGGACGGGAAAAACCCCTTATACAAACGAAAGAGCGGGAAATCCCACTCTTTCATCATCCATCCTATACCGTTGTCATTGTACCACTTTCGAGGCCACCATGCAACCCTTTTTTCTTGTTTTTATCGGCTTTTCGTAAAAAACAGCACTTTTTTCTTATTTCAGTCTACTTTTTCGGTGAAAGCCTCTTTAAAAAGGCAGCAAGACGAACAGATCGCCGCTATGACCTGGCAAAACTGTTCAAACTCCATCTTCTCCGTTCTCCACCTTTTCATAATCGATCACATAGACAACCTCGTTATCATACTCGCTTTTTCCACCAGCTTTTTCATAAACTCGGCAGGCGCGGGGATTTTCTTTATCCGTGATGACAAACAGTTCTGAACAGCGCAGTTTTCGGTCGCAATCCGCTAACCAAACCATAAAACGGCTGTCAACTCCACGTCCTTGCCAGGCGGGTAAAATGTCCAGCGAATACAGAAAAAACATGGTCTTTCCATCCAACCGCGACAAGAGATAACAGCAGGCCACTCCTACTGGTCTATTTTCTTCGAACGCGCCGAAAGCGCAAGCTCCGGATGACACAAAAATGGGCAAGGTACTGCGGATGATAAAGCATCCCGTCATTTTCCAAAAGCTCCCGCAGATCGCCAATATCCTCCACGCTCAGTAGACGGAACGAAATTCCCATCGACTATTTCCTTTCCTTTTTTGCCTTTGTCTGCGGAAGTTTTACTTTTTGAAACTCTGCCAAAAAACGCAGAATAAACTTTCCACAGGCATCCAGCATCTGCTCCCCCCACTGAGCGGTAGCACATTTCGGATCGTCCGGTCCATACCATCCCCCAGGGGAAAGATTCCGAAACAACCGCGGGGTCATTACCGCCACGCCATCCAATTCCACCTCAGACATTCCCGCACACCGAAGCGTGTCGGATAAATTCTGTGGCTGCAGTGGGATATAATCCTCCATATGGACGCAATCCGGATCAATCGCCAGCATGGCCGCCGTTTCTTCTGCCCCGCCGTGTCCTCCCTTCCAATCGGGATTCAGCTGCCCCGCAATCTGCCACCAGTTGACAATGGCCGAAACGGCGCCACGGCCGTTCAGATCAATCCCAATGTGCTGTAAAACCGGATTGTTTCCGCCATGGCCGTTTAGAAAAATGAATCGGCGTACACCGTAGCCGTAAAGCTTTTCCACAATTTTTGACACAATGCAGTATAGCCCGTCGTATCCAATGGAGATGGTGCCCGGAAAGCCGCCGTGATGGTCCGCCACTCCGTACGGCACCGCCGGAAGAATCAGCACGTCACTTTCCCGGTCAAGCTGCTCGGCAATTTTAGACGGAACCAGAAAATCGGTGCCCAACGCCAGGTGAGAACCGTGATTTTCGATGCTGCCAATAGGCAATACTGCCATATCGTGGGTTTGAAAATACCGTTCCGCCTGTTTCCAGGTCATTACTTCCAGCCGCATAAACCATACCTCCTATTTCCACTCATTCGTTTGACCGATCAGCGGTTTTCCGTCCCGGTCTACCAATACTGTCATGCCGCCGGAATATCCGTTCCGGCGATATAGACAGTTCACGCCGGTATCTCGATCCATCCAGATCTCCAGCACCGTGGTGAGCGTTTCCTGTTTATAAATTCTGACAAACCGTTTTTCATCCATGGCAGTGCGTCCTTTCATTAGGAAAATTTCGGCGGTTCTTTCATTTCAATCACCGTTTTTTCCAGCATACTCTCCATATACTCCAAGTATTGCTCTTTGCTAAACAGCGGTTTAAAACCATCCTTGAGTTTTTGAGCCTCCGCCGCACCGTCTTTCAGCAGCCGGTAGGTGATCAGTGCAAACAATTTAGCCGTCAGAAGATATGCTGTGTCTTCATTTTCCACATCATAACTGGGATTGTGGCCGCTGCCGCACATGCCGCCGGTATGAAATTGCAAAAGAGGCAGTACATAAGAGATATCACCATAATCGGTGGAACCGCCCCCAACCGCCATATCGTGGTCATTCGGGTCACGGCGTCCACCTGTGACAGCCAAAACATCGTCGATGGCTTTTTCCAGCAGCGTCGTATCGTACAAAGGAACGGTAGGAAGATAACCTGGTGTAGTCGAAATTTCCAGCCCGGCGCCGGTACCAACCGCACCGGCCTTCATAGCCCGATCCACTTTATAATTGGCATCCTGAATGGCCGGGATATTTCCCGCCCGAACCAGATACTGCAGCACCACATCATCGGCAATGACATTTACCGCCTCGCCTCCTTTGGAAATAAAACCATGAACCCGCACCGTGTCTTTGTCGCGAAAGCTCTCCCGCTGCAATTCCAGCGCATGCATACCCAAAGCGGCGGCGTTCAGCGCATCCACTCCTTTTTGCGGTGCGCCCGCCGCGTGAGAAGCTTTTCCCTTATACTTTACTGTTTTACTTACAAATCCAGTAGAAGGACTGTTGCCCATACCCGCTTCAAAATCACCAGTTGTAGAATGATGCCCCACCACCAAATCAATATCATCCATCACGCCAATACGGATAAATTCACATTTGCCGCCGAAATAACGAATTTTTCCTTCTTCTGCCAATTTTTCCTTGAACTCCAAATCCACACACTCTTCTGCCGGAACCGCCATAAAAACAGGCATACCGTCCAAACTGGCTTTTACCTGCGGATCAGACAAGGCAATCGCTGCGCCCAATACGCCGGTCAGCTGGGCATGGTGTCCGCAGCAGTGAGCCGCCCCTGTCTCGGGATTGGTATGAGAAGCGTTAGAAATCGGCAGCGCATCCAACTCGCCCATAACTGCCACCCGGAGTTTTTGATCTCTGGTACCGGACAGCTCGCTTTTGACCCCGCTAACGGCAAGCCCCTCCTGCGGCTGCATCCCCAGCCGACGCAGCGCCTCGGCAAACTTACCCGCTGTACGATGCTCCTGATAGCCCAGTTCCGCATGGTGGAAAATATCCCGGCCAAAGGCCTTGATCTCTTCTGCATGCGCATCAATTACCTGAAGGATTTTCTGTTCTATTGCGTCCATTCTTCCCATCCCTTCTGCCGGCAATTTTGCCGTGTAAACTGATAAAATCATCATATCAAATCCTATTCATTCCGTCAATACGTCACCACAGTGAATCGAAAAGGCCATTTTACTAGCAGCAAATAGACCTTTTCTTCCCTTTTATAGGAAATTATTATCATTTTTGTTATAAAAAAAGGATATAACGGGGTTATATGGTTGGGAAAAATCCAATGGGTTTTCCTTGTTTTTTCACCCGGAAGGGCGTAAAATACTTTTGAATACAGGCGGCGGATATCCTGCTGCAGGAAGGCGAGATCGATGGAAAAGAAAAAAGTCAGACGTTATACTCGGCGTGAAGTACGGCGCAATCGGATGATAGCTTTTTGCTGTCTGGTCGTGCTGGCAATTCTTCTGATTGCTTTGATTGTTTGGGGAATCAAAAATCTCGTAAGCGGCGATGACGGGAAAAGCAGTTCTGAAAGCTCTTTGGGAACAGTCTCTACCTTTCAAAGTTCTTCACCGGATAATGCAAGCAATTCGGACAGCTCTTTATCCGGAGCGGTTGTCTCCGGGGGCGATTCATCAGCAGATGAATCTGCTTCCGGTGCTTCCAGCTCTTCGTCCTCCTCAAAGGTTTCTTCCAGCACTTCCACATCTTCTATCAATTCCAGTGATTCATATTATGAATCCTCCATGCCGCTTTTGGTAAACCCGGATCATTTAATGCCAGATGATTATTCTCCCACAGTGGTCAGTGTTGGCGGCAATTATAAGCTGGAAAGCAAAGCGGCAGCAGCCTGGCAGGATATGCAGGCCGCCGCATCCCGAGACGGCGTTTCCCTGTGGATTATCTCAGCTTACCGCACTTTGGAGCGGCAGACAGAGCTTTATCAGGAAAAGGTAGAAGAATATAAAAATCTGGGATATAATGAAGGGGACGCAAAAATAGAGGCCGGCAAATGGGTGGCAGTTCCCGGCACATCAGAGCATTGTCTTGGTTATGCGGCAGACCTTTGTTCATTGGAAGAAAACTTTGAAAATTCCGATCAATTTGCCTGGCTGCAGAAGCATTGCGCGGAATACGGTTTTATTCTGCGCTATCCCAAAGACAAAGTCGATATCACCAAAATCAGCTATGAACCTTGGCATTACCGTTACGTAGGCAGCAATCATGCACAGATTATCATGTCTCAAGGTCTGTGTCTGGAGGAATATCTGGAACAATACAGCTCTTAAAAATCTTTCGGGCAAGGTATAGCCCTACCGTTACTTTTCCAAAAAGAACCATTCATCTTTGATGAATGGTTCTTTTTTCGTGTTCTGGCTCAGCTGCGTATGATCTGGTTTTCAGCCGTTCCACTTCTGATCGCATCTTCTGTTGGAAAATTTTCAGAATCGGATCCATCTTAAAAGAGTTATTTGGTTAGGCCATTTTTCTGGCGGTAAAGCTTTTTTCCTTGGCAAACACGCCCATAAAGAAGTACCAGTTTCCTCAGCTCACGTTTTGTCTTTCCCGCAAAAAGTCCGGCAAAACACAACAAAGATTTACCGCTTGTTCATAATTTTATTTTCCTCCCCTCTTGCATTTATCACAAAAATGTACTATGATACTTTTTAGCACTCAAATAGTTAGACTGCTAAAATCACAAGCGAGGTGGATTTCTCATGGCAACCAAACAATTCAAAGCAGAATCCAAGCGTTTGCTGGATTTGATGATTCATTCCATCTACACCCACAAAGAAATTTTCCTGCGGGAACTGATCTCCAATGCCAGCGACGCGATCGATAAGCTATACTACCGGGCTTTAAGCGAAAACATCACCGGCCTTTCCCGGGACGATTTTGCCATTACCCTCACCATCGACAAGGAAAGCCGTACTCTGACTGTATCTGACAACGGCTGCGGCATGACTCGGGATGAGTTGGAAAGCAATCTTGGCACCATTGCCAAAAGCGGCTCTCTCGCCTTTAAAAAGGAAAAAGAAGCCAAAGAGGATATCGACATCATCGGCCAGTTCGGCGTAGGGTTTTACGCTGCCTTTATGGTGGCTGACGAAGTAAAGGTCATCAGCCGCAGCTATCAGGGAGACGAAGCCTGGTGCTGGCAGTCCAAGGGGTCTGAGGGCTATACGGTCACCCCAGCAGAAAAAGACGGCCATGGCACCGACATTATTTTGAAGATCAAAGAAAGTTCCGACGAGGAAAACTACGACGAATTCCTCGACCAATACCGGATCGAAAGTCTGGTCAAAAAGTATTCCGACTATATCCGCTACCCTATCAAAATGGAAAAAAACAAAAACCGAAAAAAAGAAGATTCCGATGAGTACGAGTCTTATACCGAAGTGGATACGCTCAACAGCATGGTACCCATCTGGAGAAAAAACAAAAGCGAGATATCGCACGAAGATTACTGTCAATTTTATAAAGACAAATTTTTCGATTACAACGACCCCCTGTGGGTGATCCATAGTTCTACCGAAGGCGCTTCTACCTACAACGCGCTGCTGTTTATCCCGGAAAAACCCGCTTTTGATTATTACAGCCGGGACTTTGAAAAAGGGCTGCAGCTGTACGCTAGCGGTGTTCTGATCATGGATAAATGCGCCGATCTGCTGCCTGATTGTTTCAGCTTTGTCCGAGGTTTAGTGGATTCTCAGGATTTGTCTTTGAACATCTCCCGCGAAATGCTCCAGCACGACCGCCAGTTAAAGCTCATTGAATCCCGTTTGGAAAAAAAGATTAAATCTGAGCTTTTGTCTATGCTCAAAAATGACCGGGAAAAATATGAGACTTTCTGGAAAGGTTTTGGCCGGCAGTTAAAATACGGCCTTTATTCCTCTTTCGGGGCGAACAGTGAACTGTTGAGCGATCTTTTGTTGTTCTATTCCTCCCACGAAAAAAAGCTTTCCACATTGGAAGAATATATTGGCCGGATGCCGGAAGACCAAAAATATATTTACTACGCATGCGGCGATTCGCTGGAGCGCATCGATCAGCTGCCGCAGGCCGAGCTGGTCAAAGACAAAGGATACGAAATTCTTTATTTTACCGAGGACGTGGATGAATTTGTCACCAAGATGATGCCGGTTTATCAAGAAAAAGAGTTTCGTTCGGTCTCATCCAATGATCTCGGATTGGAAAGTGAAAAGGAAAAGGAAGAAACCAAAAAGCAGCAGGAACAAAACAAGGATTTGTTTGGCGCAATCAAAGAGGCATTGGGAGAGCGAGTGACTGAGGTTCGTTTGTCCGGGCGGCTTAAAAATGCGGCCTGCTGTCTTACCGCCAAAGGCCAGGTATCTCTGGAGATGGAGCGGGTGCTGGGCGCTATGCCCGGAGAGCAAAAGGTAAAAGCAGAACGTGTTCTGGAATTAAACCCCGACCATGAAATTTTTCCGATCCTGCAAAAATTATATTCCGAACACAAAGAAGATTTGGCAGATTATGCCGAGCTTTTATATGGGCAAGCTCTCATTCGCGAAGGCATGCTTCCGGAAGATTCTGCCGCTTTCGCTGCTGCAATGTGCCGTTTAATGGAGCGAAAAGGAAAATAAACTTCCCTTTTCAAAAAGAATTTGTTAAGATAAAAGAGTCTGTAGTGCTTTATTGGACAGGCTCTTTTCTTTTACCTGAAATAATCGTGCTTTTTCTTTGTTTATGGTATAGAAGAATAGAAAAGCACCAATGGTAAAGAAAATTATGCCTTCTGCTCAATGCTTTTGGTAAAGGAGAACCGAATTTGGAAACGATTTTTAATGCTCTTACCTTTTTGGGAAACGAATTTGCTTTGTTCATCATTTCCATGATCCCCTTGATTGAACTGCGAGGAGCAGTCATTTTGGGAGCCGCTTTGGACATGAACTGGGTTATTGTGCTGATCGTATCGGTCATTGGCAATATGGTTCCCATCCCTTTTCTGCTGTTATTTGGCCGTAAGATCCTCGACTGGCTGAAAACCGTTCCGCTTTTTTCCAAGCTGGCCCATTGGTACGAAGAAAAACTGGTTAAAAAGGCGGATCAAATCAACGAATACGCCAAATGGGGACTGTTTTTGCTTGTGGCGATTCCACTGCCAGGCACCGGTGCCTGGACTGGCGTTTTGGTAGCAACTTTTCTGAATATGAAAATGCGTCAGGCGCTTCCCATGATCTTTTTAGGTGTGCTTGCTGCGGGAATTGTTATGGTAATCGGTTCTTACGGTCTGTTCGGTGCAATTCGTTTGTTTTAATCGCGGCTTTACTTCCGCCCCGCCTTGATGAACAAAAAGCCCTTTGCAAAAAAGCAAAAGGCTTTTTTATTTTTCTGTTTTTTGGGCGCATAACAGCCACAAAAAATCCCAAACTAAAAAAGAATCCGACATCTTCCAAAAAGCATGGAAAATCTCGTCGGATACGGCAAAAACAGGTCAAACAAAAGAGAATAATCATCCCGTTCTGGCAAACAATAGAACTACTGATCCTGACATCCATCGTCCCGGTAAAAACGAAGGATCTCAACGGCCAATGCCGTATCCACTGTTTTTAACATCATCTCTGAGCCGGACGATCCTGTAAACATGCCATAAGGCAAAGAATAAACGCACGGAGGAACTTTAAATATGAAAGCCACTGGAATTGTCAGACGAATTGACGATCTAGGCCGGGTCGTCATCCCAAAAGAAATCAGACGGACTATGCGGATTCGAGAAGGTGACCCGTTGGAAATTTACACAGATAACGACGGAGAGGTCATCTTTAAAAAATATTCTCCTATCGGCGAACTCTCAGGGTTTGCCGGCATTTACGCTGAGGTGCTGCATAAAACCGGCGGTTCCCCGGTGGTCGTTTGCGACCGGGATCATGTTGTCGCCGTCTCCGGTATCCCCAAAAAAGAACTGTTGGAGCGGCGGGTATCCCCATCTTTAGAGGAAATGATGGAGGCCAGACAGACCTTTACTCTGACCGCTTCCAACGCAGGCAGATTACAGCCGGTAGAAGGCTCTGACCGCCTGGCTCTAGCCGCTGCCCCAATTTTGTCCGCGGGGGATGTCTGCGGCGCTGTTATGTTCTTGAAAGAAGATTCCACCGCAGCTGCCAGTGAAGCAGATGTGAAACTCATCAGTGCCGCTGCTTCTTTTCTTGGACGTCAGATGGAAGAATAACTTGTCAAACCCACAAGCGGAAAGGCGATGGAAATCCCATCGCCTTTCTGCTTTTCTTCTTAGCCATATCAAAAAAACTATACAATATATGCCAAAATGCTCCCGTGGTATATCTTTGCTTAAAAAGGTAATCTCAAAAAAGTCTCTAAAAAGAAAAACCAGGGAATTTGTGCCATTCCACATTCTCCCCTGGTTTTCTTTTTATCTATCATATTTATGACAATGGATAGTTCCCCTGTTCGTTGTATAAAATATATCCGGTTATGCCGGATTCCTCCAAAGCACGGATCTGTTCTTCAATCTGAACTGCCGTGTACTCCAGAGATGATGACGCATCTGTATATGCCTGCAGCATTGGCAAAAAGCTTTTGTCCGCACCCGAAGCCTTCAGCTGTAACAAAACTGCCTTTACCGTATCGTATGGCTGCCCGGCCGGATCCGCCATGGTCAGCGATTCGGGACGGACCCCACTTGCCAAAATTGCCGGCCGTACGTCCGGACAGAAATTTTCTATCGGATAATACAAACCGCCGGAATCATAAGAAGACGTTTCCATTCCCAGCATCGCTTGGGCAGAGGACGCATAGATTAAAGTTCCGTTATTCTCTTTCAGCAGTTCTTCCATATCCTGCACAAAATCAGACAACACCTGTTGACGGCTTTTCGTCTGTGCACCGTATCCCGCCAGCTCCAGACTATATCCAGCGGGAAACTGCACTCCATCCAGCATAATTGCAGAACAACCGGCGCGCACACACTCCAAAGACAGATCCGCAATATACATTTGCGCCACTTCGGAATAGGGGTTCAGCCAGCTTTTTCCGCCGTTTTCCTTTGAATTATCCAGCCAAAGCATTTCCGTATCCTGATATTTTACCGCCGCTTTTTTCAAAATCAGAGAACTAAGCGGATCCCGAAATGCGTAAATTCTTGCGATTACTGTCATGCCGTTTTCTTTTGCCAACGCCGTAATCTGTTCCATATCCACCGCACCGGCCGCCTGTGCTGCAACTTCCGCCACCGTTTGATTCGCAGATTGATACAGCACCTGACCTTGTGCATTTTTGGCGTCGACCAAAATGCAGTTGATATCCTGCCGTTTCAAATCCGACAGTGTCTGGCTCAACTGTTCAGTATTCTGCAGCGCCGTCAACGGGAGATATACTCCCCTAACCTGTGACAAGTTCAATGTTACCGACTGCTGAGAATCCGTCTGTGGCTGTTCCGGCAGCGACTCTGCCAACTGGGATGCATCTCCCGGTTCTGATGATGGCAGCGTGTTTTCCGGCACCTTCATTGTACCAGACAAAAACTGGGAAACCGGCTCATACAGTACCCATCCTAAGCAAGCGATGCCGGCTAAAATGACAACAGTCAGCACAATACCCATTACCTTTGACAAAGTACTCCGGCCGCCATAAATGCGCCGGTAGCGCTTTATTTTTTTCTGTCCTTTTGCCAAAACGCCTCACCTCTTGTTTTGATGTCTTTCTACACAAAGCTTACCCTTGAGAGACTATATTTATTCCATACTCTGCTTTATGCCGCCAACTGATGCCCTACTAAACCATATAAAGAAAGGGAAATCAGCCCCACATAAACCAATTCTGCCGGCAATCCCCGAAATGCTTTGGGAATATTACAGATGCTCATACAGTGCCGCCCCTGCTCCAGCAAAAATACAGCCAGCAGAAAGGAAAGACCGATTCCCAATCCATAAACCGTTGATTCCAGCCAATGAAGCCCAGAATATACGGTCAATGCCATTGCGCCATAGGCGGCACAGTTAAAAAAGGCCATTGTCAACAGCATACTGTGGTCGTGGAACCAATCCCGTTTTTTCCAGTTCAGCAGAAAGCAAACCATTCCATACAGCAGCGTCAAAATCAGCACATAGACAACCGGACGCAAATATTGAACATTTTCCCACTGACTGATAAGCGGATTCAAAAGTGCCGCAAACAAAGCCGCGACTGTTGTAATACCTGTCAAAATCAGTCCAAACTGCCGAAGCCCTTTTCTGCCTCCGGGAATCACCAAAAGCGAGGTAATATCCAAAGCTCTGGAAAAGACTGCGTTTTGTAGAACAAGCGCCGTTAAAAGAAGCGAAAAAATTCCGATTAACGTATTATTCATCGCTGAGTCCTCCATTTCTTTTGCTGCCGCCGAACCAAAGCTACAACATCGCGGCTTCTGTCAACGCACCAACGCAAAACGGCTGCTGTCACGCCAACGGTAATAAAACCGGCAAAGGCATAAGCTACTGCCGGAAATTTCACCGAAAGGGCAGTGGAATTTCCCCCAAAAGTGCCATAAGCCAACCATTCCCGCAGCGCCGAAACCACCAATACGCAAATAGAAAATCCAACTGTCTGGCAAACTCCTTCCCATAAAGCCCACTGCGGTTTTTTTTCTTGGCACAGAGGAGCGCGGACAATCCAAACCGTATTCAATGCCACAACAGAAAAATACATGCCCAGCGAATCAAACAGGTTGGGAGCAATTCCTCCAGCCAACAACCGCGTAGGAATGAGCATCAGTGCTGCCACTACCGCACAGATCGCAGTACGCGCATACTGAGGGACCTTTTTCGGCAGCATACCAAGAAAGGAGGATACCACTAAAACCGGTATTGTAACCATGCCGAATACCAAAGACAGCCCCACTCCGTTTTTGACAGTAAAACTTCCCACCACAGCTGGCGCCAGAGCCAATCCAGTTACCCAAACTGGATTTTTGACAAATATCAAATCAAGCTCTTTGCGCAGATTTTTTTTCACTGAGTTTTGTTCTTGTTGCAAGATAAGCCCCCCTTAACCGGCGCAAAAGCCGTTCGCTGTATCGGTCTAACGTAAAACTAAACACATTGGTTAAAAGCAATGCAAAAGCAAATGTCTGCTCCGCCCGGCCAAAGCGCTGGAATAGAATGGTAAATACAGCTGCCAGCGCACCGTAAGCCAATCGGGAGCTGGAGCGTTTGGGAAGAGTTCCCGGCTCATTCAGCATGAAAATGCCGCCGAACACCCACATTCCTGTGGTCGCTTCATATACCAATGACATCGGACCGCTTTCTGGAATTCTGGGGAACAGAAGCATTGCCAGTACCATGATCCCGAAAAAAGCAGCAGGTGCCTGCCAGCTGATCGCACCACGGAACAGCAGATAAAACAGACAGGTCGCCAATACCAGTATATTGGTAAGGCCCATAGGCCCCAAAAAACGGCCCAACAAAAGATCTAAAATATCATTGGCAGGTACACCCCCCTGGAAAAGATTCCAGGCGGGTCCGCTGGAAAGTCCCGCGGAAATGGTTCCGAACGGTTCCAACGAGGAAAAAGGCGCAGGATAAGAAAATATCTGCACAGGCCAACAAGCTACTGCAAAGGCAAAGCCTGCCGCAGCGGGATTAAAGGCGCTTTGTCCCACACCGCCGAATACATGCTTCACAAAAACAACGGCAAACACAGAAGCGGAAACCACCACATAATAAGGCGTTGCCGCAGACATCATCAGCGGAAGCATCATACCGGTAACCACCGATGAAACATCCCGGAAATAGGGTTTTTTCCCTTCCAGCAAAATGCAGACAAAATCACTGACAACCGCCGCCGCGACAGAAGCCAAACCCAACATCAATGCCCTTAATCCGTAAAAGTAAAACGCCATAAAATATAAAGGCAATAAGGCAATCACCACATCCATCATAACGGTGAAAGCGGAATCCCGGTTCCTTACATACGGCGCTTTCGGTTCATACTGCAACACGATCAGTCACCCTCCTTCTCATGGCGGCGGCGCTTCATTTCGATTTTGGCCAGTTTAATATTTTCGGCAATATCGATTTTAGAAGGGCAAATATAAGAGCAGGTTCCGCAGCCAATACAGCGGTGAATATCGTAAAAGGACAATGTCTCATACTTACCAAGTTCAATATATCGGTTGATATAAAATGGGGTGAGATTTTCAGGGCAGACCTCAGCGCATCGTCCACATCCAATGCACTGGTACCGACGTTTCTTTTCTTCATCTCTCAAAGCCAAAACCGCCCGGGACATCGTCCCTACCAGATAGCTGTCCGGATCCTCACAAATCGCGCCAGTCATGCTCCCGCCGATCACCACATACCCTGGTTCTTCCGCCAGTCCACAACGCTCAAACAGCTGCGTCGGCGTCATACCGATGGATACTTCCAAATTGGTCGGATTCGCTACGCAGATACCTGCTACCGTTACAAAGCAGGTGGACTGAATACGATGTTCGTATACCGCACGATACAGATGAATCAAACTGCAAACGCCAATTAACACAGCAGGGCCATGGCTGTCAAAATCGTCCATGGTCCGAAATTCTGCTGGGTATCGACCGTGAATCCGGCGAATTTCGACTCCATCAATATCCTTGGGAAGTTTTGTCTTGAGATCCAGATCGCTCAAGTTTTTGTAAATGGCAAAGTAAATCTTGGGGTTTCCCACAGCTTTCGCTGCCAGCCGCAAGCCCCCCCCAGCTTCTTTTTTCAAAAACAGCAGTGGGTTGATCTGGCTGGATACGTAAGGCTCATCGTCGATGGCATCTCCCACCACAACCCTAATGTTCATACGCCGGGCTTTCTCCAATTTTTCATGCAAAAACAGGCCGTCCCGTTCATCAACAATCCGAGCCAACCTCGCAATTTCGATGATCTGTTTGCCGGAAAGTGCTGCACCATCATAAGGCAAATCGCTTTCAAACAGCATTCCCGCATAATTCGCGTTTAAAAAGGTGCGCAGCTTTCGGCGAAGAGCCGGTTCCTTTCGTTGTTCTAAAATGATTCCGCGGGTAAAATTTCCTGACACCCACTTCACCCTTTCCATGTTTATTGGGAAAAGCTTTCTCCCTTGCTTCCACCGGTCAAAAAACACCGCATGCCGCTGTCAATCCTCATGCCGTCTTATTGTGCAGGCACGGCCCCGTGCAAAATGGCCTCGATGGCTTTCTGCCGATCCGTGGCGCCAAATACCGCTGATCCGGCCACCAATATATCTGCGCCCGCCGCTGCCGCGGTCCCCGCTGTGACGGCATCAATTCCGCCGTCCACCTGAACCCAAAGAGATGCATGATTTTTTTTTGCCCAATTACGCAGATATTCTACCTTGCCCATCATCTGCGGCATGAATTTCTGCCCGCCAAAGCCTGGTTCCACTGTCATCACCAACGCCATATCCAGTTGCGGCAAAAAAGGCTCCAGCACAGATATATCCGTTGCTGGCTTTACAGCCATCCCTACTTTAAGCCCCAGGCTCCGGATCACATCAACCGTTTGCTGTGCATTCGCCTGCGACTCGTAATGAAAAGTTATCATATCTGCCCCCGCCTTC
Organism: uncultured bacterium; assembly: GCA_934875375.1. Classification (GTDB taxonomy): domain Bacteria; phylum Bacillota; class Clostridia; order Oscillospirales; family Ruminococcaceae; genus UBA3818. The sequence goes on from CAKXHL010000015.1 coordinate 33,108, forward strand.
GCAAAGGAAAGCGCATAAGTCCGCGGATCGCTGATCATCAAATGAACATCGAAAAACAGCTTTGTTCTGGGCCGCAACGACGAAATAACACAACTGCCAAATGAAATATTCGGGACAAAATGCCCGTCCATAACATCAATATGAAGCATGTGTGCGCCACTGGCCTCTACGTCGGCGACCTCCTGTTCCAGTCTGGAAAAATCTGCGGAAAGGATGGAAGGCGAAATCCGTATCATAAAAAAGCTCCCTGCAGCGGCCTGATCAGGCCTGTCAAATTGGTATCGCAAGCATCTAAGCAAAAACATAAACGGATTCGTTTTCTGGTTTTCTTTGGGGCGGTTTGTCCGTCTTACAAAAAACTTTTCCGTCAAAACGTTTATCTATGCTGTTTCATTGATGCAAGGCATAATACAGATTTATTTTAAATCATCTGTCGGAAAACGTCAAATAAAATGGGCTGATTTTTACAATTTGGTCATATCCCGGAGAATCGGGGAGGCCGTTTTTCTCTTTGAACCGGAAACTTCCAAATGCCTAATCGGCCTGGACCAAACTCCATGTGCTATGGTAAGAATGGTGCTAGCGAATACACTGTCCATAGTTTGCAAATCAATCGATTTGTTGTTATAATAAGGAAAAACAACGGGAGCAAAACAAATTGAGCTGGAAAGGACTGATGAATGATATGAAACACAATTTACTGGAAAAATTGGGTGTCAGCATTCCGCAGCTGGGCCTTGGATGTATGCGCCTGCCGACGGATAATGATACCATCGACTATGCCCACGCGCAAAAAATTGTAGATTATGCTATGAAAAACGGTGTCAATTATTTTGATACCGCATATATGTATCACGATGGAGAAGCGCAATACTTTTTGGGCAAAGCGCTTGCCAAATATCCACGGGCAAGTTATTTTCTAACAAACAAATTGCCCATTTGGTATTGCAAAGAACCATCTGATATGGAAAAGATCTTTCAGGACCAATTACAGCGCTGCCGGACCAGTTATTTTGATTTTTATTTTATGCACTCCATGAACGACGAACACTGGAAAATGGCAAAAGAACTAGGCCTTGTCGAATTTATGAAGCAGAAAAAGAACGAAGGGTTCGCCAAAGCCATCGGGTTCTCTTTTCACGGCACTCTGCCGCTATTGGAAGAAATGGTAGAAGCTGCTGACTGGGATTTTGTGCAGCTGCAATTAAATTATCTGGATTGGGACAACCAGAATGCCAAGGCGTTTTATGAGGTATTAGAGAAAAAAGGAATCCCCTGTTTTGTTATGGAGCCTGTCCGAGGCGGCTATCTGGCAACTTTGACTCCCAGCGCACAGAAGGTGTTCCAAAAAGCTGCTCCGGAACGTTCGATGGTATCTTGGGCGTATCAGTGGCTTTTATCAAAACCGAACGTCAAGGTCGTATTAACCGGCGCCTCTTCTCTGGAGCAATTCGTAGAAAACGTCAGCCTATTTAATACTTTGTCTCCCTTGTCCGAAAAAGAAGCTGTGGTAATTGACAATGCAATCCGTGAACTCAATGCCATCCCCACCGTCCCCTGCACCGGCTGCCGCTATTGTATGGAATGCCCCGCAGGGGTAGATATCCCTGCCGTATTTGCCGCGTATAATTACCGCGCCAGCCATCATACAATGGCGCAAGTCCGCAAAAAATACGAAGAAATTCCTGCAGGGAACCGGGCAGATGCCTGTGTTAGCTGTCGGGTCTGCTGCGATAAATGTCCTCAGTCTATTGATATCCCAGCGCAGCTTGCCCGTGTCAAAGAAGAAATTTATGCTGAATAATCCGATGCAATCCCATACCGCGCCAAATGGCGCGGTATGGTGCTATTAGATGCGCAGCTTTCGCCCTTTTGGCTATTCATGGGCTTTGGGGCCACCAAAAAAGCTGGCCGCGCTTGTGCTTTTGCATCGTAACCGGGGCCTTCTTCATCTTATGGCCTTTTCTTGTCTGCTGCTACCGAAAAAGAAATGCCTTATCAGTAAAAACTCCCTCTGCAAAAAATTTGCAGAGGGAGTTTTATTCGCTCATATATTTCCGAAATGCTATTTTCGCCGCCTTTACAATATCCCTGATAACACGCATTTGCTGTATCGTACAGCCTTTCAGCAACTCTTCAATTTCTTTTCTTGAAGGGTCCGCTCCACTTTGCCCATCTGAGAGCAAATCATCTGTACGCACATTTAAGCTATCGGCTATGGCAACAAAAACCGACAGACTCAGTTTGGTATTTCCGGTTTCTATGTGGCTCATATGTGTGACTGAAACACCGATCCGCTCTGCCAACTGCTCTTGCGAAATGCCCTGTGCTTTTCTGTATTTCCGAATTTTTTGCCCGATTAAATAGTAGTCCACTTGAAATCACGCCCATATTTTTTTATTACACTTGAATTGTATAGGCTATTTTATGCTTATATAATTAAAATATGAGAGTGTGTAAAATGGTAAAACAGAAAAAAGTATCTCCTTTTGATTTCATGGATCATCGGATCTGCGTATGCTGTTTATTTGCTCTCTTATTTTGGTGTCGCAATCGGCGGCAGTGCTGACACGGCAGAAGCCGTCGGTGCCAGCATTGCTGCTCTGGTCACATCGCATATCATTTGTGTCCGTCTGGCAGTTATTTTCAACATCCTCAGTTGGGCTACCAACATCCGCTGGGCCGCTTTGTGCGGAGGGATTTTATATTCCGTTGCCCTGGTTTTGTTCCTTCCCTATTTTTTGTTTGTCGTAGCAGAAATTGTCCTTTCCTTTAGTGGATTTACAAAAATGAAAAAGAACCCGACCCCTGCTTCGTCACAAAATACTTTCGCGCAATAAAAAACAAAACCCGGGTTAGGGCGGTGTTCGTAAAACAGTTATAATCAAAAAAAGTCTGAAAACGATGTGTTTTCAGGGGACGGCGTGACTTCAGTCACGCCGTTTCCTTTTGTATCAGTTCATTCAGAGGGATAAACCCAATGCCGTCATACTTGATGTGAATATTCTGACTGCGCTTACCGCTGGACTTGTCCGGTGCGTCCACATAGATTGCCTGTACAAGCTCTCTGAGGGCGTAAGGGTCAAGTTCTTCAATGTCCACATATTTGTGTGCGGTCTGAATGAACTTCTCAATATTTTCGTTCTGTCGTTCCTGTACTTGAATTTCCTCTCGCAAGGTAATGACCTCGGCTTCAAGCTGCTTCTGCTCCGTTTCATAGCTCTGGCTCATCATGTCAAAGCGTTCGTCACTCAGCTTGCCTTTGGCATTATCCTCGTAGATTTTGATGAACAGTCTTTTCAGTTCAGCGATACGCTTTTCGTTGCGTTCCAACTGTTTTCTGCTGATCTGGATTTTCTCTGCGGACTCCGCACGCATTTTCTGTCCCATGACGGAGATAAAATGCTGTCTGTGATTGAGAATATACCCGGTCACTAACTGGATGTGACGAAGCACCATGTGGTTTAGAACGGACTCACGGATGAAATGTGTGCCGCACTTGTCCTTGCGCTTCCAATGCAGAGAACAGTCGAAGAATGCACCTTCGGTCTTGCCGTTGTTGGTAGCTCCGTAGTACAGCTTCTCGCCGCAGTCAGAGCAGAATACCAAACCGGAAAACATACTGGTTCTGCCGGACTTGGTCTTGCGGTGACGCTGTTGGCGGATCTCCTGAACCTTTTCAAACACATCTTCTGTAATGATGGCTTCATGGGTATCATAAAAGACTGCCTGATTTTCAATCGGATTGTCCCTTTGTTTTTTATCCCAGATGGAATTGGTGTAAGTCTTGAAATTGACAATGCACCCGGTGTACTCTCTGCGTTCCAGAACATGAACCACGGTGCTACTGTTCCATCCGCAAGGATTTTCCGGTATAGCATTGGGGCAGTTCCTGCCCTGGCTTTTCTTATACGCCGTTGGTGTCAGAATCTCCTTTTCTCGCAGCACATTGGCAATCTGCGACGGGCCTCGTCCCTCCATGCACAGCTCAAAGATATATTTCACAACCTTGGCTGCTTCAGGGTCAATGATCCAGTGCTTCGGATTCTCTGGGTCTTTCACATAACCGTAAGGGACATTGGTAGTCAGCGGAACACCACGCTCACCCTTTGCCTTATTGACAGCACGGATTTTGCGACTGGTATCACGGGCGTAAAACTCATTGAACAGAGGTTATTCGGGAAAGGGAAAGGCAAACAAGCAGAAATCCAGTATTCATGCGGGTTTGCGGCGGGATGGCTCCCTGAAAGCTGAACACAAATAAGACAAGCAGCAATACAATCGCATATCGTTTCTCAGGGAGAATGTTGATTTATGTCACATTCTCCCTTTTTTCATTTCAGAAACGAGGTGATTGTTATGAACACACAAATTATCGCCATTGCCAACCAGAAAGGCGGCGTCGGCAAGACAACGACCTGTGCGAACTTGGGAATCGGGCTGGCGCAGACCGGAAAGAAAGTGCTGCTGATCGACGGAGACCCGCAAGGCAGCCTGACCATCAGCCTGGGCCATCCCCAGCCGGACAAGCTGCCCTTTACCCTGTCCGACGCGATGGGCCATATCCTGATGGACGAGGCGCTGCGCCCCGGCGAGGGTATTCTGCACCACCCGGAGGGCGTTGACCTGATGCCTGCGGACATCCAGCTCTCCGGTATGGAGGTTTCTCTGGTGAACGCCATGAGCCGAGAGACTATCCTGCGGCAGTATCTGGACACGCTCAAGGGACAGTATTCCCATATCCTGATTGACTGTCAGCCCTCCCTGGGTATGCTCACGGTCAATGCCCTGGCAGCCGCCAACAGGGTCATAATTCCCGTTCAGGCGGAGTATCTGCCTGCCAAGGGCCTGGAACAGCTGCTCCAAACAGTAAATAAGGTGAAGCGGCAGATCAACCCCAAGCTCCAGATAGACGGTATCCTGCTGACGATGGTGGACAACCGCACCAACTTTGCCAAGGAGATCGCCGCCCTGCTGCGGGAGACCTACGGCAGCAAAATCAAGGTGTTCGCCACCGAGATTCCCCATTCTGTTAGGGCAAAGGAAATCAGCGCCGAGGGCAAGAGCATTTTTGCCCATGACCCCGGCGGCAAGGTGGCTGAAAGCTACAAAAATCTGACGCAGGAGGTGACAAAACTTGAAAAGCAGCGCGAAAAAAGTAGAGCTGGCATCGGTAGATGACCTGTTTTCCACCGAGGAAAGCCGTGCCGACGCACAGCGGGAACGGGTGTTGGAAATCCCACTGTCTGAACTGCACCCTTTTAAGAACCATCCGTTCAAAGTCAAGGATGATGAATCCATGATGGAGACCGCCGACAGTGTTCGGCAGTATGGTGTGCTGGTTCCGGCGATTGCAAGACCTGACCCGGAGGGCGGCTATGAATTAGTAGCCGGACACAGGCGGCACAGGGCCAGTGAACTGGCTGAGAAAGAAACCATGCCGGTCATTGTCCGGGAGTTGGACGATGACGCTGCCACCATCATTATGGTGGATAGCAACTTGCAGCGTGAAAGCCTGCTCCCCAGCGAAAGGGCCTTTGCCTACAAGATGAAGCTGGAGGCTAGGCAGACATCCTTTCCTCATCATAAATTTTACAATGCTGCAATCCCGTTTTTCTTAGCCCATTCACTGGCTGCCTGTCGGCGTTCCTCGGTGTAAGGTGCGGTCAGACGAAAGCTGAGCCTACCTTTCTCAACTTCAAAAGTCAAACCGCCTTGCTCGTCATCATCAATCTGGCGGCAGCATTGAGGGTGCTTTTCAGAAAAATCACGCAGACGGCGTTTCAGGTCTGTATTGTGGGTCTGCACCTCAATCATATTGCTGGATTCATCAAAATAGATGACTGTTGTTTTCTGCTTCTTAGTAAGTCCTGTTCTCATAAATCCTCCTGATTTTCATAAAAATATCACGGCTCTTGAACCGGGAAAGAAATACGATTTTTCGATGGAAAGTCTTCAGACGATGCGGAGTACATTCAGAACTCCGCTATCGTCTGATTTTTGTTTTTTCCGGGTCTTGACTGTAATTTCATGCTTTGCGATTTGTGTTGCTTTTCAACCATTCCAACAGGTCATTTTTCATCACCAACTTACGCCCACCGATTTGCAGAGTAGGAAAATCCGGGCTGTTCAAAAGGTTGTATGCCCCAGCTTTGGAAATCTGCAATGCTTCTGCGATCTGCTTGGCATCCATTACATCAGGCATGGATTCAAAGGGTTGTCTGTTCATAATAATCTCCTTTCAGGCATGAAAAAGCAGCCCCGCAATAATGCGGAGCTGCTATGTAGCAAACATAATTTATCTGATAAGAATATCTGAGATGATAGCTTTGATCTACTCATCGTTGAATCCGGCTTGACGAAGAACTATGCAATAGTTAATATGCTCGACCAAGCGAATAGCATTAACAACATCTACATCCGGTTGGTATTCTCGCTTTTCATGAGCCAGCTCATTTCTCCACGAATTAGCTGCACTTGCCAAAGCAGGAATGTCATCCCCAAACCACTCTGCAAGTATGGGCTTTAACGGTTGCCAGGTGGAATACCCATCATATGCCTTTTGAATTTTGCTTTCAAGAGCAAGTTGCGGATTTAGTGATTTTTTGAATTTCTGAGCTTTTTGCTTCTTTTTTCCGCTACAATTTGCGATATACTCTGCAAGCAGTACGCCAAGATCGCTAATAAAAGCTAAAGTAGATGAAGAAGACATTTCTGGCAGTAAAGTTCTCACATAATATTCGAATGTCGCAGTTATGTGTAGACTTTGCTCCAGATCAATAAGATTGCGATATTTTATGGAATGGTGAATACTGTTTTCATTTACTGTAGCAATACTTTCAATCGTTTCCTCAGAAAACAGCCGAAACAGTTCGGGGAGTTTTTCTGAGAACAATCCCCAATTAGGAGTCTTGGCAACTTGTTTTCTATCTTCTTCCGGTTCAAGATATTTCTGGCTGAAAAATATCTTTTGAATGGTATAGCCGACAGTATCAACAATCTTGTTGTTCTGAATTTTCTTTGTTGGATAATTCCCGATAATCACAGCACTTCTTAATCCAATATTCTGCCTATTGCAAACAAATGCAAAGAAGCACCTTGCTACTTCATATAGCCCTCTTAAATACTCCAGATCGCTCGTTTCGGGAAAAGTCAATGCTACTTCGGAAATTGTTTCAGCAGTAGTCTTAACTCCCGAATGACCATCCATTTTTGTAACGAAAGAAATAGTTACATCTGTATCATGATATTTGAAATCAAAGGTGCATAGCGATTCTTTGGTTCTGGAAATGACAATTTGGTCATCTGAAACAGTTGCTCGGTCAATAGACGGAATGAAGTAGTCTAATTCGGGAAATTGAAGTCTCATCTGGGTGTATTTGCTACCCTCTTGGTAATCTTGAATAAAATACTCAACAGAACGGATTTGGTTTGCAAGGGAAACATACTTGGGTTTGCCGTCCTCAAATGTCATGCAATCATTTGAAAGCGGCACACTCAATTTGTAAAGGATCTTCCCACCTGTCATCATTCCATATTTTTGTCCAATGACGATATCCATATCATCTGGAACGGTAATGGCTCTTGTTCCTATATAGACTGTGATTTTCTCGGTCTCCTTTTCAAAAGAAAACGGATAATCATACTCAGATATTCTAATGCTTCCAGTAATTGATTGTTCCATAATGCTTTACCTCCTCACATTACATCGTTAGTAGTATCAGAGATTTTCGTGTGTTCATCTAAAAATTTACTGTACTCGTCAGATACAAAATCCTCATAGCTCCCGGCAATCTTCGCAATATGCTTGCTGACTGCCCCAGCGGTTTTGAAGCCAACGGCATCTGCAATTTCCTGCAAGGAATATCCGTCATAGCGCATCTGCAAAATCTTTGCGTCTTGCTCCGTCAGTTTTCCTTTGAACTCCTCAATGTGGATTTCAGAAATCACCTTGGATTCAAACTCACCACGGGGATCTGCAATCTCATAAAGTTGTTCGCCGTCGATGGTGGTGCCGTTCTCCATCAAATCCTCAATGGAAATATGCTGGGCAGTACGGCTGTGGTTCCAGGATCGCATGAAATCCTTTTTGTTGCAGTTCTTGCCGGAATAATCGTTGACCTGACGGCAGTTCCAGATTTCATCAATCATCGGCTGCCAGTTCTGTTCCTCCACGATCATATCGGTCAGATTGCCTACAAGGTTGCCGAAGTGCTTGTAGCTGAGCCACGGCAGTTCATCGTCCTTGTCCATCAGGAATAATCTCTGGAAGCTCCATTCCATTTCGTTCTCGAACTTCTTGCGGAAGTGCTTGATGATTTCATAGGACAATCGCCAGAGTGGGAAATCACCAGAGTAGTGCGACCAATCGCCGGGAATGTCATGGTGCGTTCCGTCCTGATGGGGGATCTGGAAAAACTGCCATGCAGACCAGGCGTAGCAGTCCCAGACCAGTTCCAGAAAACTGTCCGTCTGGATCATGGCTGTATATTTCTCAGATTGCAGTACCTGATGGATGTTGCGTGGCAGTTCCAGATATTCTGCTCGTTTCTCCACCAGTTCTTTCGGCAGCGCATAGAACAGCGTCAGCCAGGATAGATTGCTGGACTGTGGGATTTCTATTATCGTCTGCGGCAGCACGACGATAAAGCTGTAAGGGCTGATATTTGCCATTGTACTCACCTCGGTTTCTGTATTGTTTTGCCCCTCTATAATATAGGAGCATGAGATAGGCTGATTTTTTCCAATCTCTCGAAAATTTTTTGAAATTTTATAAAAATATCTGGTTTGGTGCAGATTCATCTCCATTCATCATAATTGTACTCGAAAAATGTGAATAAGTCTATTGTGTTGAGCCATGGGCAAAAAAATAAGCGATACCTGGCACAAAACCAAGTATCGCTTTTGTGTAACTTCTCGCCAACCTGTCGGGAAGTTCAACTTCTGCTCAAGTTGCACAGAAGTTGAAAAGGACTTCGCCGAAAGTTGCGGCGAAGTCCCAAGCTCTGAACTTTGTCCCAACTTGGGACATGGTTAGGTGTAGATCAGCTCGTTCATCACGATTTCCTCTGCCTGAGCTCTCAGCATATTCATGTGTTGTACCCATGCCATCTGCTGTGTAGACTTATCCGGTGCAGGATTTGCTTTCAATAAATCTGCTTCAAGCTGCTCCATGCGGCGCATTGCCGTTTCGCCGATCTCTTTCAGATACGGAAACAACTGTTCGGACAGAATCAAGTCATTGTAGAGAGTAGGGCGGTGTTCCTTGAGATATGTATGCGCTCTGCTTGAAAAGCGGTTCCGTTCGATGGGTTCGGTGCAGGAAAGTTTGATGTCAGGGATGTAGTAATCTCCGCAACGAGTATATGTTAAATTCTCAGCCATGGTAATACCTCCAATCATTCAACGTCTTTTGCCAATATTGTAGCTCAAGATCTGTAAAAAGTGAATTTTGTTGCTAAACAAAAATAAGCGATGCCCAGTTGTTACACTAAGCATCGCTCATTCTGTTGCTGTTACCAACCCCGCCTGACAGATGCCGTAAAATAGTTAAGTTCTTCCTTAACTGTTTTACGGACACCCGCCTTTAAACCCGGGTTTTTGTTTTTTCATGAATCACCAATAACGGTTTTGATTATTTTTCATCTCACGGCGGAAGTTACGCCGCTGTGCGCCGTATTTTTTCTGATTTTTCACAAAACGAATCAGATCACCACCAAAAAACAGGAAAAAGTTTATCAAAGAGGCGATAATCGCCGCTTTAGTGGACCAATCTCCGAAAATCAACTGAACCGCAAACAAAATCCAATCCACATAAGCCAAATATTTCATCTTGATTGGAAAAAAGAAAAACAACAATATCTCATGATCCGGAAACAGGAACGCAAACGCCAAAAACAGTGATAGATTCAAATAAGTACTGGTACCGTAACCTGTAAAAAAAGCAGCGATAACAGCCCCAATTAACCCAACCAGATAATACAGGTTAAAGCGGAAAGTCCCCCAGACATTCTCCAATGTACTGCCAAGAAAATAATAAAAATACAAAAAGAAAAACAATGAAATAATCGACGTGGTGGGCGGTACAAAAATAAAAGTGATAAATCGCCAGAACTGTCCATGCACAGCCGCTTGTGTAAACAGCGCTAAGTATCCGCTCAGACTCATGCCCTGTACAGAAAAAAGCACATCACCAATGAAAACCGCCGCAATGGTAATAACAATATACAACATCAGGTTCGGAATACCCCACCGACCGAATTTACGATCTAACTTATCCAGCCAACTCATTCGTTTCCCTCGCAATCTTTTTCAGCTTTGTCCAGCAAATACCTTTTAAAATCTGCGCCCTCATTTTCGGCATAATCTTTGAAAATATACAGTCTGCAAAGCGCTTTATGCTCATACACGGCGCTTTTCCTGCATTTTCTCCTCTAAACCTTTCCGCTGCCGCAAATGAAAATTTTGCATTCAGCATAAGGCTATCATAGAAAATCATCCGAAACGAGCCATTTTTTCATCGATAAAAATTTTTTCCCGCAACCCTAAACTTTCTTCAACGTCGGAAATTTTTGATTTCTGGGTACGGGCGTGAAATTATTATATCATAGTCGTGGCAAAAAGAACATTTCTATTCTGTAAATTTTGGAAAGATTTCTGAATTTCAATAAAAAAAGATTGAATTACAGATAATATTTATTGACAAACGATAAATATATTGCTATACTATAACAAACAACCAAAGGAGAAATCGGTATGAAATTAAACATTACAGGGAAAAGCAGTCTGAGTTCTTTTTTGGAAAAACTCTGCTGGGTCTTTCTTTTGGCCGGGCTTACTATAACAGTCGCTCTTCCATGGATTTTAGACTACTACGGCCGGATCTTCTGGCACGGGCGGCTGGGCACAGACTATGTCCGAATCTTATTTGTGCTATACCCTTCTGCCCTTATGGCTTTGACGGTTATCTGGCAGCTGCGAAAAATTTTAGTAAATGTCAATCAAGGCAACCCCTTTTCACTGGAAAACGCCCGACGGGTAAAAATCATTTCCTTTTGTTGCATGATGGTTGGGCTACTGTTTTTGGCCGGTATTGTGCCCTCGCTGCTGGCGCCCATGCTGGGGCTGGCCTTTCTGTTTTTATCCGCTTTATCACTGGTGCTGTCGGAACTGGTCAAACAAGCTGCCATCTATAAAGAAGAAAACGATCTAACCATTTAGGGAGGTGCCACTGTGCCGATTATTGTAAATTTGGATGTTGTCATGGCGCAGCGAAAAATCTCCGCCACGCAATTGGCCGAAGAAGTGGGGATCACTTTGGCCAATTTGTCCATTTTAAAAAACAACAAAGCAAAAGCCATCCGCTTTTCCACGCTGGAGGCACTATGCCGTGTCCTGCATTGCCAGCCCGCAGATTTACTGGAGTATGCAGAAGAAAAAGATTGTCAGGAGGGAAAACAATGAACCAACGTCCTATGGAAAACAAACCGCTTTCCTCTTCCAAACCGCCAGCCTATATTCCACCGGTCAAACGGCCCGGTCAAATACCGCCGCTGCAGCAACCTCCTGTTCAGCCTCTGCAGAAGCAAATCCTGGCGGAAAACGAAAGCCCCTTACAAAAATCGGGTCCGCAAAATATGTCAGACCCTCGAATCGGTTCCAATGTATCCACACCCCAAACAGATCCACCGGTCTCCCAACCGGCGTCTGTCTCCGCCCCCGGAACTGTTCCAGCAGCGAAGCAAACCGTGCCCGCCGCTGCCGAGGGTGGTTCCAAAACTTCTTCCGCGCCAAAGGATTCACAGGCGATTCCGCCTGGATATTACCGGCCAATTCCCCGCAAGCAAAGGGCGGACTATCAATATCTCGCCAAACGCAGCCTCTCTTCCAAGGGCTCAGCCGCTGTTCTGTTCTCCTTTTTGTTCTGCTCGGTTTTCAGTGAACTAGTACTTTGGGGAAATCTTGGCCTTTCCGTTTTGATTTTAACCTTGTCTTATTATGCATTCAGTTTTTGGTACTTTCACGATTGCAAACGCCGTTTTTCTTCCGCGTCGTTGAGCATGACCCTACCCATCTCAGTGCTAGCCATCGGTCTTTGCCTGGCGGTTAGTCCATCCACCTATTTTATTACCGTTCCCTTTTTCATCTGCCTGCTAGCTGCTCAAACGGCACTTTTGGCAGGTATGCCATACCGGTCGTTTTTCTCCTGGGAAACCTTTGTTTCTCTATGGGCACATTTGGTCGACGGTCCTTTATCCTTTTTAGACTTTCCTTTTCTGGTTATGAGAGGACGCGGAAAAGAAGAAAAAAAGTCAAAAAGCTTTTGGAAAATTTTTCTCGGAATCGTATGTGCGCTTCCGGTGGTAGCGCTGCTGCTGTGGCTGTTTGCCAGCGCCGACGCGGTTTTCCGCACCGGACTGCAAAATCTTGCCCAGTGGTTTAGAATTGACTGGACACACCTTTTTTCGGATCTATTACTCGGCTTTTTGGGCGGCATTTTTCTGTCTGCAACACTGCTGTACTGCCGGGGCGCTCTTCCGAAAAAGCCCAACCCTGTTGGCTGCAAACGCTTTTTGGATCCGCTGTTTGTGGTCCCTTTCCTGGGATTGATCGACCTTTCAGTGTTGGCGTTCACCTTTGTCCAGTTTGCCTATCTATTCGGCGGTGAAAAAGGTAGTCTACCCGGCGGATATACCTATGCTGAATATGCCCGCCAAGGATTTTTTGAGTTGGCTGCCGCTCTGTTCTTTATTTTCCTGATCTCCCTTTTTGCTATGTCTTTTTGCAAAACAGAGCGTCGTTGCCTTTCCAATGCGGTCCGTTTGGAACTGCTGCTGCTAAATATTGGAGGAGGCGTCGTTCTTTGTTCTGCCGTAAAACGGATGCTATTATATGTAGATGTTTACGGCCTAAGCGTCAAACGAGGGTTAACTCTATGGTTTATGGTAACCGCAGGCATTTGTTTTCTCTTCTTGGCAGTGCGATGCCTGTGGCGCCGCTTTCCATTGGCCAAATGCGTGGGAATCGCCATCACCGCTATGATCTGTCTACTCTCTTTATTCCCCATGGATGGCTTTGTAGCGCAATATAATGTCAACGCCTACCTGTCAGGACACACCGAAACAGAAGTAGACTATTATTACCTAAAAAACCTTTCTGTTTCTGCCATTCCAGCTATGGTGGACTTGTATCTGCATGAGCCTTCTGACGATCTGGCATGGGCCATTGACCGGCAGATTCAAAAAAATGAACGCCGGCATCCTATTTGGGGATGGACAACAGACCAAATTGGGATTCAAAAAAGCATCCATCTTTTCCGTCAGGCAAAGGGCGAAATCTCCCGTGATGCCGGTAGTTGGTCTTAACGGCACAGTCGGCTCCGCTGTAAAAATCTTTTTCCGCCACGATTTCTGCCAACACCGTTTTTTCAAAAAGCATCGAGAGATAAATTGTAATCGGTAAGAAATAGGAGGGATACATACAGAAATGGGAACAATAATTCTTCATAACATAGTTTCTCTTATAATGATCTTTGCTTTCATTTTTGTCCTAAAAAGTGTTCGCAAAAGTAATTTCAGCAAAAACAAGCAACTTATCATAAAAGTCATTGGTGCCATTTTGATAGTGTGTGTGGTAGTGTATGTGCTTTTTATTGATGCAATAGCAGTTGGGATTATAGGACTGGTCCCGAACTGACAAATTACACTGCGGACGTAGCAAAAATCAAATAAACCACTATTTATCTAGCTTGCCATCTGTGAATATACCTCCTTTCATTCCTTCGACGAAAGGAGGTTATTGATATCCTGAATCAGTCCAAAAGGTAAAAGGAGCAAAATGATCACCACTTGCTGTGTGAAATTCGCATTTTTTGCCGCAATAACAATTTCCGATTTGCAGGACTTTCCAAAACCGGACGAAAAAGAATCAGATCAGAATTCTCTTGGCTGATCGGGATTGCTGCTGCGCTTTTTCTGACTTTCACTCTTCTGTCCATGTCACTTGCCTAGTCCCAAGTAACCAGTACACCCACACGAAAAAAGGGCCTGCCAAAAGCAGGCCCTTTTTAGGCAGTGCATTACAGTGCCAGATTTTTCGCTTTTTTGGGGGAATTGAGTCAATTTTTTTGTCGCGCCCGCAAACCCTATGAGCGGGAAGTTTCATCCCGCCAAAAAAGTTCTATCGCCGCCGCCAATTCCTCCGGTGCGTCAAGATTGGCTTCATGTCCCGCATTTTTCAACCACTCCATCCTTGCCTGTGGCAAGAGTTCCGACAGAGCTACACTGCTTTTCTGGTTAGCACGATCCTTTTTTCCACACAGTACTAACACGGGGCAGCTGACTCTTCTGCACTGTTCTTCCAGCTGTAAATTCTGCATGGAATTGGTCAGGCAGATCATCTGTTTCTTCTCTAATCCCATCCCGTCGAAAGCTGCCTTCGGCAACAGGTGAAAGATCCCATTTTGGATTTTTAACAGTCTTTTCGGCATTTGATACTGCGGCGCAATGAGTACCATGGATCTTACCTTTTGCGGATGACAAATTCCGTAATGCAGCGCTAGCACAGCACCCAAAGAAAGCCCACATAAATGAAATGGTTCGTTTACCTTCTCACAATATCGGGAAAAACTGCCGAACAAGTTTTGATAAGTACATTCTTCTCCGCCAAAAAAGCGGAACAAATCCGGACAGGACACGTTTTTTTCCTCTGGCAAGCAGGAAAGGATCTTGTCCCAACTGCTGGGATCTTGTCCCAGGCCGTGAAGAAAAATTCTATGCGACATGTCGATCTCTCTTCCCATCTTTTATTCAAATGCATTACAAAAGCCGCTTTCGACTATCGGAAATTTGAAATAACATGACCGATTCTCCGACATTAAAAAACCCCTCGCCAAAAGCAGAGGGGTTTGACAAAGCAAAAATTATTTTACAATTTCACCGTAAACCTCGCCAGCGCATCCAGCGGCGTTGGATTCATCGGTATCAATATGCATAGCGAGCGCAAACTTCGGGCTGACGCGAACGACAACATCATCAAAAATCAAAGAACGACCGTTGGTGTCAATTTTGACCTTGACAATCTCTTTATCGGCAACACCCAGATTCTGAGCGTCCTCAGGAGTGGCATGAATATGACGTTTTGCCGCGATAACGCCTTCGCTCAACTCCACTTCACCGCAGGGGCCTACCAGTTTACACGGTGCGCTGCCCGCAATGTCACCGGATTCTCTCACCGGAGCGGAAACGCCTAAAGTTCTGGCATCGGTCAAAGACACTTCAATCTGGGTAGCAGGACGAACCGGGCCCAAAATGGTTACGCCGGGAATGGTCTTTTTGGGGCCGACAACATCTACACGCTCCGTGCAGGCAAACTGACCGGGCTGGGACAAATCTTTTTTGGGGGTCAAAGCCGCACCTTTGCCGAACAGGGTCTCCAGATCCTGCTGTGTTACATGGACATGACGGGCGGAAGTCTCCACCAATACCTGATTGCTCATTTTTATTTCTCCTCTCAGAAGGCGCAATCACGCCAACTCAAAATTTTCTATTTTTATTATACATAAGAAGATTTTTTCCTGCAAGAGCAAAAGAATAAATCTCACAGAAAATCTCCCGGCCCCCCTCCTCTTTCCCGATGAGAAAACGATTCGCAAGCCATTTATTTTCCTATGCATGTTCACTAAAAAGACATATTTTCCTCTATACACTGTGTTATAATGACAAAGAAACACAGAATCATCACATTAGGAGCACAATCATGTTCATTTGGGTGCAAAACCATTGGCATTGGTTTGCAGGTTATCTGGCTGCTGCCAGCACAGCGGGTTTTCTGCTTATGGGCAGTGATAAAGCCCGTGCCAAGAAAGGAAGCTGGCGGATTCCGGAAAAAACTTTTTTTGGTGTAGCGCTGCTGGGCGGTACACCCGGTTGCTTGGCCGGCATGTATCTGTTCCACCACAAAACCCGGCATTGGTATTTTCGCTGGGGAATACCGCTGATCCTTCTTTTTCAGATATGCATTGCGGTCTGGATTATCTGTTGTATGGGCCGCCTTTGTTAATGGGATCCGTTATGGTTTTGAATATATCATCCTGAAAGGAGTTTCAAAATGAAAGAACGCAAACAAATGGGCCGTGTAAAACAGACGTTAATTTGCCTGGCTGCAACTCTAGTAGTCGGACTGATCTATTTTTATTTTGAGCTGCCCGCAATGAATTTCCACTCACCGGCTTTTTATACTTTCATCTTCATCCTGTGCGCAGTATACTGTGTCACTGCCGTCTTTACCGCTCGCATTGGCCTTGCAGCTGAGGAACGGCAGCCGTTACAGGTTACCGGATTCCGTGAATTTTTTGCTATGATGAAGCGACACTGCATGATTCCTTTTTTTCTGTGCCTTGCGCTGATTGTTTTATACTTGGGCGGGTCGTTGTTTTCGAGTGTGATTCTTCGCGCGGGCTCTTACACGAAACTGCTCACAGTAGAGGACGGCGATTTTATTTCTGACGTGGAAGAAATCTCTTTTGACCAGATTCCCATGTTGGATAAAGACTCCGCTTCCAAACTTGGCGACCGGAAACTGGGCGAGCTCTCTGATATGGTCAGCCAATTTGAAGTGTCCGACCAATATAATCAGATTAACTACAATGGTCGGCCGGTACGAGTAACCATGCTGGAGTACGGCGATCTGATTAAATGGTTTACTAACCGCAGCAACGGTATTCCTGCCTATCTGGTCATTGATATGGTAACTCAAAATGTAGATGTAGTCCGTCTGCCGGAAGGAGAAGGCATCAAATACTCTAATTCAGAACATTTTGGCCGCTATCTGATGCGTCATCTGCGTTTTAATTATCCTACTTTTATGTTCGATACTCCCATGTTTGAAATCAATGATCAGGGTGAACCTTATTGGATTTGCCCCAAATTGGAAAAAACCATTGGCCTGTTCGGCGGTACGGATATCAATGGCGCTGTCCTGGTTAACGCTGTCACCGGCGAAAGTCAATATTACGAAGAAGTTCCAACCTGGGTTGACCGGCTGTATTCTGCCGAGTTGATCATGCAGCAGTATGATTATCATGGTCAATATCAAAACGGTTTCCTCAACTCTATTTTCGGTCAAAAAGGCGTCACCGTTACCACCAGCGGCTATAATTATATTGCTATGAATGATGACGTATATGTTTATACCGGTATTACTTCAGTGGGAGGAGATCAGTCCAACGTCGGTTTTATCCTCACCAATCAGCGCACCAAAGAAACGAAATATTATCCTTGCGCTGGTGCCACTGAATATTCCGCTATGAGTTCTGCGGAAGGTGTGGTGCAGCATTTAAATTACAAAGCAACCTTTCCGCTGCTGCTTAATATCCATTCAGAGCCAACCTACTTTATTGCTTTGAAAGACAACGCGGGCTTGGTCAAAATGTATGCTATGGTCAATGTTCAGCAATATCAAATCGTAGCCACCGGTTCATCTGTTTCAGAATGTTCGGCTAATTATTCCAAACTGTTGGCACAAAACAATATTGTCGGAGAATCGCAGGTTCTGCCGGATGATGAAATCACTGGGCGTATCTCCGATATTCGCAGTGCCGTCATCAATGGCAACACTGTATTTTATATCCAGTTAGAAAACAGTCAGACCTATTATGCCGTTTCTGCATCAGCCAACGAAGTGGCGGTCATTCTGAATGTAGGCGATCGGGTTACTATCCACTATACCCCGGACGAAAACGAAATTCTCACTGCAAATTCTATTGAACGATAATTTCCCTTTTCAAACAAATAAAAGGAGCGATGCTTCGCATCGCTCCTTTTATTTGTTTCTTTTCTTATTTCTTTTTCTTGCCCAAGATTCCCAGCACTACAACTGCTACAATCAAAACACCAGATCCGATTAACAGCCACATCACAGGACCCGCAATACTATCGTCCCCTGCATAAACTATTACAAGACTTGCTGCAAATCCAAAAACAGCCGTAACCAATGCGGCTAATTTTTTTAAAAACATAGTCTTTCCCCTTTTTTCTATAAAATCTGATTTCTGTCTACCATTATAAGAAACCATCCTACAAGTGTCAAGGGAGCAAATCTGAAAAAGCTTTGGTTGAATGCAAAAAAAATGGATATCCTAACCATTATAAAAATATTTTTAATCATTTTATGCCGAAAGGGGCTACACCTGTGATTTCTGTTTTTATTCTCGGGGGTGCCGGAAAACAAAAAAATCTCGCCTCTCTTCGAGATATTCTTCGGAAAAATTGTACCCTTACTTTGATTGGAGAACAGCAAATTGATATTCAAAAGGAAAATCCGGATTTTGCCTTGGTAGAAATTGAGAATCTTTCCCGCATCACAGCACCCAATACGATCATTCTTTGTAAGGAGCCTTTTTACGCACCGGTAAATGCTGCCCTCCCAGCGGATGCCGTTGGCCTTCTTTCTTCCGACAACCTGCCTGCCGCCGAGTTTATTCGCCGCTGCGGCGTCCGCGCCATGACACTGGGTATGTCCAGTAAAGACACGTTAACGCTGTCCAGCATTACACCAGACAGTGCCGTTCTATGCTTACAGCGTGCGATCAGCGATCTTTTCGGCAGCACACTGGACCCCGTGGAAATCCCCCTTTCCCTTTCCCACCGTTATGATGCTTTTTCTATTCTCTGCGCTGCCGCCATTTTTCTGCTCAGCGGTAAAATTGACATTTTGAAACAGATTCTTTTTTAAAAAATTGGCAGGTATCTTTTCATTGGCATCGACGATAATAATAGCACAAACGCAACAAAAATTTTTGAAATAGAAAAACCAAAGGAGTGTTCACACTATGACCAGCAACAACAAAATTGTTGTTCCCGAGGCAAAAGCCGCTATGGAAAAATTCAAGATGGAAGCTGCCAACGAGGTTGGCGTGAATCTGAAACAAGGCTACAACGGCGACCTGACTTCCCGAGAGGCCGGTTCTGTCGGTGGCCAAATGGTTAAAAAGATGATCGAAGCGTACGAAAACTCCATCAAATAAGTTTTCCCGCTCAAAAAAGGAGTATGCCAAAGGCAGCTCCCGATAAGAAAACATCGTGAGGAAAGAGAGAACGGTATAGCTTCGGC
>CAKXHL010000016.1 GCA_934875375.1 uncultured bacterium
AAAAAGTGCGTATCAAGGTACGCCTGACCGAAGAAGAAAAAGAGAAATTGGAGCGCAACAGCGCCCTATGCGGACTGACCCAAAGCGAGTATGTCCGCCAGCTATGCCGGGGTATTCACCCAAAGCCAAAGCCGCTGGATGTATTTTGGCAGCTGATGGACGAACTATACAAGGCTCATTCCGACCTAAAAGAATGTGCCAAGTACGAGCCGTCCGCCCTTGAACTCTGCACCGAGATCGAACGGCTGGTGCTGGACTTGCAGGAGGCGATCTGATGGCGACGACTTCTCTTTGGCACATCGAAGGCCGCTTAAAAGACCTCATCGACTATGTAGAAAATCCCGAAAAGACGAAGGCGAAAATATCGGAGCTGCAAGACCTCTATAATGTGTTCACCTATGTCCAGCGCCCGGAGGCCACGCAGGAGGGCGAGTATGTCACCGCCCTCAACTGCCTGAAGGAAACTGCTCTGCGGCAGATGATCCTCACCAAGAAGCGCTACGGTAAGACAGACGGGTATATCGCTTGGCATGGATATCAGAGCTTTAAGCCGGAGGAAGTCACACCGCAGCTCGCCCACGAGATTGGCGTGAAGCTGGCAAAGGAGATGTGGGGCGACCGCTTTGAGATCATCGTCACCACCCACCTCGACAAGGAGCATATCCACTGCCACTTCTGCTTTAATTCCGTGTCCTTTCGGGATGGCGGCAAGTACAACTATTTCAAAACAGAGCAACAGCGTCTGCGAGAAGCCTCAGACCGACTTTGCCGGGAATATGGCTTGTCCGTCATCGAAAAGCCCCGTAAAGCACCCTCCCGTCCGGTATGGCTGGATGAGAAAAGCGGCAAGCCCACCCGCTACAATGTCTACCGTGCCGATGTGCAGGAGGCAATGGAGTTCAGCAGAACCCCACTATCTGCGGCGCAAAGGGTATGTGACCGACTTCACGGGCAAGCACTGGAAACTCCGCCTGCCCCAATACGAGCATTTCACAAGGCTGGACACGCTGGATGAACGGTGGACGCCAGAGAACATCCGTCTCGGCCGATGTGCCTCTTTCGGTAATCGTCGGGCATATGCAGCGCATCCTGCTGAATGTGCAGGCCTTTGAGAAGGAGTTTGCCTGCAAACAGATGAACTGCTACACGGAGGATAAGAAAAAGCAGCTTGCAGCCAAGCGTCGGGAACTATCCAAGGCGAAGAAGCGTATTGCGGAGATCGATGCCCTGATTCAGAAAATCTATGAAGATAATGCCGGCGGCAAGCTGTCCGATGAGCGCTACGCCACCCTGTCCCGGTCCTATGAGGAGGAGCAGAAAATTCTGAAAGCCGCTGTGCCGGAAATGCAGTCTTTCTTGGAAACTGAGACAGACAAAACCGAGAACTTGCAGTGCTTCGTTCAGAAGGTCACGCAGATCACGGAGCTGAAAGTGTTGACGCCGGAGCTGATTCACGAGTTCGTGGATAAAATCGTGGTGTATGCGCCCAGATACCTCGACGGCAAGCGAGTGCAGCTTTTAGATATCTATTACAGCGGCGTGGGCATTCTCCACGAGCTGAACCCGGAGGAGATGGAAGAAGCCTTCCAGCGACACCTTGCAGAGCGTAACAAAGAGAAAACGGCGTAACCGCAAAGGCTACACCGTTTCAAAGAAACAAATTTAATTGAGATACAAGAGCCGCCTTGGGGCACCTTCCTTACGGAGGGTGCCTCAAAATCCGTCCTCTTTTTTTACCGAAAGGAAAATTATTTCAACGCTTCTTCTACTGCAACCGCGCAGGCAACGGTGGCGCCAACCATGGGGTTGTTGCCCATACCGATCAGGCCCATCATTTCTACGTGAGCAGGTACGGAGGAAGAACCGGCAAACTGCGCGTCGCCATGCATACGGCCCATGGAGTCGGTCAAGCCGTAAGAAGCGGGGCCGGCAGCCACGTTGTCCGGATGCAGGGTACGGCCGGTGCCGCCGCCAGAAGCAACAGAGAAGTATTTTACGCCGTTCTCGCCAGCCCATTTTTTGTAGGTACCGGCAACCAGATGCTGGAAGCGGGTGGGGTTGGTGGAGTTACCGGTGATGGAAACGTCAACTTTCTCTTTTTTCATGATGGCAACGCCTTCGAGCACGTCGTTGGCGCCATAGCAGCGAACTTTTGCTTTGTCGCCCTCGGAGAAGGGAACTTCGCGGACAACTTTCAGATCGCCGGTGGTGAAGTCATACTCGGTCTCCACATAGGTGAAGCCGTTGATTCTGGAGATGATATACGCCGCGTCTTTTCCCAAGCCGTTGAGGATAACCCGCAGGGGTTTCTTTCTGGCTTTGTTGGCGGTTCTGGCGATACCGATCGCGCCTTCCGCAGCGGCGAAGGACTCATGTCCTGCCAAAAAGCAGAAGCAGTCGGTCTCTTCTCTTAACAGCATGGCACCCAGGTTACCATGACCCAAGCCAACCGCTCTTTGCTCCGCAACGGAACCGGGGATGCAGAATGCCTGCAGGCCCAGGCCGATGGCCTCGGAAGCGTCGGCCGCAACTTTGCAGCCTTTTTTCAGCGCGATGGCGGTGCCCAGGGTATATGCCCAGCAGGCGTTCTCAAATGCGATGGGCTGTACGCCTTTGACAATCTCTTCTACATTGATGCCATGCTCTTTGCAAAGCGCGTCGGCATCCTCAAGGGTTTTCCAACCATATTCAGCAAGACATGCCTCGATTTTCGGCATTCTTCTTTCCTGACCTTCAAATTTTGCCATGTGAGTTTACCTCCTTTTCTTATGATCCCGATTATTCTTCACGCGGGTCGATATATTTGGCGGCGCCTTCGTAACGGCCGTAGGTGCCAACGTTTTTGTCATATGCGGTTTTGGGATCCACGCCGTGACGGATGTCTTCCAGCATTTTGCCTACGCGGACAAATTTGTAGCCGATTACCTCGTTGTTGGAATCCAGGGCCAGAGACAGGATATAGCCCTCGGCCATTTCCATGTAGCGAACGCCTTTTTTGGAGGTGGAGAAAATGGTGCCGACCTGAGAACGCAGGCCTTTGCCCAAATCTTCCAGTCCGGCGCCGATGGGCAAACCGTCTTCAGAGAACGCAGTTTGGGTTCTGCCGTAAACAATCTGCAAGAACAGCTCTCTCATAGCAACGTTGATTGCGTCGCACACCAGGTCGGTGTTCAGCGCTTCGAGCAGGGTTTTCTTCGGCAGAATCTCAGCGGCCATTGCAGCGGAATGGGTCATGCCGGAACAGCCGATGGTCTCGACCAGCGCCTCCTCGATAATACCGTTTTTCACGTTCAGGGTCAGTTTGCAGGTACCCTGCTGGGGCGCGCACCAGCCGATACCGTGAGTCAAACCGGAGATGTCGGAAATCTGATAGGCTTTTACCCATCTGCCTTCTTCCGGAATGGGCGCGGGACCGTGGTTGGGACCTTTGGTAACAGGGCACATTCTCTCTACTTCATGAGAATAGTTCATTGCGGTTCTCCTTTCGGTTTTCTATATTCTGTATGCATTTTACTCATACCTGCCCATATTATAACGAATCGGACAAGGATTATCAAGAGATTTCTGCCAATTTGTGAAGGGTTTGACAATAAAAACGCTGGTCTTTCTCTTTGGGCCGTAAGGCAAAAACCTTTTTCAAAAGCAGATTTTGGAGTGCGGCACGCCATTTTTCAAGCTGGTGGTCAGACAGACGCAAACCAACGCAGCAGGCAGAACACCAGCAACAGGGAAAACAGGACCATAAACAGATAGCCCAGCTTTTTCAGCTTTGGTTTTTCCTTGTAATAGGCAACAACGGGAAAGGTCAGCCCCAGTCCAAACAGCACTACCAGGAAAAAAACCATAGCCTGTGCAAACGAATCGGTCATTTTGCAATCCTCCTGCGCGCCGCTGCCGTCCATTTTTTACGCGGCGCTTTTTTGTTAGTATAACCCCAGCGTGTGTCTGAAATTGTTACAGAACAGAAAATTTTCTCCCTGGGAAATATCCCAAAGATAATGAGCGTCGGAACTGTGCAGCACCAGAAGGTCTGCAAATCCCGGAATCTGTGAAGCCAGCTGCTCCACGTTTTCCCGGCAGGCGATTTCTACCGTCGAAAAGCCCCAGTGGGCAGAAAAATATCCCAAGTTGGAAAAAACGCTGGTGGAGCTTTTATCAATGTGGGCTGGATAGCAGATGCCCCCGAACCGGCGCACCAGAGGAACCACCTCCTCAATGGAAATGGCAGTGGCGTTAATCAAAAGATACGGCTCATAGCCGATGATTTCATCGGCCGCGTTTAAAATCCGCTGCTCGCCAAAAATCTCCGGCCGGTTTTTCACCGGCGGCAGGTGATCATGCACATAGGCGTCAAACGCCATTGCCTGCTCCAGCTGCCCAAACAGACAGATCACATGCACCTCTTCACTGGTGCACAGCTCCATGCCGGGAATCAGATCAATGGGCAGCTCTTTTGCCACTTCCACCGCGGCCGGGCAGTTTTTACAGCTGTTATGGTCGGTGATCGCCATGACCTGGATTCCACCCAGCACCGCCATGTTGAGCATATTGTTGACCGTCATATCGTTGTCGCCGCAAGGGGATAACGCCGAATGGGTATGCAGATCGTAAATCACTTTTTCCATAACTGCCGCTCCTTTCCAATCCAAAAAAAGCATACGCCGCCGGGGAAATCCCGGCGGCGTATGGCAGCTGTCAACCCTCCAGCAGCCGCTGGATCAAAAGCCCGGTATCAAAAATCGGGTAAGGCGAGCGCAGCACCGGCACATCCTGCCCGTCGGCCCGGGTACACGCTTCCCCGTCCAGCGCGGCGTTTTCTGCCAGCACAATACAGGCAGTGTCCGCCAGCACGGCCACCGCTATCGCGTTGACATTCCCCATCACCGTAATCCAGGCACAATCCGCCGGGGCGCGGCCCATGACAAAACTCAACAGGTCGCAGCAGAATACCCGGCCCGCCTCACGATCCAGAGCACCCGCTCCGGCCAGCACCGAAAAACCGCATTTCTCCGCTATCTGGCGGACGGTAACTTTTTTCATTTCGACTTCCCTCCGGCAATCGTCCAGGGCCAGGTCAATCCCGGCCATCTTCTTTAAAGGTATCAGGGATCTTTCCCTCCAGCTCCGCAATCGAGCTGGCGAGGGATTTCATTTTATCTTTCAGCAGGAATACGCAGGCGTCCGGCGTATTATAGCCGCGAACCACGTCTTCCGCAAGCGCCTTACAACTGGGCGCGCCGCAGGCAGCGCAATCCAACCCGCTGAACATATGGGAAATCGCTTCGATCTGGCCCAGTTTCTTCAGCGCCACGGTAATATCCTCATCTAGCTGCAGCACCGGCTCGTACTGGATTTCCGTATCAAACTTCATCTGGCGGGGAATCCCATCCCCCACCCGGTTGCAGGATACCGGCAGGTATTTGCGCACCCGCTTGAGCTTTGCTTTGGCAATATAGGGATTTTCCACCGTCAGCACCCCGCCGACACATCCGCCGGCACAGGCGTTCAGCTCCACAAAATCTACTGAACCCAGCTTTTCATCCTCCAGATCCTCCAACACGCGGATGACGTTTTCAATGCCGTCTGCCGCCAGATACCGGTCATTGAGCAGCGCTGCCGACTCTCCGCCGGAAGAACCCCAGCCAATGCCCATCCGCCCGGAACTTAAATATTCTTCCGGCGCACCGACTTCTTCTTTCATAAAGCTAAGCATCTTCGGATAGACATCCCGAATCGCGACCACCGCATCGATGGCGCTTTTTTTGGTGCCAAGCGGCATTTTAACCGCCGTGACCTTCGCCGCACAAGGGGAAATAAAAATACAGCCGATCTTCTCAGCCGGAAGGCCAGTGCGCTCCATTGCCTCTTTTTTGGCTAACCGCGCGGCCACCTCCACTGGCGCCTGCAGCGGCAGAATATGGCGGATTAGATCCGGAAAGCGGACTCTGATCAGCCGCACCACCGCCGGACAGGCAGAGCTGATAACCGGGCGGGGCAGCTGCCCTTCGCTGAGCATTTTGCGGGTGGCGTCACTGACCAGCTCCGCTGCACGGGACACTTCAAAAATATCGTCAAAGCCCATGTCGATTAAAGCGCGCAGAATAATCTCCACGTCGTCAAGATTATTGAACTGGCCATACAGGCTGGGTGCCGGCAGGGCCACCGTATATTCGTATTGGTCCATCACTGAAAGAGGATCGAAAATCGGTTTTTTTGCATGGTGCGGGCAGATACGGATACATTCCCCACAGTCGATGCACCGGTCGGACAGGATCTTTGCCTTGCCGTCCCGCACCCGGATTGCCTCGGTAGGGCAGCGCTTGACGCAGTTGATGCAGCCGTGGCACAAGTCCCGATCCAAGGTCACCGAATGGAAAAACTCGCTCACGACACAGCCTCCTCCTGCGGGTGGGTAAACACGGTCATAGAAACAGTGGTTCCAACCCCTACGGTGCTCTCGATTTTCATCTCATCGGTATATTTCTTCATATTGGGCAGACCCATTCCGGCACCAAAACCCAGGGAGCGTACATCGTCCGGAGCAGTGGACCATCCCGCCTGCATGGCAAGAGAAATGTCCCGAATACCGGGTCCCTGATCCTTGAGGACCATACGGACCGCATCGGGGGCAATATCCACATCAATCTGCCCACCGCCGGCGTGGATGACCATATTGATTTCGCCCTCGTACATGGCGATGGCCACGTTGCGAATGATATCCGGCGCCAGGCCCACCTGCTTCAGCGCCTTTTTAATGCTGCTGGAGGCCTCTCCTGCGCGGGTGAAATCATCGCCGGGAACATCATAATGAAAAGAAATGGTCTGGCTCACTTTCATTCGCAGCCTCCCCTCAGCCCATTTTCGTACAAAAGCCCGCAGGCAGTAAACATCCGCTGGCCGCAGGAAAGCAGCGCAATTCCCCGCTCCTCAGCCAATCCGATCATGGATGGGTCGGGCATTTTACCCCGGACAAACACAATACAGACAATATCCATCATTTCGGCGGTACGGATCACCTGCGGATTGACCAGCCCCGTCAAAAGCACCGCCTGATCCTTGACAAAGGCCAGCACGTCGCTCATCATATCGCTGCCGCAGGCTGTGTGCACCTCGTGGGAAAGCATTTCCTCATCGGCCCAGAGAATTTCTGCATGTAGAATATTCTTAATATCTTGAATCGTCATATTTGCCCTCCTGTTCCCATTATAATAGGTATCAGAGCCGGTGATTTTGCCGCAAAACCAGGAAGCGGACAATCCCGGTAGCATACCAGTCAAAAAAGCCGGACTTTCTCCCCTTTTTTTGGATATTATACCATATCCCGCCGGCAAGAACAAGGCGCCAGCCCAGCTCTTTCCTGCTTTTTCCGGATGGTGTGGAAAATATACTAAAATTTTTGTTGTGTTTTTTGGAATATCAACAAATTTCGTAATATTCATCGAAACATGGTGGATTTTGTCGTCCAGTCCTGTTATAATTTTAACCAGTCTAGAAGCATAAGGATTTTTGCGTCCAAAAAACCGCTTGGCACTGGGAGAAACGGTTAAAAAAGGGGCAGCGGCCGGTGGTGGTCCGATTTCGCACCTTATGCAGATAGAGGAGGGCTCCGGGGGAGTCCGGAAACAATAATTTTGCCGTTTTACGGCGGAACGGAGGTTTTCATGGCTACTACAATTTCAGCGGTTCCCTTTAACGGAACCAAAGAGCAGGAACAAAAGCTTATTGAGCTGATTGCCGCCCACAAAGGGCAAAGAGGCGCTTTAATGCCGGTCCTGCAAGGCGCGCAGGGAATTTACGGCTATCTTCCTATCGAGGTCCAGAAGCTGGTCGCACAGCATTTGGAGATCCCGCTGGAGGAAGTCTACGGCGTTTCCACTTTCTATTCTCAGTTTACTTTGAACCCCAAAGGCAAATATAAAATTTCTGTTTGCCTGGGCACCGCCTGCTACGTCAAAGGTTCCGGCGACGTATTTGCCAAGCTGGGCGAATGTCTGGGCATCCAGGGTGGAGAATGCACCAACGACGGCAAATTCTCCCTGGAGGCCTGCCGCTGCATCGGCGCGTGCGGTCTGGCGCCGGTTATGACCATCAACGACGACGTTTACGGCCGCCTGGTCGCCGACGACATTCCCGGCATCCTGGCCAAATACGCGGAATAAACGATGGAAGAACTGTCGTTAAACATCCTGGATATTGCGCAAAATTCAGTGCGGGCAAACGCCACTCGTGTGGACATCACCGTGGCGGAACTGCCGGCTGAAGATCGGCTGGTCATTACCATCAACGACAATGGCTGCGGCATGACCCCGGAACAGGTCGCCCATGTGGAGGATCCGTTCTACACCACCCGCACCACCCGCAAGGTGGGGCTGGGAGTTCCCTTTTTCAAAATGGCCGCGCTGATGACCGGCGGGGATTTCTCCATTCAATCGCAGGTGGGCAAGGGCACCCGGGTGCGGGCCGTTTTCGGCCTTACCCACATCGACCGGATGCCATTGGGCAACATGGCTGACACCATGTGCATTCTGATGGGATGCAACGAGCAGATCAACTTCTCCTTTACCTATCAGGTTGGGGAGGCGGTTTTTACTGTCAGCACGGCGCAGCTGCAGGAGATTTTGGACGGCGTTCCCCTGAACACCCCCCAAGTGATGGACTTTATCCGGGGGTACATCAAAGAAAATATGGATTTGCTTAGCGGAGGTGCATCATAATATGAAAAGTTTAGCAGAGCTTCAGGCTCTTCGCGATTCCATGAAAGGCAAAATCGGCGTTCGTGATGACGCGGAAGGAAATATCCGTGTGGTTGTGGGTATGGCTACCTGCGGAATCGCAGCCGGCGCACGGCCGGTGCTGGCCGCCTTTACCGAAGAGGTTTCCAAACGGAACCTGCAAAACGTGACCATCGCCCAGACCGGCTGTATCGGCATCTGCCAGTACGAGCCTGTCGTCGAGGTCTACGAACCCGGTAAAGAAAAGGTTACTTATGTAAAAATGACTCCCGAAATGGCAGTTAAGGTTGTCAACGATCACCTGGTCAACGGTAATGTTGTAACCGAATACACCATCGGCGCAAAAACGAAATAAGGAGGAAATCAACATGTATCGTTCCCATGTGCTGGTCTGCGGTGGTACAGGCTGTACCTCCTCCGGCAGCGAACGGATCGTCTCCGCTTTGGAGCGCGAGATCCAGGACAATGGCCTGTCCGAAGAGGTCAAGGTCATCAAAACCGGCTGCTTCGGCCTTTGCGCATTAGGCCCCATCATGATCGTTTATCCTGAGGGCGCCTTTTACAGCATGGTCAAACCCGAGGATATCCCGGAAATCGTTTCTGAGCATCTGCTCAAAGGCCGTATCGTCACCCGTCTTCTGTATCAGGAGACCGTGCAGGAAGACACGGTAAAATCTTTGAACCACACCCAGTTCTACGCCAAGCAAAAACGTGTAGCGCTGAAAAACTGCGGCGTAATCGACCCGGAAAACATCAACGAATACATCGGCCTGGACGGCTACATGGCTCTGGGTAAGGTTTTGACCGAAATGACCCCCGATCAAGTCATCCAGACCATTAAAGACTCCGGCCTGCGCGGACGCGGCGGCGGCGGCTTCCCCACCGGCGTGAAATGGAGCTTTGCGGCGGCGCAGCCTGCGGGTCAGAAATACGTCTGCTGCAACGCCGACGAGGGCGACCCCGGCGCATTCATGGACCGTTCCGTTCTGGAAGGCGATCCTCATGTTGTTCTGGAAGCAATGGCCATTGCCGGCTATGCCATCGGTGCAAGCCAGGGTTACATCTATGTTCGTGCGGAGTATCCCATCGCAGTAAAACGTCTGGAAATCGCCATCGGCCAGGCCCGTGAAAACGGCCTGCTGGGCAAAAACATCCTGGGCACCGGATTCGACTTTGACATTGAGCTGCGTTTGGGTGCCGGCGCATTTGTCTGCGGCGAGGAAACCGCGCTGATGACCTCCATCGAAGGCCATCGCGGCGAGCCCAGACCCCGTCCTCCGTTCCCGGCGGTAAAAGGTCTGTTCGAACGGCCCACCGTGCTCAACAACGTGGAGACCTACGCCAACATTCCGCAGATTATCCTCAAAGGCGCCGACTGGTTCGCCTCCATGGGTACTGAGAAATCCAAGGGCACCAAGGTATTCGCGCTGGGCGGCAAAATCCATAACACCGGCTTGGTAGAAGTTCCCATGGGCACCACCCTGCGGGAGATCGTCGAGGAAATCGGCGGTGGCATTCCCAACGGCAAGAAATTCAAAGCAGCGCAGACCGGCGGTCCTTCCGGCGGCTGTATCCCCGCTTCTTTGATTGATATCCCCGTTGACTACGACAACCTGATCTCCATCGGCTCCATGATGGGCTCCGGCGGCCTGATCGTTATGGATGAAGACACCTGTATGGTGGATATCGCCAAATTCTTCCTGGAATTTACCGTAGACGAAAGCTGCGGCAAATGTACGCCCTGCCGTATCGGTACCAAGCGCCTGCTGGAAATGCTGGACAAGATCACCAAAGGCAAAGGCACCATGGAAGATCTGGACAAAATGGAGGAGCTGTGCTACCACATCAAGGCCAACTCTTTGTGCGGCCTCGGCCAGTCCGCTCCCAACCCGGTACTCTCTACCCTGAAGTATTTCCGGGATGAATATGTGGCCCATATCGTTGACAAGAAGTGCCCGGCCGGCGTATGTAAAGCGCTGCTGAGCTATGTCATCGACCGCGAGAAGTGCAAAGGCTGTACTTTGTGCGCAAGAGCCTGCCCGGCGGACGCGATCTCCGGCACTGTGAAGCAGCCTCACGTCATCGATCCCGCGAAATGCCTCAAGTGCGGCGCCTGCATGGAAAAATGTAAATTCGGCGCCATCTATAAAAAATAAGGAAGGAGTGTACCACAATGGAAATGGTGAATATCAAAATCAACGGTATGCCCTTGTCCGTACCGGCCGGCAGCACCATTTTGGAAGCCGCCAGAATGCATGGAATTGAAATTCCCACCCTGTGTTACTTAAGAGAAATCAACGAGATCGGCGCCTGCCGCATCTGCGTAGTAGAAGTAGTCGGTATGAGAAACCTGGTCGCCGCCTGTGTTTATCCGGTAGCCGAGGGCATGGAGATCCTGACCAACTCCAAGCGTGTTTTCGCTTCTCGTAAAACCAACCTGGAGCTGATCCTTTCCACCCATAACCGATCCTGCCTGTCCTGCGTACGCTCCGGCAACTGTGAGCTGCAGAAACTGTGTAAGGACTTCCGCATCTACAACGAAGCGATCTTCGACGGCGAAAAGCCCGCCAGCGATTACGACGATTCCGCCGTACATATGGTGCGCGACAACTCCAAGTGCGTGCTGTGCCGCCGCTGTGCCGCCGCCTGCGCCAAATGGCAGGATGTTGCGGTCATCGGACCTAACGGCCGGGGCTTTAACACCCATATCGGCACCGCCTTTAACCAGAACCTGTCCGACGTGGCCTGCGTATCCTGCGGCCAGTGTATCGTTGTCTGCCCCACCGGTGCGCTGGCGGAGAAAGACAACACCAAGGATGTATGGCGTGCTCTGGGCGATCCGACCAAACACGTAATCGTTCAGACTGCTCCTTCCATCCGTGTGACTTTGGGCGAGGCTTTTGGCATGCACATCGGCACCAATGTGGAAGGTAAGATGGTTGCGGCGCTGCGCCGCCTGGGCTTTGACGGCGTTTACGACACCGACTTTGCCGCGGATATGACCATCGTGGAAGAGGCCAACGAGCTGGTTGAGCGGATCAAAAATGGCGGCAAGCTGCCGATGATCACCTCCTGCTCCCCCGGCTGGGTCAAATACTGCGAACACTACTACCCGGAATTCACCGAGAACCTGTCCACCTGCAAATCGCCGCAGCAGATGTTCGGCGCGCTGGCCAAGACCTGGTACGCGGAGAAAACCGGCATTGATCCCAAAGACATCT
Source organism: uncultured bacterium (assembly GCA_934875375.1). Taxonomy (GTDB): domain Bacteria; phylum Bacillota; class Clostridia; order Oscillospirales; family Ruminococcaceae; genus UBA3818. The sequence goes on from CAKXHL010000016.1 coordinate 11,954, forward strand.
TCGTGGTCGGCATTATGCCTTGTACTGCCAAGAAGTTTGAGACCAAGCGTGAGGACGAGTCCGCTTCCGGTTATCCGGACGTAGACGTTGCCCTGACCACCCGTGAGCTGGCCCGCATGATCGAGCGCGCAGGTATGTACCTGCCCAAACTGCCCGACGAAGAGTTCGACGCGCCTTTGGGTACCTCCACTGGCGCAGGCGTTATCTTCGGAGCCACCGGCGGCGTAATGGAAGCGGCGCTGCGTACCGCGAAAGAATGGATCACCGGCGAAAGCGGCGAAGCCGTCGAGTTCGGCGAAGTCCGCGGCACTGAGGGTATCAAAGAAGCACGCTATAAGATTGGCGATCTGGAGCTGAACGTTTGCGTTGCATCCGGTTTGAAAAACGCCAAAAAAGTTCTGGAGTCGGTCAAATCCGGCGAGAAGAACTATCACTTTATCGAGATCATGGGTTGCCCAGGCGGCTGCGTAAACGGCGGCGGCCAGCCGGTACAGCCGGCGGCGGTTCGCAACTTTATCGATCTGAAAGCGCGCCGTGCGGCTGCGTTGTACGAAGACGATAAGAACAAACCGATCCGTAAATCCCATGAGAACCCGGTGGTGAAAGAAGTCTACGAGACCTATCTGGGCAGCTACGGCTCCCACAAGGCCCACGAGATTCTGCACACCAGCTACAAAAAACGCAATCGTTTCTAATTTTAGAGGCGCTGACTCTTATCAAAAAAGGCGGTACTGCTTTGGCAGTACCGCCTTTTTATTTGCCGCAAAAGAAACGGCTGATTCTGATTTGATTATTCAAGCAGACCCTCCAGTGGGGCGCAGACCTCGCCGCTGTAAAAAACGTCCAACCGGTGCAGTGGCCGGGTCATCGCCACATACAAAAGATGCAGATCCAGCCGCTGGTCCGACCGATAGACCGCCTCTCCTGCATCTAACAGGATGACTCCGTCAAACTCCAGCCCCTTGGACAGATAGCCGGTCATTGCACAAATCCCGCCGCTGTATGCGTCTGCTTCATCGTCTATCAGTTGAATGGATATGTCCATCGCCGCAAGAGCAGTGTAAATTCGGGCGGTTTCGGCAGCTGTTTTTCCCAATATGGCGACCGAGCCAAATCCCAGCGCTTGATATTCCCGAATGCAATCCGCCACTGCCCGGGCTGGGTTGTCTGGCATTGGATGCAATCGCACTGGCTCGCCGTGACGGATCACCGGCTGGGCGGCGGGCAGTCCCAGGCTCTTGGTAAGAAGGTTTGCCGCTTCCATAATCTCAACCGTGGTTCGGTAGCTTTTCTCCATATAGCAAATTTCAGCTCCCTTGGGAAAAGAGCGCTGCTGTACCGAATGCCAGTTTTCCACCCCATGAAATCCATAAATGGACTGCGCCAGATCCCCGACAACGGTAAAGGTGCTGCCGGAAAGCAATTTTTGCAGCGAAAAAAATGCGAATTCGCCCAAATCCTGCGCCTCATCTACCACCGCATGACGATAACGGGCATAATCCCCCGCGCCGAAAATCTGTGTTTTCAAGTAGATCAGCGCTGGCAGATCCTCCTGCGTCACGGTCTTTTTCCGCAGCATGGCCAACGTTTGCCGCCCCAGCTGCATCGCCAGTTCCTGCGGAAGATACAGTTGTGCCTGTTCTAAAAAGCGGCGGTACACCGACAGGATTTTGACGTCAATCCCCGAAAAAAATCGTCGCAGCAGCTTTTTACAGCCCGAATCCAGCTCCCGCACCAGCTGCCGCTTCTGGCGGAAAAGCCGCGCGGTCTCCTCTTTTCCCGCACCGCCCATCTGACTGCCAAACCAGCTGTCTGTTATCCAAAACGCCCGATCCCGCTCAGCAGCCAACGCCGCAGAAAGCATCAGCACCGTCTTGTTGACCCGGGTCAGGCAGCTGCCGCCCACCTCTTTCGCGCTTTGCCACTCGGCTTGAATTTGCTGCTCGTTCAACAGCAAAACGCCAAACGGGGCGAACGGCCCTTCCGGCAGCAGAGAGTCTTCAAAATCTGACAAAAACCGATCCAATGCATCCCGGTAGTCAAGAGAGCTTTTATAGCGCTGTATCGCCGTATCCATCCCCTGCTCCACAACAGCAGCCAGCGTTTCAGCAGGGTTTTGCACGGTAAAATTTTCCCCCAGATACTGGGCGGCCAGTGTTGCATAGGTGAACTGCGGTACATTGTCCACATCCAGATCCGGCAGAACCGCTGAGATGTAGCTGATGAAAAACAGGTTTGGGCCGATGACCATGTACTGGCTGGGGCGGATACTGTCCCTCCAGCGGTAAACCAGGTAGGCAATGCGGTGCAGCGCCACAGTGGTCTTACCGCTGCCTGCCGCACCCTGCACGATGAGGTTTTTATGCAGATCTTCCCGGATGATGCGGTTTTGCTCAGTCTGGATGGAGGCGACGATATTCTTCAGCCGACTATCAGCGCCGGCACTTAAAAACGGCTTCAGTAATTCGTCGTTAGAAACTGAGTCCACATCATGATAGGATAAAAGCGTTCCTTCTTCGATCTCATACTGGCGCTTGAGGGAAAGCGTTCCACAAATCGCCCCTTCCGGCGCCTGATAGGAAGTTTTGCCCAGATTGCTGTCGTAATACAAGGTCGCTACCGGGGCGCGCCAATCCACCGTGATGATTTGTCCATCCTGATCGGCCACGCCGATTTTGCCGATATAGCACCGGTCGGTCTGGGCAGACGATCCATCGGTAAAATCAATGCGGGCAAAATAGGGCTTGCGTCGGCTCTGTTCCAGCCGTACAATGCGGTTATGGGTGTGCAGCAGCAATTCGTTTAAAAGATTGGGGTCGTTTGGGTACAGTCTTGGCAGCGCACTGAGCATCAGCCGTTCGTCCTCAGCCGCTTGCAGATACTGTTCTTTCGTCCAGGAAAGCCTGGCCGACTCTTCTTGAAAAATCGGATCCATACTCCACTCCTTTCCAGCCGCGGTGAGTCATTTATTATATCAGGTTGGCAGAAAAAAGCAAGCGTACCGAACAAAAATATGCTATGATGAAAAAAGCTTGGAAACAGGGAGGAAATTTCTATGATACGCCTGGAACCGATCAGCCCGGAAAACTTTGAAGCGGTTATCGCTCTTCAGGCCGCGCTGGAACAAAGCAAATTTGTCGCATCCAATCTTTACTCTATCGCCCAGGTAAAAGTATATCCCGAATGCGTTGCACTGGCGGCATTTGACAACGATCAAGCGGTGGGCTTTGCCATGTACTGCCCGGACCGGGCAGACGGGGAATCTGGATCCGGCGGCTGATGGTGGACCGGGACTGCCAGCGAAAAGGGTTCGGCGAGGTAATTTTGCATGGCGTGTTGCAGCGTATTATGGCAGATTTATCCCGCCACCGAGTTTACATCAGCTTTGAGCCGGACAACCATGCTGCCCGCGCATGATATGAAAAGCTCGGTTTTGCCCGGACGGGCGAACCATTGAGGGGGAAACGGTTTACTGCCTCTATTATGGCGAAAAAGACGGCATATAACCCAAAGATTTTTCGTTGTACCCGGCCGAGAAATATGCTATACTGATTTTAATTATCCACGACTTGGGAAAGAGAATACAGAGGTGAACAGTTTGGCGCAGATCGACCCTATTTTGGAGCATACCCGCAATTTTTGCATCATTGCCCACATCGACCATGGAAAATCCACCTTGGCTGACCGGATTCTGGAGCTGACCAGTACCGTGGCCAAGCGGGACATGGAAGAACAGCTTTTAGACAACATGGACATCGAACGGGAACGGGGCATTACCATCAAGGCCCGGGCCGTTCGCCTGCAATATACCGCCAAGGACGGTCAGGTCTATGACTTTAACCTGATCGACACCCCGGGACACGTGGACTTTAACTACGAGGTATCCCGTTCGCTGGCCGCCTGCGAGGGTGCGCTGCTGGTGGTGGACGCCTCCCAGGGAATCGAGGCTCAAACCCTGGCTAACACCTATCTGGCCATTGAGCACGATCTGGAGGTGGTACCGGTCATCAACAAAATCGACCTGCCCGCCGCCGACCCGGAGCGGGTGGCCCACGAAGTGGAGGATGTGATTGGCATCCCCTGTCTGGACGCGCCGCGCATTTCGGCCAAAAACGGCATCAACATTGAAGAGGTCTTAGAGCGGGTGGTCACCGATATCCCCGCCCCCTCCGGCAACCCGGACGCGCCGCTCAAGGCGCTGATCTTTGACTCCTACTACGACAGTTACAAAGGTGTAATCGTTTATATCCGTGTAAAAGAAGGTACCCTGCGCACTGGTGACGCCATTCGCATGATGGCCACCGGCGCCGAATTCTCGGTGGTGGAAGTAGGCACCATGGGGGCCACCACTCTCAATCCCTGCGGCGAGCTGAAGGCCGGTCAGGTAGGGTATCTGACCGCCAGCATCAAAAATGTGCGCGACACTACTGTCGGCGACACGGTAACCTTACGCGACCGCCCCTGCCACGAACCGTTGCCCGGCTACCGCAAAGCGGTGCCCATGGTATTCTGCGGCATCTACCCGGCGGACGGCGCCCGCTATCCCGACCTGCGGGACGCCTTGGAAAAATTACAGCTGAACGACGCATCGCTTTCCTTTGAGCCGGAAACCTCCATCGCGCTGGGATTCGGCTTCCGCTGCGGATTTCTGGGGCTTTTGCACATGGAAATTATCCAGGAGCGGCTGGAGCGGGAATTTAACCTAGATCTCGTTACCACCGCCCCCAGCGTTATTTACAAAATCCATTTGACCGACGGTACGACCGTTACCATCGACAACCCTACCAACTACCCGGATCCGTCCTTGATCGCTTCGGCGGAAGAACCGCACGTGAAAGCCAGCATTTTTACGCCGGCCCAGTACATCGGCTCTATTATGGAGCTGTGCCAGGAGCGGCGCGGCGTTTACAAAGACACCAAGTATCTGGACACCGACCGGGTGGAACTGCACTACGATCTGCCCTTAAACGAAATCGTCTACGACTTTTTCGACGCGCTCAAATCCCGCACCAAGGGCTATGCCTCCTACGACTATGAGCTGGATGGCTATCAGCCCTCCAAACTGGTTAAGCTGGATATTCTGCTCAACGGCGAGATGGTGGACGCCTTAAGCTTCATCGTCCATGCGGACAAAGCCTATGCCCGCGCCCGCAAGATGGCGGAAAACCTGAAAGAGCATATTCCGCGCCAGCTGTTCGAGGTACCCATTCAGGCGGCGGTAGGCGGCAAGGTCATTGCCCGGGAAACGGTAAAGGCCATGCGCAAGGACGTTTTGGCCAAGTGCTACGGCGGCGACATCACCCGGAAAAAGAAGCTTTTGGAAAAGCAGAAAGAGGGCAAAAAACGGATGCGCCAGCTGGGCTCGGTGGAGGTGCCCCAAGAAGCGTTTATGTCCGTGCTCAAACTGGATTAGCTTTTATGAAGTCAGGCCGCGTCAGATTCTGCCGCGGCCTTTTTGTCCGGCACACAAAAGCCGGAACATCCCTGAAAAGGAGGATTTTCTATGACTACTATCGATGTGATTGCTCACAATGCCCAAGCGTGGGACAATCATGTGAAAAACGCCAGCCAATGGACGGTACCGGTATCCCATGAAGAAATTGAGGCGGCGCGGACTGGGCTTTTTTCCATTCTGCTCACCGCCAAAAAACCCGTTCCGAGAGATTGGTTCCCCCAAAACCTGGCCGGATTAAAAATCCTCTGCCTTGCCTGCGGCGGCGGCCAGCAGGCGCCGATTCTGGCGGCGGCCGGCGCGGATGTAACCGTGTTCGACAATTCTTTAGCCCAGCTGACCCAGGACCGTTTGGTTTCTCAGCGGGAAAATCTGCCTTTGAAGATCGTCCGCGGGGATATGCGGGATTTGTCCGCCTTTGCCGACAGCGCTTTTGATTTGGTGTTCTGCCCGGTATCGGTAACCTATATTCCCCAGGTGCAACCGGTTTTTGACGAAGCCTACCGGGTGCTCCAAAAAGGCGGCAGCTTTTTGTTCGGCGCCACCAATCCGTTTGTCTACATTTTCGACGGGCCGGACTGGGATCAAAACCGTTTTACCGTATCCAACCGCCTGCCGTTCTGCTCGCTGGATGAGTTAAGTCCCGAGCAGGTTTCACAGGTACTGCAAAATAAAGAAACCATCCAGTACAGCCACACGCTGGAATCGCTCATCGGCGGGCAGACGGCGGCAGGATTTGCCATCACCGGCTTTTACGAGGATGTGGACGACGATCTCATCTGCCGGTATTCGGCCAAATATTTCGCCACGAGGGCAGTAAAATGAGCCGGTACGAAACCCTGATCCGGGAGACAAATCCCGGTGTCTACATCCATGTGCCGTTCTGCGCCGCCAAGTGCCCCTACTGCAACTTTTACTCGGTCAAGGCCGAAGAAAGCCTCATGGACGCTTATACCGAACAAATCTGCCGGGCGCTAGCAGCTTCTGCCGAGCGCTGGCAGCGCCGGGCGGATACGTTGTATTTTGGCGGCGGCACTCCTATTTTGCTGGGCGCGCGGCGCATTGAGCGGATTGTCAGTACGGCGCGGCGGCATTTTGGATTACAAAACGCCGAAATCACGCTGGAGGCAAACCCTGCTTCCACACTGGAAGAAACGCTGCGGGATCTGTTCGCCGCCGGGGTCAACCGACTGTCTTTCGGCATGCAGTCCGCCGACGAAGAAGAGCTTCGGATCCTGGGCCGGCGGCATACGGCAAAGGAGGCGGCGCTGGCAGTGGCCCATGCGCAGGCGGCGGGATTTTCCAACATCTCGCTGGATTTGATGCTGGGTATTCCACAACAAACGGCGCAATCGGTGGAAAAGTCCATCGGATTCTGCGCCGAAACCGGTATCACGCACATCTCGGCGTACCTGCTCAAAATCGAAGAAGGCACCCCCTTTGACCGAAACGGGGTGGCGGCCCGCTGTCCCGACCCGGACGAGCAGGCCGAACGCTATTTGCAGGCGGTGGAAGCTTTGGCGCGGCACGGATTTTGCCAATACGAAATCTCCAACTTTGCCAAACCGGGATTTTACAGCCGCCACAACTGCAAATACTGGCTGGGCGCGGAATATCTGGGTCTCGGCCCGGCGGCCCACAGCCTGATGGCCGGACAGCGCTTCTTTTTTCCCCGGGATCTGGGCAGCTTCCTGTCGGCGGAAGACCCCCTTTTGCTTTTACAGGATGACGGGCCCGGCGGTGGCCCGGCGGAATTGGCGCTTTTAGGGCTGCGCCTTTGTCAGGGCATCGACCGCAAAGAGACGGCCGCCGCTTATCCGGATTACGACTGGAACGGCCTTTGGCAAAAATCCCGCCCCATGATCGGCGCCGGGTACATGAAAGAAGAAAACGGGCGGCTTTTCTTTACGCCGGAGGGATTTTTGCTTTCCAATTCCATTCTGGCGCGGATTTTATAAAAACAAAAGGTAGGGAAAATCCCTGCCTTTTTTCGTTTTATCAATCCTTTGACTGCTGGCTTTCGGGCGAAAACGTAACGCGCCGCCGCCCTCGGTTTTCTTTTGGGAAGCGACAAAATATCCGTACAGCTTATATGTGGAAAGTTCCTCATAGGGAACATCGAACACATCCTCGCAATAACTTATTTGCCCCTCCTGCTCTTTCATTTGCCGAAAGGAAAAGGAATAGCGGGACAATACCCGGTTCCCGTCGGCGTCCTTCAGATAGAAGTAGCCATGATTACTATTGTCCAGACTGTTTTTCATCTGCATCTGAACATGGAGTTTTCCATCCACATATCTCACACCAGTCAAATCAATTCCCTTCACCGGGAAAGATGCCTCCTCATCGCCCGGCACCATAGCCTGCGCCTGACCCCGGCCATGCAAATCGATAACCTTTTCGAAATCCTCCCCGCCCCCGCCGAAAACTTCCACCGTCTGGGTTTTCGGATTTTGAGAAACCGTACAAAGGTCCACCGGGATTTGGATATCATCATAGACGTGTTTATCGCTTAAAAACATCCCTACGGAAAAGGTGATTTTCTTTCCCGCAATCTTCTGCCCGTCCGTCTTGATGGTAATGAGAAAGGTCTCTGTCCGGGTATTGGGATCGTAACCCACCTTCCCGCAAAAGCCTGTGCCGTCAAAGGGGAGGCGAATGTCGTAACTATCGTACAAATCTATGGTTTCGTCAACACGATCGCCGATAAGATCCTGCATGGTAATATAGATTCTGGCTGTATCGCCGCGGATATCTGCCGACACCACCTCCATTTTGACCCCGTTGTTTGTATCGGATTTTTGCACAGGTACGAAAAACTGGGCGGCCGACGGGCTTACCAAATATATCAGTTCATAAACCGGCTCTACGCTCGCAGCCAAAACCGGAACCGTCAGCACCAGGCAAAGGCAAATTGCCGCTGCAATCAGCGCAGGTTTTAGCCGGACAAAGGGCTGTTTCGTCCCTCTTTTTCTTCGCTGCCCGCCAGCACAGCAGCAACGAGCGCCTTGTCCGGTTGGATGATATCGTTAAGCCGCCGATAGGTCTCTTTAAACATCGTCTTCCTCCTTCATAAAATCGCGCAGCATGGCTCGCGCGCGGGTCAGCTGTGTGCGAATCGTATCAGGTTTTCGGTTTAAAATTTTGCCGATCTGTTCTGCTTTCAAATCTTCGTAATAATACAGATGAATCACCTGCCGGTATTTTGCCGGCAGCTTTTGCAGCTCGTGGTAAAGATCGGCCGTTTCTTTGCTCTCAAAGGCTAAGTCTTCCTCCACGAGCAGCACCCTCCGGCGCCAGGCGCTGCTCCACAGCTTTCTGGAACAGTTGATCGTAACCCGAATCAGCCATGCTTTGCAGTGTTCTTCACTTTCAAATACCGGCTGGTTTTTCAGATAACGGAAAAACGCCTCTTGAAAGATCTCGTCCGCATCGTCTTTTGTCCTGGACCGGGCAAACGCCAGCCGGTACACCATGGTAGCATATTGTCGAATCACATCTTCAGCACCATCATTCGTACGCAATGATTGCTCCTGCCGCACATTCTCCCTCCTCTACCTTTAACACCCGCCAAGGCTCCAAACGCTACGTGCGGGAATAAAAGTTTTGATATCGGCTTCTTTTTGCTTGATTTCAGTATAAAATACACAAAGAATTGATTTTCTTTGTTTGTGTCATTATAATAAAAGAAAAAGAAAATAAAAAAACCGGCGGCGGAAAACGCAGGCGCTTTCCGCCGCCGGTTTCCCAAAAAGAAAGGATGATCTCCATGTATGCAGATATGCTGGATACCATCGGCTTTGTGGCTAAGTATGACCCGGAATTGGGCAGTGCCATGCAGGAAGAGCTGGCCCGCCAAAGAAGAAATATTGAACTGATCGCCTCTGAGAATCTGGTCTCGCCGGCTGTCATGGCGGCCATGGGATCGGTTCTCACCAATAAATACGCCGAGGGTTATCCCGGCAAGCGCTACTATGGCGGCTGCCAGTGCGTGGACAAGGTGGAAAATCTGGCCATTGAGCGGGCGAAAAAGCTCTTCGGCGCGGAGCACGCCAACGTACAGCCTCACTCTGGCGCGCAGGCCAACATGGCGGTTTATTTTGCGCTTATCCAACCCGGCGACACGGTGCTGGGCATGAACTTGGCTCACGGCGGCCATCTGACCCATGGCTCGCCGGTAAACATGTCCGGCACCTATTTTCAATTCGTTCCTTATGGTGTAGACGCCAAAACCGGCACCATCGACTACGATGAGCTGACGCGGCTGGCGATGGAGCATAAACCCAAACTGATTGTGGCAGGCGCTTCCGCTTACGCCCGCGCCATCGACTTTGCCAAATTCCGCGAAGTGGCCGACGCCTGCGGCGCTTACCTGATGGTGGATATGGCTCACATCGCCGGTCTGGTAGCGGCCGGGCTGCATCAGTCGCCGGTGCCTTACGCCGACGTTGTCACCACCACTACCCACAAGACCTTGCGCGGCCCCCGCGGCGGCATGATTCTCTGCCGGGAAGCGCTGGCCAAGCAGATCGACAAAGCGATTTTCCCCGGCACCCAGGGCGGTCCGCTGGAACACATTATCGCCGGCAAGGCCGTTTGCTTTGGCGAGGCGCTGAAACCGGAATTCAAAGAATATCAAAAGAAGATCGTGGAAAACGCCGCCCATCTGGCCCACTGCCTGACGAAGGAGGGCTTTGATCTGGTCGGCGGCGGCACCGACAATCACCTGCTTTTGCTGGATCTGCGCTCTATGAACATCACCGGTAAGGAGCTGGAGCGCCGGCTGGACGAGGTGTATATTACCGTGAACAAAAACGCTATCCCCGACGATCCCCAGAAGCCCTTTGTCACCAGCGGCATCCGGGTAGGAACCCCTTACGTAACCTCCCGCGGCTTTGGCAAAGAAGAAATGGAGAAAATTGCCCGTTGGATCTATCTGGCGGCTACCGATTTTGAAAATGCCGCCGATCAAATCCGGGCCGAAGTAAACGAGACCTGCGCTAAATTCCCTCTGTACGAATAAGCGCACAAAGAAAAGGAGGTTTCCCTCCATGAAAAAGAAAAAAGCCGGGCGTGCCTTTTTATGGAGTGGGATCGCACTGGTTTTACTGGCTGTAGGCTTTGTCTGGTACGCGCTGAACCATCCGGAGTGCGGCACCCCGTTTGGGCTCTCGTTAGCCGGCGCCCGGATTCTCTATGGCCTGTACCTGTTGGGAACTGCTGCAATGTTTGTTCTTTGGGTCATTTTCCGCAAAAAAGGACAAATGCATTAATGTTTGTAATTTCCGCTTTTCGGCAATGCCGGGGAGCGGAATTTATTATCGTTATAAAACAAAAGTTCTTCTCATTCCGGCAAAAAACTGCTACAATAGAAAAATCGATACATTTACATTGATACGCGGATCTTCCGCAGGAAAGGGGGATTTGTTATGGCGGCACCACTGGCGGACCGAATCCGTCCGGACAGCCTGGACGACGTGGTGGGACAGGCTCACCTACTGGGTCCCGGCGCCGTTTTGCGGCGGATGGTGGATTCGGGGCATATCACCAATATGATTTTTTACGGGCCTTCCGGCGTGGGAAAAACGACAGTAGCGAGAATCATCGCTCAAAAAACCGGCAAGACCCTGCACAAACTCAACGGTACCAGCGCCAGCGTTTCGGACATTAAGGAAATTATCAATGGACTGGGCACCTTTGAAGCCATGGGTGGGGTGCTTTTGTACCTGGATGAAATCCAGTACCTGAACAAAAAGCAGCAGCAGTCGCTGCTGGAGTTTATTGAAAACGGGCAGATTACCCTCATTGCCTCCACCACTGAAAACCCCTATTTCTATGTTTACAACGCGATTTTAAGCCGTTCCACTGTTTTTGAGTTCAAACCGGTGGATGCGGCCGATATCGAGGCGGCGGTTCGGCGGGCTTTTGCCATTTTGGAGCAGGAACAGCAAACGCCGCTGGAGCTGGAAGACGGCGTCGTGGAAGCCATTGCCCTGGGCTGCGGCGGCGACGTGCGCAAATCCATCAACGCGGTGGAGATGTGCGTGCTGTCCGCTCCGGTACAGGACGGGCGGCGCTGCATTGGCATGGACGCAGTAGAGCAGGTGAGCCAACGCAGCGCCATGCGCTATGACCGGGACGGCGACGCCCACTACGACATCCTTTCCGCCTTTCACAAGTCGGTGCGCGGCTCAGACGAAAATGCGGCGCTGCATTATCTGGCCAGGCTCCTGGTCGCCGGGGATCTTCTCTCTCCCTGCCGGCGGCTTTTATGTATTGCCTGTGAAGATATCGGCTTGGCATGGCCCCAGGCCATTCCCATTGTGAAGGCCTGTGTAGACAGCGCTTTGCAGCTGGGGCTGCCGGAAGCGCGGCTTCCTTTGGCCGACGCCACCATCCTTTTATGCACCGCGCCCAAATCCAACGCCGGGGTGTTGGCCATTGACGCGGCTATGGCCGATGTGAAAAATGGCAAAACCGGAGACATCCCCGCCTATCTCAAGGACAGCCACTATTCCGGCGCCAAAAAGCTGGGGCGGGGCCTCACCTACCAGTATCCGCACCCTTACCCGGGGCACTACTATCCTCAGCAGTACCTGCCGGACGAAATCCGCGACCGGGTATACTACCAGTTTCAGGACAACAAGACCGAACAGGCGGCGGCCGCCTACCGCAAGCAAATCCTGGGGCTTTGGGAGGAAAAAGGGAAAAAGTAACCATAATAAAAAAGCCCGGATTTTAAAATCCGGGCTTTTTCTTCTGTTTTTTCAAGCCGACATGCGGTAAAACGCCGTTTGGGACAGGTTGTTGACAGAATGGAACCCTTTCACCGGAAGAATCAATCCCGGATGGAAAACACGCCCTTTCCGCTACCACAATAAGCAAAGCAGCATCGGAAGAAAGATGGCCGGCAGGTAGTTCATGACCTTCAGTTTGGTCAGCCCCAGCATGTTAAGCCCCAGCCCGATGATCAGCACCGAGCCCACGCAGGTCATTTCCGCAATGACCGCATCCCCCAAAAAAGGGGCCGCCAGCCCCGCCAGCAAGGTAATGCCACCCTGAAACACCAGAACAAAACCCGCTGCGAACAGCACCCCCAGCCCCAAAGAAGAAGCAAAAATCATAGATGAAACAAAATCCAGCATGGATTTGGTAAACAGCATCTGATGGTCGCCGGTCAGGCCGCTTTGCAGAGAACCGACGATGGTCATAGCCCCTACGCAGAACATCAGGCTGGCAGTGACGAACCCTTCAGCAATGGAAACCCCGCCGGTCCCCTTTGAAAAACGCCGTTCCACCCACTCTCCCAGTCTTTGGATTTTTCCGTCCAGATCCAGAAGTTCGCCCAGCAATGCGCCGATGACAACCGACAAAATCAGCTTGAGCGTATCCCTACCGTCCAACGCGCCGGAAATACCGATGGTGATGGTACATAGTGCAAGCCCCTTCATCAGCGTATCGGCCAGCCGCTGCGACAGGCCCTTTTGAATCAGCAGCCCAATGGACCCGCCGATTAACACCGCCGCTACATTGACCCAAGTTCCCAACATTCTCATTTCTCCTTTTTAAGGTATCGCAAAGCCCGTATGTTAAGATCTGATCTACCAAATATCCCGCAATACTTATTTTTTCAGTATACACGGCGAATCCGGTTAGGACAAGGCCAGAAATCGGTTTTTTCATCGGTAAGTTAACAAAAAATTCACAGAAACGAGCTAGCTTGTTTGACAAATCCGCATAGAAAGAGATACAATAAAAAAGTATCGGGCTTTTGGCCCGGAAAGCGGTTTTCGACTGCGAGGAGGGATTTGATAGCATGGGGCTTTTTGAAAAAATTTTTGGTAGCTATTCCCAAAGGGAATTAAAGAATATCCGTCCGATTGTCGACCGGGTTCTCTCTTTGGAAGACAAATATAAGGCGATGTCTGACCGGCAGCTGCAGGAGCAGACGCCGGCTTTAAAAGCGCGTCTTGCCGCCGGCGAAACCCTCGACGACATTCTGCCCGACGCGTTTGCCGTCTGCCGGGAGGCCGCCGACCGGGTGCTGGGAATGCGCCCTTTCCCGGTGCAGGTTTTGGGCGGTGTAGTGCTGCATCAGGGCCGCATTTCCGAAATGAAAACCGGCGAGGGTAAAACGCTGGTGGCCACCCTGCCCGCCTACCTCAACGCCCTGGAGGGTAAAGGCGTGCACATCGTCACCGTGAACGATTACCTAGCCAAGCGCGACTCGGAATGGATGGGCAAGGTCTACCGCTTTTTGGGACTTTCCGTGGGGCTGATCGTCCACGACCTCAACTCCGATCAGCGCCGGCAGGCCTACGCCGCCGACATTACCTACGGCACCAACAACGAAATGGGATTTGACTATCTGCGGGATAACATGGCGGTGCGCAAGGAAAATCAGGTACAGCGCGGCCATCATTACGCCATTGTGGACGAGGTGGACTCCATTTTAATCGACGAGGCCAGAACGCCTTTGATTATCTCCGGCCCCGGCGCAAAATCCACCGATCTGTACCAGATGACCGATCAGCTGGTGAAAAACATGCGCTTTGTCAAGGTCAAGGAGCTGGACTCCAAGGAAGAACACGACGATGTGGATGGAGACTACATTGTGGACGAAAAAGCCCGCACCGCCACCCTTACCCCAGCGGGCGTGAAAAAAGCCGAGGCCTTTTTCCAGATCGATAACCTGATGGACATGGAAAATGCCACCTATCTACACCATGTCAATCAGGCCATTAAAGCATACGGCACCATGCGCCGGGATATCGACTATGTGGTGAAAGACGGCCAGGTGCTGATTGTAGACGAATTTACCGGTCGTATCATGATGGGCCGTCGCTATAACGAGGGACTGCATCAGGCCATTGAGGCCAAAGAGGGGGTCAGCATTCAAAAAGAGTCCCAGACGCTGGCCACCATTACTTTCCAGAACTATTTCCGCATGTACGACAAGCTGGCCGGTATGACCGGTACGGCTATGACGGAAGAAGGCGAGTTCCGGGAGATCTACAGGCTGGATGTGATCGAGATTCCCACCAACAAGCCGGTGCAGCGGGACGACCGCCCCGACGTGGTTTATAAAACCGAGCAGGGCAAGTTTAATGCCGTGATTGACGATATCGCCGCCTGTCATGAAAAAGGGCAGCCGGTGCTGGTGGGCACTATCTCCATCGAAAAATCGGAGCTTTTGTCCAAGATGCTGCGCCGCCGCGGCATTGCCCATGAAGTGCTCAACGCCAAGTATCACGAAAAAGAAGCCCAGATCGTAGCGCAGGCCGGCCATTTCGGCGCGGTGACCATCGCCACCAACATGGCGGGCCGCGGTACCGACATCGTGCTGGGCGGCAACGCGGAATACGCCGCCAAGGATCAGCTGCGCCGGGAGGGCATGAGCGAGGAAATGATTTTGGAGGCCACCGGCTTCGGCGAGACCGACGATCAGCAGATTCTCGACGCACGCGCCCGCTTTGCCCAGCTTTTGGCAAAATTTAAAGAGGAATTTGCCCCTCAGGCTGAAAAGGTCAAAGAGGCGGGCGGCTTATACATCATCGGCACCGAGCGGCACGAATCCCGCCGGATTGACAATCAGCTGCGCGGCCGCGCCGGCCGTCAGGGCGACCCGGGCGCCACCCGCTTCTACCTGTCGCTGGAAGACGATCTGATGCGGCTATTCGGCGGCGAGCGCATCTTTAACATGATGGATTCCATCGGCCTGGACGAAAATACCCCCATCGAAAACAAAATGCTCTCCCACGCCATCGAAAGCGCCCAGAGCAAGGTGGAGGGCCGCAATTTTGCCACCAGAAAACGGGTGCTGGAATACGACGATGTGATGAACAAGCAGCGCGAAACCATTTACGGCCAGCGCGCCAGCGTCTTAAACGGCGACAGTCTCAAAGATACCATCCTCAAGATGACCGAGAGCACTATTTCCGACGCGGTGGATCTTTTCTTGGCCGACGACGAAAATAAAGACGAATGGAACCTTAAGGGTCTGAAAGTCCATTTCGGCGGCTGGCTGTGCTCCGACGAAGACTTTGTCTACGACGGCCGCCAACTGGACGATGTATCCAAGGCGGATATCCGAGATACGCTGATTAGTCGGGCAAAAGAGCGCTACGGGCAGCGGGAAGCGGAAATCGGCAGTGATTTGATGCGGGAGCTGGAACGGGTCGTGCTTTTGCGCAACGTGGATACCAAATGGATGGATCACATCGACGCCATGGATGAGCTCAAGCGCGGCATCTCCTTACAGGCATACGCCCAGCGGGATCCGGTGGTAGAATACCGGATGGTTGGTTCCGATATGTTCGACGAAATGGTCCAGTCTATCAAAGAGGATACGGTAAAAATGATGCTCACCGTACGGGTCAGCCGGGAGGCGCCTCGCCGCGAGCAGGTGGCTAAACCCATGACCACTTCCGGCGGTTCTTCCGACGGGACGGTGAAAAAAGAGCCGGTTAAGGTCGGCAAAAAGGTGGGCCGCAACGATCCCTGCCCCTGCGGCAGCGGTAAGAAATATAAACACTGCTGTGGAAGATAAATCGAAAAAAGTCGGACCTTAAGGTCCGGCTTTTTTCGATTTCAGTCTATTTTTTTTGCATCAGAAAAATAAAAGGTTCCATCTTCCCGCTTCTCAAAACAGTATTCGGCGGCATTCGTCTTTTGTATCATGAAGCATCCAAATAAGTTTCGTAGCAAAGCACAAGCGTACTTTCTTCCCATCTCCAGCGAACAAGCTTTTCAAATCGGGAGGCCGCCTCTCCCTGATGCCTTTGACGAAAAATTCCTTTTTCCGTGTCATAAGCTGTTGTTCCCTGTTTGCTCGGGATAAAATCCATTCCAAAATAATAAAGGGCCGCCTGCTCCATTTCCTATCGGGACATCCAATTCTGGTACCGGTTGGTTTGTACTTCTAAGCGGAAATCCAAAAATATAGCAAGGATTCTAAAAGCAAGGACGGCTCCATTTGCCAAGGCGGAACTGGATTCTCCGCCAAATCAAAAAAGCGCCGCAGGCTTTCCGTCATTTTCACCGGATCCCGGTCAAACGTTTCGCCAAAAGGGAGGCCAATTACCGGCACGTCTTCCTGCCTCAGGTTATACGCCTCCATATAGGTTCCATCATAATCAGATGATTCATCCCCCACATCCATTAGCCATTCGCTGTACCCTGAGGGAAAGGGCGTATTTCCAGGATCGAGGCAATTCAGCTTCAATCGATAGGTTGTTGCAGTATTTTGAAAAGATCTATATTTTCTCGTCAAACCTACCTCGTACTCGTCGCCAAGTTTTTGGAAAGTCACCTCGTCAAACGCGTACCCGTCCCATTCCTGCACTGTCCTAGCCGAATGATAGCATATTACCGCCAACTGTGCTACATCGCCGCTTTTCAGTGATGTGCAGAACCGTTCCATTTGGATATCCGGCAAATTTTCAAAAATGGTTTTCAGTTTTTTCCAAATAAGCTCCCCCTGGCACAACAGAAATGTGATACCATTGTGGATCCAGATTTTCTTTCTGCACGGTAATAGTATACTTTCGATTGATCTGATAAACAGCCACTTGTATATCAATCTGTTCATCTTGAAAAGAAAGAACAGAATAAGAATCGTCTTTCGTTTTTCATCTCTTCGCTGCGGAGACTATCCATGAGTAAAATATTCAGACATTCCCACAAGAATTGTAACAGGTAAGGATCATCCGGTGCCAAATTGCAGACAGACAGGCTATCCGGTGCAGACCCATAATTACAGCCAACGGAGTGTTTTCCTGAGGGGGTACACACGACATTTAAAACCTCTTTGAATCCATCGTCGGAAAGAGTCATTTACTTTTCAACATCTTTGTCGTTAAAAGTGGATATCTCTTCTGCAAAGGATTCGTCCTGCACCACCTCTGCCAGGGGAAATTCTGACAAGCACTTAGAACCAAAAGCAACATCGGCAGAATCAAAAACAATCTTCTCTTTTTCGCTGAAAAAATCATTTATTCGCCACCCTTTCATTTTTTCAGTATACTATGCATCCTCTGTTTTTGGCAACGACTTTCTTCCCCTTTCCAAACAGACGAAATTTGTGGTATACTACCTTTAGAAAGGCGTGAAATCATGATCGAAATGAAAGAAGAACAAGAACGCGCCATTTTGGTGGCGGTGGATACCGGAGAATATGACGCAGCGGTATCTTTGGACGAATTGGAAGAGCTGGCTCAAACAGCCGGCGCTGTTGTGCTGGGTAAAATCAGTCAGAAACGTCCTGCCGTGGATAAAACCACCTGTGTAGGCAGCGGCATGCTCGAACAGATCAAAAATCAGGCGGCGGCGCTGGGAGCCAACCTTTTGATCTTCGATCATGAACTAACTGCCAGCCAGCTGCGTAATATTGAAGAAGCTACCGATCTGGCTGTGGTGGATCGTACCACCCTGATTCTGGATATTTTTGCCCAGCGGGCCCGCAGCCGGGAAGGTAAGCTACAGGTAGAGCTGGCGCAACAGAAATACCGGCTACCTCGGCTGATGGGGCAAGGAACCGCCCTGTCGCGTTTGGGCGGCGGCATTGGCACCAGGGGACCCGGCGAAAGCAAATTGGAAAGCGACCGGCGGCACATCCGGCGGCGGATTGAATCGCTGGAAGAACAGCTGCGGGATCTGGAACGGCAGCGCAGCACCCGGCGGGCGCGCCGCAAAAAAGATGGCGTGATAACGGTGGCCATCGTCGGCTACACCAATGTAGGGAAATCTACCCTGCTCAACACGCTCACCAATGCAGGCGTTTTGGCAGAAGATAAATTGTTTGCCACCCTGGATCCTACTGCCCGGGCACTGACTTTGCCAGACGGGAGAACCATCATGCTCATTGATACAGTAGGATTGGTGCGCCGGCTGCCGCACCAACTGGTAGAAGCGTTCCAATCGACTCTGGAAGAAGCGGCGGACGCAGATCTTCTGCTGCATGTGTGCGACATTTCCAGTCCGGAAGCGGACGATCAGATTGAAGTGACCCGCCGTTTGCTGGATGAGCTGGGATGCACCGGTACGCCGGTGGTCACGGCGCTGAATAAATGCGACCAGTTGGAAAGTATGCCTGCCATTATGGGCAGCGGGACGGTACTAATCTCCGCCAGGACGGGTTATGGTTTGAATCGGTTGCTGGAGGCAATGGCAAAGGCCCTGCCGCCCAGCCAGCTTCGAATGAGGCTGCTTTTACCCTATGAAAAAGCGGCACTGGCCGCCGAAATCCGGGAAAGCGGCAAAATTTTTTCAGAGGAGTACACACCTGACGGCCTTTTGCTGGATGCGCTGGTAAGTACGCGGATCAGCTGGAAATTGGAAGACTTTCAGGCAGATGGCTGAAAGCCGCCGGCTTTGACTCGTTCGGGTGAAAAGGACCCGTAGCGTTTTTCATTCTCTGGGCATTTTCTCGATTGGCTTTATAGGGCGTCTTGCCTTACAAAAAAAGAGATTTGCCCCTTCTTCATCAAAAAAATGTAAAGCAAGGTGAAATTGTGAATGAAAAACAAAAATACGAAAAAATTATCCTGAAAATATCCCTCTATGCGGGAATGGCTTTCGTCGTTGTCGAGCTTTTGATGTCATTATGGAGCAACTCCCAGGCTATTTTGATGGATGCGGTATTTGACGCGGCTGAGCTGATTGTCATCGGTCTCTCCCTATTTTTAACTCCGCTTTTTTATCAGCCGGTCAGCGAGAAAAAGCCCTACGGCTATTCCCAGTTTGAATCGGTGTTTATCATTGTCAAAGGTTTTATGCTCATTTCCGTCACCATAGGGCTAATTACCAACAACATCCAGATTTTACTGCAGGGCGGCCGTCATCTGAATCATGGCCAAATTTCCGCTTTTGAGTTTATTCTGGCGTTTTTCAGCCTTTTGGTGCTGCTTTTGATGTGGCACTTTCATAAAAAGACCGCATCTCCTACAGTAGAAGCGGAAATTTACGGCTGGAAAGTAGATTTTCTGTGCAGCATGGGAATTGCGGCGGCGTTTTTTGCTCAGGTTTTTTTATCAGAAACGCCAGCGAAAAAAATTGCGCCCTATTTTGACCAGATTGTAGCGATCGTCATTGCGCTATTCATGCTGCCCCAGCCGGTAAAAATGATTGCCGACGCTTTTCGCAGCATCTTTCTGCTTGCCCCCAAGGAAGACATCGTTTATAAAGTAAAGGAAATTTCTCATCATATTCTCGACGATTTTCAATATACCGGTACTTTTTATGATGTGGTGCTCACTGGCCGGCGGATGTGGATTTCCATTTATTTTAAACCTAAAAGCGATGTAGTATCCATGACGCTTCTGCATGAAATATACGACGAAATCTATACGGCCTTGGGACAGGAATTTGACGATTATTCTTTGGAACTGGTACCGGAATTGGAAGAACAGACGGATCTGTAAAGGAGATATTGCAATGGATTTATTTTTTTCTCTGAATATCGGGGTAATCGGAGGCGCTGATGGGCCAACTGCTATTTTTGTCAGCGGCGGCCCTTCTGTTTGGTTCTGGGTTGGCGTGGGAATTACAGTTGTGGCAGCCGTTGGTTTATTTGTCTATTGGTTACATCGCTTGACAAGGGCACACAGCCCTTTGTCGTGTGCGATGGATAAGTAAAAGTCAAATTTTCCACTCAATCGAAACGTGTTCGTCGGTTGCGCGGATCTGTGAGATCAGGCCGTCGGCAACCTGCCGCCTGTCCTCAAAGTCAATTTCTTCCCATTGGTTGAGGTAGACCGACAGCCGCTCGATCTGCTCCGGGGACATGATTTCCGCCGACAGCGCCGCGATCTCTTTTGTCAAGGCTTGGCGGTGTGTGTCCAGCTCCTCGATTTTGCTGTTGGCATAGGACAGCAGCACAGCATTAGCCCCGGTCAGAGTATTCAGCAGTTTTTCAATCTCCTCCTCCACGCGGGCAAACTCCATGTTCAGCGCGGTCAATTTGGGATTGACCGTTTCCCGCTTTGCCGTCAGCGTCTGGAACTCGGACAGCTTCTTGACCATTTCGCCGTACAGGAACCTTTCAAATTCCCGTGTACGGAGCGTCCCGCAGCCGTCACAGCTTTTACTGTCGGCCCGCTTGGAGCAGCGGAGATACTGAACGCCTGTCGGATTGCCGACGCTCATAAGCGCGTATCCGCAGCGGCCACACTTGACCTTTCCGGCAAGCCATGTGTTCTTTGCCTTTCGCCCGCCTTGGAACGTCTTGTTCGCCATGAGCTTCTTCCGGCAGCGCAGCCATGTATCAGACGATACCAGCCCCTCGCTGGGAGCAAGAACAAGTATCTGATCTTTCAGGTGCTTGTTTTTTCTTTCCTGCACATCCCGGCCCTGATAGAGATAGCAGCCGTTTGTTCCGGCAAAATCTGTCGCTTCATTGACTACCACCGTCCCCTGACTTTTGAAGAACTCGTACATATCGAGGTCGGCCTGCGCGTAAATGGGATTTCTCAAAAGCTGGGAGATAAAGCCCCGTGTCATTTCCTTGCCGTAGATCAGGATGCCCTCGTCGGCAAAGTAACGGGCGATGTCCCCGAAAGAGGTTGCGGGCTGAGAGTACATTTCAAACATCAGCTTTGCAATATCTGCCGTTTCCGGGTCAGGCTTCATCATTTTTGTGCGGATGCCCTCAATGGTGGTCGGCTCCAGTTGGAAGCCGTAGGGGGCCGCGCCGCTCATGTGAAAACCGTGCTGGCAGCGGGAATAGTAGGCATCAGTCACGCGCTTCTGGATGGTTTCACGTTCAAGCTGGGCGAACACAATGCAGATATTCAGCATGGCCCGCCCCATCGGGGTGGACGTGTCAAACTTCTCCGTGGAAGATACGAACTCAACATTGTATTCCTGAAAAGTTTCCATCATGGTTGCGAAGTCCAGAATGGAACGGCTGATACGATCCAGCTTGTAGACCACTACGCGCTTGATCAGGCCCCGGCGAATATCGGCCATCATTTCTTGGAACTTGGGCCTGTCGGTATTCTTGCCGGAATAGCCCTTGTCGGTGTACTTGCGGAAATTGCCTCCTCTCAATTCATACTTGCAGAACTCAATCTGGCTTTCAATGCTGATACTGTCCTTGCGGTCAACGGACTGTCTGCCATAAATGGCATCTTCACGAATAATCATTTGGTGCTCCTTTCCGTGTAGGAGCTACCAAACCTTACACCTATATTATACCTCTGGCAGCCCCGCATCTCAAGGATGTCCCGCATTAGTGCATCTGCGCCCGTCCCGGCGCATACTTCACAAAGACCTCATACAGACAGCTTTCAATCTCACGCTTGCGCTTATCCCGTGCTCGGGGAGAGAGCATCGGGGTCAGATTTTCCACGGTGATGGATTTGCCCTGAAAAGACGCGGTTTTGACTTCCTTGTGATAGCCGACTCTTGCCTCCGTCATCTGAAAACCTCCTATAAAAATCAGCGGTGTGAATAGATTTGATGGTTTCCCATTGTCCGTGGGGAAACGTGAAAGGACGGCACAAAAGCGCCGTCCTTTGACCTTGCCCCACCTCTGGCCACGATGACCAGAAGCAGCGGGACGGTTGTTTTCCGTTTCAATCCACAAAAGAGGGAGCCGCCGCGCCGGATTGGTTTGGGCTGTCATAAGACAGAAAGGCCCGGTTTGACGGCTCCCTGTATGATTGTTGTGTGCCGTTTTTGCCACGCATCCCCGGCACGGGGAGTATTCCAGACCGCCGATGGCTTCGGCTGCATAGCCCCACAGCACCGCTGCCCGTGGAGGGCTGGCGCATACCGCAGGGACTCCCCCTCAAGTCTGTGGGAGGGCGTGAGCAAGTTTCATTATCCTCCGCGCTGTCCTCGCGCCCGGTTTGCCAGCACCGGGTCAAAGGCTACGTTGATCGCTCGGCCAGCTTGTCCATCACCTCCTGAACTGGCTGTCGTGGCGGCGCACCTTACGTCGCTATCACGCGGATTTCGTATCGGGAATACTGTCTATTCAGTTTTCAAGGCGAGGAAGAAAACTCCTCTCACCTATCAGGAGGTTTCGGGGGCAAATGTACTCCCTCTTACAGAGATTTTTTCAAAATATTTTTCATAGCGGCCAGCCCGCGCTCAATGGAGCAGCAGATGCGGCTCCGGCCAACGCCCTCGGCTGCCGCGATCTCGGCCTTGCTCATGCCGAGAAGATAGTGCTGGTACACACGCCGGGCCTGCGTAGGCGGGAGCTGGGCCAGCGCGTCATAGAGGGCAAAGATGGTTTCCCGTGCCTCAATGTACTCGTCCGGGGTCATGGGCTGGCGGAGCACGTCGGCCTCAAAGCCGGGATCGGTGTCCAGCGAGCACTCGCCATTTCTGCGCTTCTGTCGCTTGTAGCTGTCGCACAGGCGGCCTCCCATAGAGAGGGTGGCGGCAATCTCGTCCGAAACTTCCAGCATCACATTTTCGGTCATATAGGGGTAATACCGTTTCAGGTTGATAGTCGTCATAATTGTCCTCCATTTCAAAAGGTGGTTGGTGAGTGCGGATTGAAATGGAGAACAGGCGGCCCCCGGCACCTTGGAGCCTCTGGCCACCGTGACCAGAAGCAGGGGCATATAAAAACGTCCGCACAGCATGACACTATGCGGACGCACGAAACAACATTTTCACTTACATACTGACAGATTTCGCATCCACCGCCGGACTGATCCCATCGGACAGGCAGACTTTTTTTGGCAAGTTAGTAATACAGGAAATTAAAGATTGCATGACGGTACCTCCGATATACCGCCATGCAGTCAATATGGCGGCAGATTTGAACTTGCATCAAACCTACCGTTGCAAAGTGTAAGTAAAATAAAACCAATATGGAGTGTATATGAAATGGCCGGTTCTCTCAACGAGAACCGGCCAAAGTGAGAAACTTATTATTCGGTGGAACCATTGTTGAGCAAATTATCCGCTTCTTCCTGTGATATATTTCCCAATAAGACTTGCTGCTCCAAGCATTCCTGCACAGCTTTGGTAGCAGCGTCTGCGGTATCAAAATGGCCCAAATCAACTGTCGAACCGTCAGGTAAAGTAATGATTGTCGATCCGAGGGCAGACGCTGGTTCAGCGTTCCATGTTTCAGGGTCAAATGCGCCAGAAATGATACCACCGTTGGACAATTCCATAGATTTAGTAAAGTGATACCCCTCTTTCATAAGCGCAAGCTGATCCTGCCAGCCTTCATACAGACTATCTACATCTTCCTGTGTCCATTCGCGACACACATAGCTGCCGTTGTCATCTTTGTAATAGAAGGATTTGTCCTTATTATCCGCCAGCTTTTGAATTTGGTCACGCTGTTGCTCCATCCAATCTTCAAATTCATCGATTTCCCAATACTCCAGTTGGGTATCGGATGGGCCTCCTGGCAAGCAGTTTTCATCGGCTACCGCATCTGATGTATCCTGGCCGATGTTCGTTGAAACAGGTTGGTTCTTTCCCGAATTACTCGGTATCTCTTGTGTGGAAGTGGCGTTTGCAGTACACGCAGCCAAGATCAAGCAGCTAAACAAGGCAAGTGAGATGGCTATAAACGTTTTTTTCATAATATGACCTCCATAGTGATTATTACACATACCCTTCTGTGCAATGATAATCTACCATCTGTGTATGGAGCATATATGAAACCAATATGGAAGTATATTTTATTTTCGCATAGGGATGGCATCAAGATCATCAAAAAGTAATGGTAAACCGCATTCCCAATGGTTTTTGTATGGGTTCCAATGAGTAGGAAAGTTTCAAAGAATCTAAAATCGAGGCCACTATGTATAACCCAAGACCATTACCGCCATCATTCTGGTTGCGGGCATAGTCGGGGCGATAAAATGGTTCAAATATATGTTTTAGATGCTCTGCTGAAATTGGCTCACATTCATTTTCGACTATCAATTTACGGCCATCAATGCGGACAAAAATAGAGTGACCAGGCAAGGTATAAGCAACAGCATTGGAGAGAATATTTGAAAATGCTCTTGCAAATTTTTTTGGGGGCAAGGTAATTGTAAAGGTTTCAGGGAAAGCCTCTTGAAAGGAAATTCCATTTGCCTGAGCAATCAAGCGATATTGTTTACACAACTCTGATAAATAGCAGTCTACGGCTAATGCTTGTGGTTCCTCCGCCGCCGTTGTGCCAAGTTTGGATGCGTCCAATACCTCTGAAATCATTTTACTGAGTTGTTCTGTTCGTTCTTTGCACAGTGGCAGATATTCTTCATAATCGCTGTATTTACCAACCTTTAAGATCATATTTTCCAACATGGCATTCAATGCTGTAACCGGAGTTTTTAGCTCATGGGATGCCGAACGCAGAAAGTCAATTTTTTGCTTTTCGGCTTCACTAACCTTATCTTTTTCCTCTTGCAGATGTTCAATCGTGCTCAATAAATTTTGATATAGTTGGTTGATTTGATTGGCTAATATTCCAATCTCGTCATTGGTTGCAGTCTTACACGCTGCTTTGCGATCCAAAACAGCCATGTGATTTGTTGCATCTAAAATACCCTTGATGGGATTTGTTATTGCTTTTGAAAAAAAGTAGGCACATAAAAGTGAAACTACAATACAAATTGCTATGGTATAGGGTAATGAGCGCAATATTGTGTGGGCTATTTCTGTATTTCTCGGAATGACAGCAGTCCTAATTGCTGATGACATCCCATCGACATAAGTTCCCTCTGATAGGACTGAATTTTCTCCCATCATCGGGGCGAGAAGATAAATCGTTCCGCTGGCAAGCATTGTTATGAGCAATAATAGCGCCAAGGTATAAATAAATATTTTGGGAAAGAGCTTTAACTTTTTCATGTTTCTACCTCAAATTTATACCCGATCCCTTTCACCGTAACAATACAATCAAGGCGAAGTTTTTTGCGTAAGTTCTTAATGTATGTATCAATGATACGATCAATAATAGGGTAATCGGCCCCCCATAGACTATCCAGCATTTGAGATCGAGTAAGCACTAAACCTTTGTGTTCAATCAGGAGCTTTAGCAAATCAATTTCTTTTGGGGTAATGTCAATTTTTCCCTCGGGGCCTTTAGCTGTGTATCCAGAGAAATCAACTGTTACATCCCCAAAAGTCATAATATCAGGCGTAACTGTTTGCCCGCTTCGCCGTAGGAGGGCAGTAACTCGCCGCCCAAGAAGAACCATTGAAAAAGGTTTTGTGATGTAGTCATCAGCCTGTTCATCGAAACTTGTAACTTGAGTATATTCATCACCGATTGCGGTGAGCATGAGGATTGGCACAGAGCTTTTTTGTCTAATCGTATGCAACACAGCAAGTCCCGTCTTTTGAGGAATCATAATATCCAAAATAATCAGATCAATACTACTGCACTCAAAAAGTTGTAATGCTTCATCACCATCATAGGCCGAAAGCATTCGGTGTCCAAAAGATTTTAGATATTCGGAAACGGCGTCATTTGTTTGTCTATCATCTTCCACAATCATTATCGTTGCCATAAAAACACCTCCTTGTGTAGTCTACCCTTAACTTGTGGAGTGTATATGAAATTACCCAAAAACATTATATCTCCATTATCTGTGTCAATCAATGTTGCGTAGTGAAATTAAATACTACTTATCATAAAATTGTATTTCGTTCTCATATACAAACCTGAAATGTAGAATAATATAGGGTGATATGAGAATGTACCAAGATGAAAGACGGCTCGACTTCCACGCATTAGGCCGGGAGATCAAGCGCAAAAGAGAGGCAAAAGGCTGGACACAGGAATACCTCGCGCAGCTCGTTGACCGCACACCTCGTTCTATTATGTATTTTGAAAATCGTGGTCAGCATCCGAGCCTAAATGCCTTTTACCAAATGGTAACGATGTTCGGTATCTCCGTGGATGAATACTTTTATCCCGATATGGGAGCCGATGAAGCCGCAAAGAAGCGGATCGGTATTCTGCTTAATTCTCTCAGCGAGAACGAACTACGGCTTGTCGAGGGGATTATCAACGCAATCATAGAAAACCGCGAAACGGAGGGAGCGTAAGAAACGGCGCTGCCTCCGTTTTTCGCGGGGGTTCCGGGGGAGCGCGTTAGCGGCAAGCAAGGCAAGTGTATTGACACTTGCAATTTCCACGTTGCGGAAATGCTTGTTGGGGTGCCCCCAAACCCGCTGGACTTCTGGCCATCGTGACCAGAAGAAATGTTGTCTGCGTCGCCGTCCCTAACGGGCCTGCTCCTTATTGCGCTGGCTGTCCGTCAGCCCGCGCAGGTGATCCACGCTGCCCTTAACCGCCACCAGCTCCCGCATATCCTGCTGGGCCTTGCGGTATTCCCAATAAAGAGCCTTTTTCCGCGCTGCCAGTTGGCGGCGTTTTTCTTTTAGTACGTCCATTTTGGGGAGCTTCTCGCCACCCAGCAACTCGGCCATTGTCGCCTTGGCCGCCCGGTAGTCGGCCAGTTCCGCCTCATGCTCGGCAAGGTATTTCCGGCTGTACTTGGCGGCCTTGTACCCATCGAACGCGGGGCGGGTCTTGGCGTACTGCACCACGGCGGCCATCAGATCGGATACGCGGGAAAGCTCCGCCTCGGTCTGCTGAATGTCCCCGGCCAGCGTGTGAAACCGTTCCGTGGCAGCGTCGGTCTTTACGGCCAAATCGTCATATTCAAAGAGCTGGTGCTCTTTCAGATATTGCAGCGCGGCAGCCATCTGTTTGAGGTTATACACCTTGGCCCAGCGTTCATAGGCGGGGCCTTTGCCCTGACGCATCCTCTCCTGAATATCAATCAGCAGATTGACACGGCGGGGTGCGGGCGCTTTCCGCGCCGTGGCCGTTCGTGTGGGAGCCTTGCCGTCAATGACGGCCTGCACGTCCTCGGGGCCGTAGCCGTCCCCCAGCGTGGCCGCCCGGAAACGGGCCGCCCGCTGTTGCCCTGGCACAAGGAATGAGATTACACCGCCGCGCCCGTGCTTGACCTGTATGCCTGCCGTTTCCATGCGCCGGAGAAAATCTGCGAAGTCCACGGGGCGCTCCGTCAGGGCCGCGTCAATGGCAAGGCGAATCTGTTCTTTCTGTGAGAGCTTTTGATTTTCGCCCAGCCATTGACCGTAGTGCAGATACCGTCCCTTGCTGTGGAGCTTGGGATTTGCAATCACGGATAGGTCGTGCTCCAGACATACCCGGTCAGACAGCCGCCGCAGGGAGAACGAGGATCCGATGAAGTTGCGGAACTTCCGGGAGCGGTCATAGGCGGTGGAATTGTAGTAAATGTGATTATGAATGTGCTCTTTGTCTATATGGGTACAGACGAAGAATTGATACTTGCCCTTTGTCCAGCGCATCGCCGTTTCATAGCCGATGCGGTTGGCCTCCTCCGCCGTCACCTCACCGTGAGGGAACGCCTGCCGGATCTGGTAGCACAGCGCCCCGTGTCCGGCCCTGCGGTCGGTTTCGCCCTGATACTGATTTTTGACCAGCATGAACTCGGCGTGTGCCGTGGCCGGATCGCAGAGGTAGGAGGAAACGGCCCCCAGCTTTTCCGGGTTCAGCCCATAGTCGAAGCGGTCTTTCAGACTTTGCAGGGCCGTCCGCTTATCGGCCCGCTTGTGGGATTTGAGGTAGGTCGTGGCCGTAGACAGCCCTCCTTTCCATACGACAAACGGCGGATGGGATCAGCCGCCGTTTTCTGCATCTTCTGGCCACCGTGACCAGAACTCAGCCCATGATGAAGCCCCGCAGGGAGCCGTTCAGCTCGTCCAGCTTGGCAAGCAGCCATCCGGCCAGCGCAGGCAGGCCAAAGGGTGAAATGGCAAGCGCCATCAGCAGCCCCGCGATCCCCGTGGAAATGTCTTTCTCCACAAACAGCATCAGGACACTCAGCAGCCCCAGCACCGACGCGAGGATGGAGAGCAAACCAGCGGAAAGACTCAGCAGGAACGAGAGCACGGCCACAAGCAGGGTCAGCACCAACACAAAGGGAGCGGCAAGGATTTTGAATATAATCCGCATAGGGGGTTCCTCCTTTTTCCTGTATATGTCTATTATAACTCTGAAAAAATCGGCACTCAAGGATGTCCCGGCCCTCCGCACTTCTGGTCGCAATGACCAGAAGCAGGGACAGCCGGGGAACGGCGCGGGGCCGTTCCCCCTGTGTCACATCGTTACAATGGCGGAGAGCTGGGCCAGCAGATCAGACAGCGGCCCCCACAGGTCGGCATAGTCCTTTTGCAGACGTTTCAGCTCGTCCGGGTATAGGCCGCCGTAGCTGTTGGCATGGATGGCCGCCTGATTGAGATTGTTTGCACAGCGCCGCTGGAGCGACACAAGCTCCTTGACGGGTTCAAGGTCAACGTGGAGCACATAGCCGCCCAGCGCCATTTTTCGGATATAGGCGCTCATGTTGCGGATGCCCGCCTCGGCCATGCGCTCCCGAATGACCTCCAGCTCGTCAGGCCGTACCCACACATAGATGGGGACGCTGCGGACGCGCTTCTTTGTCAACGCTCCTCACGCTCCCGGCTGCGGCGCTTGGGCGGATGTTCCCGTACCTTGTCCAGCGGCTTATCCTCCGGGGGCGGCACAGGCAGATTGTTGATGATGCCGTCAATCTGATTATAGTTCTGCTCCATAGAAAGCTCGGCGTTCTTGTTGGGATTGCGTTCCTGCTCCATAAATGTCCTCCTATCTGTCGCCCCGGTCAGGGGCATTTTTCTTTGGGGCAGCTTGGCCCCGGTCAGCCTCGGCCTGCTTTGCGGCGGTTTTCATCTGTTCCCGGATCGAACGGGGCCTGTCGGGATTGTCAGGCGCAGGCCGCAGCTCATAGTCAGACGCCTGCCGTTTCGTCAATGGCCGCGTGTAGGTCAAATGCCCCCACGCCAGAAATGATCCATTTTCAACCGGGACGCGCTGATCGTAGTTGACGATCTCATCCGGGGCGTTACGGGGCGGCTTGGGGAATGTCCCAATGTCCACAGGGCGCTGGGTAGAGTAATACTTGTAAAGGCCGGGAGCCTCGACCTGCCTGACATCGACGTTGTAAAGGCGCTGGTATTCCTGCACCCGCGCCGCAAAGTCCTGTTCCAGAGCGGCACGGTCGCTGCCGTAATGCCCCCATTCATACTGCCGCTGGCCGTCCTTGTCGTCATAGCAAGCCCATGTGACATAGGGCGAGGGGGCTGCTGGGTTATGCCCCAGCGCAAAGCCCCTGCCATTTTCCAGCATGACGGCCTGAATGATCTCATAGCCTTGGTTTTTGTCCATACGACCTCCTTTCCAAAATGTTAGCAATATTTCTGCAAAACCGGGCGGGGCTATGAAATCATACACCCCGCCTATGAAGCGGCCCCGGAAAGCCCTGCAATTAAGGGTGTTTTCCGGGGTCAAATGCTCACAGCCTACCCCCGGTTTTTCCGCATATAGCCGCGCTGCTTCTGCCGCCTTGCAGCCCCGGCGCAGGCCGGGGAGCAATACCGCTGCCGCCCGTCCGGGAGAAAGGCCCTGCCGCACACTGGGCAGGGCCGGGTTTCCGCCACGGTCTCCACGGTCAGCGACCTTTCCAGCACGGGATCAAGGGGCAGCACCGCCGAACGGAAATAGCGGCAATAAGCGCCCGTCCAGCATTTCCCCAGCATATAGCACTCGCAATCCAGCGGCAGACAGCCAATGTCTTTGTCATAGTTGGCACACCACCGCTTCACAAGGGAGCGGATCGCCGCCTTTTCCTGCCGGGTCAATTCACGGCTCATTTTTGCCCCCTGTCTTTACCCTGAGCTGCTCCCGGTAGCAGAACACGCAGCCGATCCCATGCCAATAGAGGCAGCCGTCGCAGCGGGAGCCTTTGGGCGGCAGGTTGGGCGGGACGCCCTTGAAGTAGCTCTTTTCTTTCATAAAGTCCTCATAGGGGCTGTCGGTAAACCTCATTCTTCACCGTCCTCGTCCCACGGCGGCCCGTCATCCTCGGGAGCGGTTTCGTCATAGTCCTCCGCGCCGTCATACTCGCCGCCGTAGTCGGCCTCGGACTCAGCGGCCCGCTGCTTCTTGGGACGGTAGATTTTGAAGTACCAGCCAGCACCGCCGCCAATGACCACCACGGCCAGCGCCAGCAGAAGCATACCGCCGTTGCCCGTGGCCTTGGGCTGCTCCGGCTCGGGGTCAGGCTCCGGCTCTACCACAGGCGCAGGCTCCGGGGCCTTGCCCTGGCACTCGCTCAGATTGACCGCGCAGACGGTACAATCCGTGTTGATAGCGCCTACGGCGCATTTGTCGGTACAGGAACACTCCGGCAGCTCACCGCCCGCCGCCTGCATCGCCGCCAGCAGGTCGGCCTCGTCCACCATGTTGAGGAAATAGGTCTGGTACTGTTCCTCTTCCTCGTTGATGGGCGCATCGTAATCGATCACGACATAGAAGGTGTTGCCGGTCTTGGTCTGCACCGTGATGAACTGCTTGTTGGTGGCCTTATCGTAGAGCAGATCACGGGTCACAAGGTTTCCGTCCTCGGTAAAGCCCTCGCCGGGGTCAACGGTTTCGGCGGGCAGCGGCTCCACCGGGTCAAGGCCGTCCCATTCCTCACCGCCCCCGGCGTAGGCCGTGACCGCCATACTGCCCATGAGGACGGACACACAAAGCGTTATCAGCAAAAGCCGCAGTTTTTTCATTCCGTCACCTCCGCCTGTTCTGTCGGCTTCTGGCCACTGTGACCAGAAGCTCCGCTCCGGAGCTGCTGGAGCACCAGCGACAGATCGGCAAGGGAGATACTCATGCCGCGCACGATCTCCACGATCTCGCTGTTTTCCGCCTCCAGCTTCTTCTGCTCCAATTCTTTAAGCCGCGCCTGCTGCTCGGCAATTTTGGCCTTGACCTTTTCAATCTCGGCCTCGATCTTTGCGCTTTTCGTAATTGCCATATCAAAAAACCTCCTTTACGGTAGTCGCCCGTAGGCGTAAAGATGGGACTGCCAATAGCTGCTGTTCAGGTTGGCATAGCTGATAGGGTCGCCACAATGGAGCATCCAGCCGTCGCCCACATAGATGCCCACATGAGAAATACCCGCTGTGTCATAGGTGCCGACAAAGAACACCAGATCACCGGGGCGGGGGCTGCTCGTCCGGGAGCAGATGTTATAAAGGCCCTGCGCCCCCAGCCGCCCGAAGCTCCAGCCGCATTGATTGTAGACATAGCTGACGAAGCCGGAGCAGTCAAAGGATGTGGACGGACTGCTGCCGCCCCACACATAGGGGAAACCGAGATACTTTTCCGCTTCTTTCAGAATGGCGGCAAAGGTTTCATCATCCAGATAGGACTCCGGGACTTCATGCTCTGGCGGGCGGTTGGTAATGTATTTTCCGATATAGCCGGACGATGGGAACAGATCGGGACGGTTCCCCAGCGTGGACATATACAGGGCGTACATGGAAAGCTGCTCCTCGGACATCATGTAAACCGGGACGTGGGAAAGATTGAAGTTTTCCAGCGTGACATAGCAGATGTAATAGTTGTACGGCACCTCTACGTCATAGTCGTTGCCCTCGCTGTCTGTCCTTGTGACCGTGCGGTAGCGCACCTCGACAACCACATCCTCGGTCAAAATGTACTGGCGGTCAAAGAGGTCTTGCAGCGTCCCGCGCACCTCGTCCAACGTCCACGCGCCCTCATGGAGCGCAGAAATCATGGAGATCAGCACATAGGGATCATGCTCAATGGTGTCGAGGTCAAAATGGTATTCGTCATAATCGTGGGTACGGGTATAGGTGTCGAGGTAGCGTTGCAGCTCGTCCTCCAGAGCGCAGTAGGCGGCCTCGGCTCCCAGCATATCCGCGTCCTCCGCCTTATAGGTGCTGGCGGCGATGGCCGCAAGGGTGCTGTTTCCCACGGACACCATCGAGGACATACACGATTGCAAGGTCAGCACCACCAGCAGGCAGCCCAGCGCAAGCAGCGTCCCCACGGGATGCCGCTTGACGAACGCCGCCGCTTCCCGGACAAACCGCTCTGTGGCCGATACGGTTTGTTCGGCGGCTTTGGCGGTCTGCTTGGCGGTTTCCCGCGCCTTGCGCTGATACTCCCGTTTCAGCTTGTGGCGGTGCCATAACCGGGCGGCGGCGCTCTGCGCCTCCGGCTGCTCCTGTGCAAACTTGCGGGAATGGTAGTCCGCCGTGGCCTTGATGTACCGGGACTCCGCACGGGCGGCAGCCTTGGCCGGGTGCTCCCGGATGGCCCTGCGTACCTTGTGCCGCCCATAGTGCAGCGCGGCCTCGCCGGAACGCTCCACAAAATGACCGCCCTCCACACCTACATTGTCGCGCTCCTCCTGATACACCTTTCCGTGCAGAAAAGCGTGGGTTTCGTGTCCGGCGATCCGGGCGATCCGCTTGATGGGGCCGGGCTTTTTCGGCGGCTTCTGCTTTGCCAGCCTTTCACGGGCCTTGTCCAGCCGTTCCTCCCGGCTCTCCATGCGGAGCTTGGACTTGTGGAGCTTGGCCTGTTCGCTGTCGGTATGGAACTTCTGGCCACCGTGACCAGAAGCAGCCCCGCCCTCGGGCGGCTTATTCTGTCTGTTTTCCATTGGCGGCGTCCTCCGGCTTGGTGGTCAGCAGGTCGTAGATCTCGCCACGGGGGAAGCGGTCAACAAACGGGATGGTGACGCTGCCATAGAACAGCAGGCCCTCGCCGGAGTTGGACTGCGTGATATACGATAGCTGGTGCTCTGAAATGCCGATCTGCTTGGCAAGAATGGCGCGGTCACTCTGCGCCTGCGACAGCAAGATCATAAAATCCGTGTTGTCCAGAATGTTCTCGATCTCCCGGCTGGCCAGCAGGTCTTTCACATTCTGCGTCAGGGCCGAGGGGACGCAGCCCTGTTTGCGGAGCATCTTCCAGACGGTTACGAAGTAGCTGGCGGTCAGCGGGTCACGGAGCAGGATATGGAACTCGTCAAAATAGCACCATGTCGCCACGCCGTTTTTGAAGTTGGTTCCCACCGCAGAGGTGACAAAATCGTTGGTGATGTGCATGGCGATCTTGCGGAGGTTCTCGCCCATGCCTTTGAGCACAAAGCACACCACACGGGAATTGAGGTTGACGTTGGTAGGATGGTTAAAGAGATTGAGGGAGCCTGTGCAGTAAAGCTCCAGCGCCGTTGCGATCCGCTTGGCCTCCGGCTCCGGCTGGCGCAGCAGCTCCTCATACAAATCTTGGAGCAGCGGCGTTTTTGCCGTTTCCAGCCCCAGCGCCATCTCCCGGTACACCTGACGCACACAACGGTCAATGACGGTTTTCTCGATAGGCTGCAAACCGTCCCGGCCTCCCACCACCAGCTCACACAGTGACAGCAGAAAATCCGCTTTCAGGGACAGGGGGCTGTCCCCGCCGCCCATGTCCATCTGAACATCCATCGGGGAAATGTGGTTGGGGCTGTCCGGCGCGATCTCGATGACCTGACCGCCCAGCCGTTCCACCAGCGGAGCATATTCGCCCATCGGGTCAACCACGATGATGCGATCCTGCGGGATGGCAAGAAAGACGTTCAGCAATTCACGCTTGGCGGCAAAGCTCTTGCCGCTGCCCGTGGAGCCGAGGTAAAGGCCGTTGGCGGATTTCAGCTTTTTGCGGTCAGCCATGATGACGTTATGGGACAGGGCGTTCATGCCGTAGTAGAGGGACGGGCCATCCATGCGAAGCTCCCGCGTCATAAAGGGGACGAAGATGGCCGTGGAGCTGGTGGTCATGCCGCGCTGAATTTCAATGCCGTTGTAGCCGAGGGCCAGCGAGGACATATAGCCCTGCTCCTGCTGCCAGTCCAGCCGCTTGACGGCGCAGTTATATTTCTGCGCGATACCGTTCACGGTGAAAATGTCGTTTTCCAGCCGCTCCCGCGTTGGGGCGGTGTTGACGATCAGGAACGTCAAGAGGAACATTCTCTCGTTGCGGCTTTGCAGGTCGGCCAGCAGCTCCGCCGCGTCCTTGGAAAAGGTAACGAGGTCTGGCGGGAGGATGTCGGGGTCATAGCCGCTCCGGGTAGCCTTGCGCTGCTCCTCCACTTTCATCTTGTCAATGTCGGAGATTTTACCCTTGACCGTTTTAATGGCCTTGATCTGATCCACCGTCTGAATGTGCATGGTGACAGTCAGCTCGGCGTCCAGCTCCAAAATCTCCAGTAGCAGCTTATCCGACAGCTCCGACGCCATGATCTGCAAGTAGGACGCCGCGCCCCATGTCTGGCCCACGCGGAACGAGCGGCTCTGGCGGAAGTCGAAGCTGTCCGGCACGATAAAGTCTTTCGTTCCCATGCCCGTATGGGCAATGTCTGCCCACTTGAAGCGGAACGGCTCCCGGCTGCCGGGGTGAAGCTGGCCGTGCAGCAGGGCCAGACGCTCCCGCCCGTCAAGGGGCTGGCTCTGTACCCCCAGCCGCTTAAAGTTGCCGATCACGTCCGCCTCTACACGTTCCAGGCGGGGGCGGGCGGCGGCCACATTTTCAGCGGGGATGCAAAAGGTGACGTACTTGGCCCGTTCGATACCGTTGTTGCTTTTGGCGATCTGGTTTTTCAGCATCCCCGTGTATTCCGTGCGGACGCTGTTGAAGCGGTCATCCGCCTCGGAGATATTCACCTTGTAGCGGCTCCCGGAGCGGCTGCGGCGGTTGACAAAGGAAAGCTGGAACGGCAGCGAACTGTCAAAATAATTCAGCCATGAACTCCAGCCGCCGAAAATGGCCGTCTGATCCTCGGCGGACGCAACGGAATAGTTGATGTCCTCATATTCCAGCGTTTTTGTGTAGACACCGCCGGGGAGCTGACAAATGCCGTCCGGCAGCATCCGCACATAGGGAATGGTCTGCTGGGCCGATATGGTCGCCGGACGATTACCGGCCCGCGTCAGGCTTTTTGACTTCTTGGGGCTTTTGCTCAAGTGTGACCTCCTTTCCCGCAAACGGGGCGTAGATATTCTGCGTCTGATAGGGCCTCACACCGGGCCGCAGGAACTTGGCCCGGATGATATTCCGGGCCACCTTTTCAAAGGGCAGGCCATCACGCTCATACATCGCCATGAAAAAGGCCGGGAGCATGAGCGCGATCATCAGGAACATCGCCCCGGTGCCGCCCAGCGCGTGACGGGTCAGCAGATACACGGGGATGCCCACGGCAGCCGCGCCGCCAAAGCAGATAAGCTGGCGGCGGGTGAGGTTAAAGGCAATTTTCGTCTTGATCTTGGAAAGATCGTTGGGAACATTCACATAGGGCAAGAAACATCCTCCTTTCCGCTATCTTCTGGCCACCGTGACCAGAGGCCCGCTGTCGGCTCCACCTCGTTGCCCCACACGTCCCAGCCGGGAGGGGTCTGCCGTGCGAACAGCTCAACGCGGGGTCTGTCGCCCATGAGGGCAACGATCTTGTCCCGCGTTTCATCCGGCTTTTTGCTGTGGGCCTCGATGGGGGAAATGATAAACTGGTGGATGTCGGCGGCCTGCCGCTTGGGGTGTCCCTTGGTCGCCAGCAGGCAGACCTCGGCATTTGCCCTCGTCCAGAAGCCCAGCCCATAAAACCAGCTATCCGCCTTTTTGTTCTTTTTGAGCCAGACAAAAGCGACGCTTTTATAGGTGAAGCCCCACGCACGGATCAGCCGCAGGGCCTCCGGGAGCTGTGGGAACGTGGCCCACATGAAAAGGGCGCTGTCCTTGGCCGCAAGCTCGGCCACAGGCAGCACGCACAATTCGTCTATGCTCATGGTGGGGTAATGGTTTTCTGCCGCCCCCTGCACTTTCTTTGCGGAGTAGCGCCACGGGGGATCGGCGTAAATTATTTCGTAGGTTCCTGTCATCATTCTCCTTTCCCGCCAGATGCCACAGCCTCCCGCGCCCGCCGGATGCGCTCCGTGGCGGGGCCGTAAAAGGCCGGGGCGGTTTCAAAGCAGACGAAGCGGCGGCCCGTGTTCAGCGCGGCCACGGCAGTTGTGCCGGAGCCAGCGCAGATGTCCGCCACCACCTCGCCGGGGCGTGTGTAGGTGCGGATCAGGTACTCGCACAGGGCCACGGGCTTCTGCGTGGGATGCACAGTGGTTGTCACTGTGGGAAACGCCAGCACATTCCCCGGAAAGCGCTGCCCATCGGACTCGCCGCTGGTGCGTTCAAACTTTCCGTAGTTGGGGCTGTTCCCGCTGCAACGGTGAATTTTCTTGTACGGCTTGCCCTGTTCAAACTGCGGAAAGTAGGCCGGGGACTTCTGGTAGAACACCAGAATATTCTCCGTCTTTTTCAGCGGAGCGCGGCGGGCATTGAGAAAACCCGTGCAGCGGCTTTTGTACCATACCCACTCATAACGGAGCATGGCGAGGTTGGACGCGCCCAGCACCTTGTCATAGGGACATTGTGCGAAAAACAGCACCGCGCCCTCCGGCTTGACGGCCCATTTCACCGCCTCCCACAGCTCCGGGAGCGGCAGCGGCACATCCCAAAAGTTCCGGGTCGTGCCGTAGGGCGGATCGGTCAGAAGCATATCCACGCTATGCTTCGGCAGGGAGCGCAGGCCCTCAATGCCGTCGGAGAGGTGCAGGCCCTCCGGGATCGGCTTCTGGCCACCGTGACCAGAAGCGGTGGTATCAGCGATAAGATCACCTTTCCTTTCTCAATGGGCGCTGAAGATGCTTTTGGAGATCGTCCCGGTTTTCATCAGCATGAAGCACAAAAGCACCGTATAGCCGATACAGCCCCAAATCGCGCCGATAGGATCTCCGCCTGTGGCGATCCCCTGAATGAGCACCGCATAGATCGCCACGCAGACGAGGATCAGCATACCCTGAAAGCCCACGGCAAACAGGGAGCGCAGATAATTCTGGCCCATCGTGCCAAGCTCCCGGTTGGAGAGCGTCGCCACGGGGATGGGGGCTAAACTGGTCAGCAGATATATCTCGATCATGCGGCCATATACGATCACGAAAATAAAAATGTTCAGCGCCAGCATGGTAAACTTAATGAGGAACGATTGCAGGAACAGGCCCAGCAGAGGGCCAAGCTCCATTGTTTCAAGGGTCATTTCCAAATCGGCCAGCATATCCGGCGTGATGTTGGTTGCGCCTGTGACGATGCCCGCCGCGCTTGCGATCACGCTTTGCGACACGTCAAAGACCGCCATGACGATATTGAACGTGTTGGACAGGATCAGGATGGCACAAGTGGTTTTGAATACCCATTTGTAGATATTCGCCACGTCGAACTCGTGCATATTGTTCTTTTCCAGTATCATCTGGATCAGCTCATAGGTGGCAACGAAGGTCAGGATCAATCCGGCAATCGGCAATATCACCGTTTCGGAAAGCTGCCGTATCAGGGAGAACACCCCGGCGTTCCATGCCGCCGGGGTAGTCCCCACCTGTACGGATATTTCCCCGACGCGGGTATTCACCGTGTCAAACAGCCCCTCGAGGTTTCCCATGATGCCCTCGATCAAAAGCCCTTTGAGCCATTCCGTGATCCATTCGGTGAGAATACCCATCGGCAGCTGCCCTTAAAACAGGGTAGACAGCAGAGGGATCAGGGTCGTGCCCAGCACGATGATGCCGCCGCCCGCCATGAGCTGCTTGATGCCCTGGCTTTTGGCTGCTGCGTTATCCGAGCCGTAGCCCTCCAGCAGATTGACCACGCCCCACACGGCAAGGCCAGCGCCCAGCGCCACGACGAGAGTTTGCAGGGTAGTAACGGCAGAAGCAAAAAACTGCATAAGTCCTCCATTTCTCCGGGGGGCAAAGCCCCGGCCATGAAAAAAGCCGCCATTTCTGGCGGCAGCTACTCCTCTGGCCACCGTGACCAGAGGTTATACAAAGGCGTCCGGGTCGTCGAGGTCGTCATAGTTGAGGATGTCCTCGTCCTCGCCTGTGAGCGCCTCGTCCGGCACGTCCACCTTGTAAACGGTATAGGTTTCGTTGGGGTTGAGCTTGTCCATCCGCCGTGTCACAAGGCTGTTGAGATCAAAAGCGTTTTTCACTTTATCGGCCTCCGCCGTAAAGCGATAATTGGGGTGCTGTTTCAAATCGTACTTTCTGGAATAGAACGGCGGCAGCCCCCGGAGCTGCAAAATGCACCGATCTCCGGGCATGGTGGCAAGCTCGCTTGGGGTCATCAGCTCCCGTCCGAGCCGCTGGGTGTTCTGGCTGTAACTTTCGGACTGTCCACGGGAGCGCCCCTCGGTCTGCATAGAGATCGTAGCCTTGCCCAGCCAGTTCTCGGAAATCTCTTTGATGGTGCTGGCCTCACGGCCACCGAGGAACAGAACGCTGTCCATGTTGCCGAGGATGGTTTCTGCGTTCTTATCGTAGATGGCCTTGCACTGAGCCAACTGCTGATACAGCAGGCACAGGCTGATCTCACGGGAGCGGATGACCGCCACCAGTTTTTCCAAGTTCGGCACTTGCCCGGTGTTGGCCGCCTCGTCCCACAGCACCCGCACATGATGGGGCAGCCGTCCACCGTGAACATTGTCCGCCCGTTCACACAGGAGATTGAACATCTGCGAAAAGGCCAGCGCCACAAGGAAATTGTAGGTGCTGTCCGTGTCGCTGATGCAGAAGAAGGTTGCCGTGCGCCGATCACCCATACGGTCAAGCTCCAGCTCGTCATAGGACATGATCTCCCGAAGCTGAGGAATGTCAAAGGGCGCAAGCCGAGCACCGCAGGAAATTAAAATGCTTTTTGCCGTCTTGCCCGAAACGAGTTGTCAAGGACTTTTTAATCAAATTCACAAAAAAGCCACAAAAAAAGTGCCAGAAGCAGATTTTAGCTCCTGACACTTTTGCGGATGGGTTATTTGCTCCTGCTTAACAGTTCGTCGCAAAGGTACGCATATTC
Source organism: uncultured bacterium (assembly GCA_934875375.1). Taxonomy (GTDB): domain Bacteria; phylum Bacillota; class Clostridia; order Oscillospirales; family Ruminococcaceae; genus UBA3818. Next base: position 51,217 of record CAKXHL010000016.1, read on the forward strand.
CGGCAGTTGGCCGATATAGGGTTTCCAGCGCCGCTTGATCTCGGCCAGTTCCAGCGGATCGGCGTCCTCGAAGTCATGGTCGTTTCCGGTCATTCCAAAAACATCCAGTGCTATATCATTCAAGCACTCATAACAAAGGCCAGCAGCGGACTCTATCCAGTTGCCGGTATCAATATAGACTGGGTCGATAGATATTGCCAGCCACACATAGCCGACCTTGTCCGACCAAACCAAATCATAAGCAGTCATTTGTTGGATGTGTTTCTCGAACACTTTACGGACGCGCTCAATCTCATTTTTCTCTTTTTCTGTGTACAGCATTTTCATGTCCTCCTTGGCTAAAATTTTTGGTGTGTACCACCATCAGTTTAACACAAGGCGGCTGACTTTATCAGCCGGTCACATCTGCTGAATTTCATTTTTGAGCATACGCTTGATTTTATCGCTCATGGTTTCTGTGCTGGTATTGCTGAAA
>CAKXHL010000017.1 GCA_934875375.1 uncultured bacterium
GGCGGCCCTTCTGTTTGGTTCTGGGTTGGCGTGGGAATTACAGTTGTGGCAGCCGTTGGTTTATTTGTCTATTGGTTTCAAAAACGCAAATAAAACTGGGACTATTGTTACGGCTGCTATAAAAAGAAGCAGAATGCCCCTTTCCTTTCAATCCGTGCCTTTATATGCATAAAACTTCATGCGTTTGAAACTTATCATGGCGGCAAACAAGTGAAAGCTTTGCAATATGAGCTATCTTAGTCCATCATTCAGATTTTTATGGCCGTCCCAACAAAGGGTGGTACCCGAATATTTTCAGTGCTTTTATATAGCAAATATATAGCAAAAAACAGGAGCAGACCTTTCATCTGCTCCTGTTTTTTGATAGACTGCCGCAAACAAATACAGCATATTTTCAGTCGATTTCAATTTTGGAATACAGCGGTTTGCTGTCATCCTCCACTTCCACCTTGGTCCGGTTGGGAGTCACGTCCTGCGGCACATATTTTTCGCGTGGCGGACGTTTTTCATATCCGCCGCGGCCTGACCGGCCGCCTCTGCCGCCCCGGCTTCCACGGTCACGGCTGCGTTCCCCGCGCTCGCCGCTTTCTGCAGAACGATCGCGATGATAGTTTTTCTTCACCGGATTCGTGGAGGAAATAACCACCCGGCGGGAAGGCTCTTCTCCAATGGAAGAGGAGGTTACCCCGTCAATTCCCTGAATGGTCGCGTGGATAACCCGGCGCTCGTAAGGATTCATCGGTTCCAGCGTAACGCTGCGGCCTGTGCGAATAACTTGAGAAGATAATTTTTTCGCCAGGTTTTCCAGGGTTTTTTCCCGTTTTTCCCGGTAATTTCCGCTATCTACCACAATGCGGTAATAGTCGCCCTCCAAACGGTTGGCGACCAATCCAGCCAGATACTGCAGCGCATCCAGCGTTTCACCCCGACGCCCGATGAGTACGCCAAGGCCGTCGCCACTTAAAGTAATATTCGCGCAATTTTCCGTTTCGGTTACGTCAATCTGTACTTGATCCAACCCCATCTGGTGAAAAATACTCTGCAGATAATCCACCGCGCACTGGGCTTTGGAAACCTCGATAAATACCCGAACCTTAGCAGGAGAAGCGCCCAGACCCAAAAAACCTTTTTTGGGCAGATCGAGAATCTCAAACTGCGCCTCATCCCGGGATATACCCAGCTGCTCATATGCTTTATCCAATGCTTCGTCCACTGTTCTGCCAGTGGCAATGACTTCACGATTCACAATAAAACCTCCATTCCAAATGGCAAAACACTATTCCTCGTCCTCGGTGTATACGTCGCCATACTTTTCAGCCATCCGACGACGGGCCTCGGCGATTTTTTTTGCGTTGAGCTCTTTGGCGTTCATGGCTTTTTCATTTTCTTTTTCATCCAGCTGTTTGCCCTGGGCTTTCTTTTCCTTTAAAAGCCGGCGTTCTTCCCGCTCTTTTTCTCTTTCTGCTTCCTCTGCTGCTCTTGCCGCTTCAATCGCAGCAGTCGGATCGAATTTTTTATGCAGAATAGCGGTCTGCACCATGGTCAGCACGTTGGACAAAAGCCAGTACATACCAACGCCCGCAGGCACCTGGAAAGCAAACCACAAAGAGAACAGCGGCATGAAATACATCATGCCTTTCATCATTCCGCCGCCTGCCATGTCACCCATGGTAGCCTTATTCTGGCGCTGAGATTGAATGGAGATCAAAAGAGAAGTAATACCGGAAAGGATCGGCACCAGCAAAAGAGGCAGATAGACCGACATCGGCTGACCGTTTGGCATTAAAGTAGGGGTCGCAGCCAGATTAACTCCTAAGAAAGAAAAATCCATTGACTGGGCTTTGGCGATAAAATCAGCACCCAGTTCACTCCAGGGAGCCGGGTCTGCCTGAATGGAATTGATAACCGAAATTTGGGAGGCCATGGTATTTCCGGTATTCATCCCAAGGCCAGTGAGAATCTCGGTAGCTTTTTCAATGATCCCGGAGCCGGGCCGGATGATATGGGTAATCGGCTTATAAATAACGTCGATCATACCAAACAGGATCGGGAAGCTGATCAGAGTAGGAAGGCATCCGCTCATGGGATTATAATGTTCCTTCTCATAAAGCTTCATCATCTCTTCATTAAGCTTTTCCCTGTTGTTTTTATATTTGCGCTGCAACGCATCCATCTGCGGCTTAAAAATGGCCGTTTTCATCATAGACTTTTGCTGCTTGATCGCCAGGGGAAGCTGCAATGCTTTGGTGATAAGGGTAAACAGGATCAGAGCAAGTCCATAGTTTTTTACAATCAAATAGCACACATACATAATCCAGCCGAGAGGCCAGCCGAATACAGTATAAATAAAATTCATTCCTTGTCCTCCGTTTACAAATTTTAAGAAGTCTTTCTGCGCTGAAAAAGCCTGAAGTAGAAGAGGAGGAGCGGCTTAACCCTTTTTCTTTTCGGAAAACCAATGGAAATTCTCAGGAACCGGATCCATCCCTCCGGGATGAAAAGGGTGACAGCGCAGGATGCGCCGAAGCGCCAAAAAACCACCCTTCAAAGCGCCAAAGCGTTCGATTGCCTGCAGCGCGTAGGAAGAACAGGTGGGATAAAATCTGCAGGTGGGTACTCTTTTGAGTTTAGACAGATATTTCCGGTACATCCGGATCATCCAAAGCATCCATTTTTTGATCATATTTCATAAGTCCCAATTTTTGCAGATGTTTTTGCAAAACAGGTGCGATCTGAGTCGATTTTGCAAGGGGGGTTTTGGCCCGAGCGACCAAAACGATATCATAGCCTTTTTTGATTTGTTCTTCCAACGGCATAAATGCCGCCGTGATGATTCGCCTTGCCCTGTTCCGCTGGACTGCGTTTCCAACTTTTTTGGAAGTGGTAATGCCGAGTCTGGTCTCACCTGTGCGGTTTTTTACCGCGTAGGTGACAAGCAGTGGATGCGCCGCATATTTCCCTTTGCTGTAAGCGCGGCGAAAATCACGGTTCTGATTGATTTTTGCAATCTTCATCCTGACCTTAACCGCCCTTTCATGAAACAAAACGCCTTTTGAAAAACTTCAAAAGGCGTTGCGTCTTCGGTATGATTTTCCAGCCGGACCGGAAAATACGGCACATAAAAAGAAAGACCACATGCGCATGTGGTCAACCCTCTTTAGTAGGAGAGACGTGCTCTGCCTTTGGCTCTTCTGCGCGCCAAAACCTTACGCCCATTTCTGGTTGACATTCTCTTGCGAAAACCGTGTTCTTTTTTTCTCTGCAGCTTTTTGGGCTGATATGTTCTGAACATAAATGTCCCTCCTTTCGAGGCTAACCTTGCAAGAATATAGTATATCTTAACCGGACTTGCTATGTCAATATCAAAAACAAAAAAAACCGCCGCAAAGGCGGAGAAATCCTGTTTTTCTCTAAAAAATCAAAATTTTCCATCCAGCTTTCTTTTTTCCCTTTCCGGCGGAATTCTTGTTTCTATATCGATTTGTCAATGGTGAATCTGACCAATATACTATTAAATATATAGATTCTTTCATCGGTGGAAAACCTTGAAAAGCCTGTCTGATCTGTGGTATAATTTGAGGGTAAATTTTTGTGGAAAAAGAAATTTTCCACAGAAAAATCCCCAGCTTTTCAACCTGAGATGAGGAGGTACTGCGATAGATGGAATCCTTACAGGAAATTCTGGATCTTGTTTTTGAGAAGCTCCAGGACAGCATGAATCCCACAGCCTATGCGGCATGGATTAAGGGAATTGAGCCTTTAAAAATGGAGGGGTCAACTGTTTACCTGCAGGTGCAGACCCAGTTTAAGCGTGATCAGATTATAGGCCGGTATCTGGATTTGATTGCGGCTTCCTTCGAGGATGTAGTGGGCTTTCCGGTGGAAGTGGTCATCCAGTATAAATACAGCGATTCGGCTCCCCCTGCGGCGAAACCGGCGGCAGAATCCTTTCCCCAGAAATATACGCCGGAGGAAATGGCCAAAAACAGTACCGGCGGCGATTATGAATACACGTTCAGCACCTTTATCGTCGGCCCATCCAACAAATTTGCCCACGCCGCTTCTCTCGCAGTGGCCACCAATCCGGCAGGAGCCTATAATCCTCTATTCATCTATGGCGGTTCAGGGCTAGGAAAAACGCATCTTCTGTATGCGATTTCCAACGAGATTAAAAAAAACAATCCCAATGCCAACGCCATCTATATCAAGGGAGAAGATTTCACCAACGAATTGATTGAAGCAATCAAATCAGAAACGACCATTGCTTTTCACAACAAATACCGTCAGGCAGATATTCTTTTAGTAGATGACATTCAGTTTATCGGCGGTAAGGATCAGACCCAGGAGGAGTTTTTCCATACCTTTAATACCCTTTATCAGGCAGAAAAGCAGATTGTTCTGACCTCTGACCGGCCTCCCAAGGAAATCAAAACCCTGGAGGACCGGCTGCGCACCCGCTTTGAATGGGGGCTTCTGGCGGATATCCAGCCGCCGGACTTTGAAACACGAATTGCCATCATCCAGCGCAAAGCGGAACTTTTGGATATTCATGTGCCGGATGAAGTATGTGAATACATTGCCAACAAATTAAAAACCAACATCCGCCAGCTGGAGGGCGTGGTGAAAAAATTAAAAGCGTACAAGCTTTTGGCAGGCACCCCCCCGTCGGTACTCATTGCACAAAACGCCATCCGGGAGGTGCTCAACGATCAGCAGCCAGTCCCGGTAACGGTAGAACGCATCATTGCCGAAGTAGGCCGCACCTGCGGCGTCAGCCCGCAGGACATCCGTTCCAACAAACGTTCCGCCACCATCTCCTCGGCGCGGCAGGTTTCCATCTACATTGTGCGGGAGATTACCCAGATGTCCATGGCTGCCATTGGAGAGGAATTTGGCGGACGGGACCATTCGACCATTGTCTATGCCATTCAACAGGTAGAAAAGAATATGAAAGTGGACTTCCGCTACCGGGAAATGGTAGAGGATATTATCAAGAATATTCAAAACACCTGATTTTCCATAGATTCCACTATTTCACAATTCACAGCCTTTGGAAAACTTTTTGGTTTTTTCTATTTTTTCCTCACTTTCAACCAAGTTTTCAACATTTTCTAAACTTTACACCTCTTCTCCTGTTAAAAAAAATACGTCTTTTCGTTTTTTTCCACCTTTTCACATTTTCCCAACGATGCGCCCAACAGGAGAAAAAGTCCGTTATTCCCTTTTACTATGCGGATTTGCGGACTCATTTTCACAAATCCACAGCCCCTACTACTAAGACTAAATTATTTTACTTTTTTATTCTTTCTTTTTTGTTTTATTTTGATCCGTGGAAAAAGGAGTGTGACTTCATTGAAATTTAGTTGTTCCCGTCCGGAACTGTATGAAATTGTTTCCAATGTATCCCGTGCAGTCTCCGGCAAAACTTCTCTGGCGGTGCTGGAAGGAATTTTAATCCGCGCCAAAAGCGGTGTTCTTTCCTTTTTAGGCTATGACTTAGATCTGGGAATTTCCGCACAGATGGATGCTCAGGTAGAGGAAGAGGGGGAAATCGTCCTCTCTGCAAAACTCTTTGTCGACATGATGCGCCGGATGAATGGAGATACAGTGACCATACATACCGACGAAAAATACTTAACGCAAATCAAAAGCGGTGCGACCGAATTTACAATTCTGGGTATTCCCTCAGATGAGTTCCCTGAAATTCCTGTGGTGCAGGAAGAGCAGTCGATCAGCCTGCCGCAGCATCTTTTGAAGAGCATGATTGACCAAACTTTATTTGCCATTTCCACGAACGATTCCAAACCGGTTCATACTGGATCCCTTTTCCAGCTGGAAGACGGGGAACTTCGGGTAGTATCGGTAGATGGATTCCGACTGGCTTTACGCAGGGAAAAAGTTTCCGCCGAAGGATCAGCCCAGTTTATCATCCCTGGAAAGACTCTATCGGAAATGAATAAGCTTTTATCTGATGAAGAGGACGAGGAAACCCGGCTTTATTTGTCCCGTAAGCATGTGGTGGTACAGATTGGCCAATACAAAGTCATATCCCGTCTGCTGGAAGGTGAGTTTCTCGATTACAAAGCGGCGATTCCGGCGGGCAGCAATAGTACCGTTACGGTAGACGTCCGCCCGCTGATTGACAGCATTGAACGCACCTCTCTTTTGATCTCAGACCGGCTGAAGAGTCCTCTGCGCATCCATTTCGAAGAAAATCAAATCAAAATGTCCTGTTCCACCGCAATTGGTAAGGCATATGATCAGCTGGAATGCCTTTTGGAAGGCGACGAGGTGGAAATCGGATTTAATAACCGTTATATGCTGGAGGCACTGCGTGCTACTGGCTGTGATAAAGTAAATCTTTTGATCAGCGGACCGCTGGCTCCTATGAAAATGGTGCCGCTGGAAGGAGACGACTTTTTGTTTTTGATCCTGCCGGTACGGTTAAAAAGCGAAGCATAATCCTTTCACAATATTGCCCGTCAGGGCGGAAAGCAGGAAAGCATGGCAGAAGTTCGTTTCTTTCCCATCCGGACAGAGTGGATCCGGTTGGATCAGTTTTTAAAATACTGCGGATTGGCAGAAACTGGAGGACACGCCAAGGAGATCGTGGCGGAGGGGGCCGTTTCGGTCAATGGGGAGGTTTGTACCGCCCGGGGGAAAAAGCTGTATCCCGGCGACCGGGTACAGATTGACCAATATGATTTAGAGGTTGGTTCCTGTGAGAATTAGTCGGCTGCATCTGGAACAATTCCGGAATATAGAGTCTCTGTCTGTTTTTCCTTGTGAAACGGTCAATATCATCTACGGGGACAATGCCCAGGGTAAGACCAATTTGTTGGAGGCTATCTGGCTTTTATCCGGCGCCAAAAGCTTTCGCGGCGCCAAAGATGCGGATCTGATCCGGTTTGGAGAAAGCCGGGCGCTGATCGAATCGGATTTTTTCTGTGCCGGCCGCCAGCAAACGTCCAAAATTCAGTTGGAAGGCAAAAAGACCGCCTGGCTTAACGACATCCGCCAGGATTCGATCACGGCTTTTGCCGGGATTTTTACGACAGTGGTTTTTTCTCCGTCCCATCTCGGTTTGGTCAAAGACGGACCGGCGGGCAGACGGAAGTTTTTAGATACCTCTATCTGCCAGATTACCCCCCGTTATATCGGTATGATAGGCCAATACCAACGCATTCTTTTACAGCGCAACACTCTCCTTAAGGATATTTCTTATGCATCGGCTTTGCTGGATACGCTGGATATCTGGGATGAAAAACTGTCGGCTTTGGGTGGGGTGATTATCCGGATGAGAATGGAATACACCCGCAGGCTGCAAAAAGAAGCGGAGGATATTTACAAGGGAATCTCCATGGAACGGGAATCTTTTTCTCTTGATTACCGGCCTTTTGAACTGCCGGTGCAGGAAGGGCAAACTCAAAGGGAGATTTCTTCCCTGCTGCTGGAAAAAATGATGCAGAACCGCTCGGAGGATCTTCGCAGCGGCTCGACTGGAATCGGCCCGCACCGGGATGATCTGGAAATTTCCATTAACGGCCGCAGTGTCCGCTCTTTTGGGTCTCAGGGCCAGCAGAGAAGCTCGGTGCTTGCGTTAAAACTGGCGGAAAGCCGCTGTATCGGTGATATTTTAGGCGAGAGGCCGGTGATTTTGCTCGATGATGTGATGAGCGAGCTGGATCAGAATCGCCGGGAATATTTGCTCAATCATCTCACCGGCAGCCAAATCTTCATCACCTGCTGCGACAAGGGATATTTTTCCCGGCTGGAAGGCGGGCGCGTGTTTCGGATGGAACACGGTCAGCTGGAACAAGAGTAAGGGGGCGGCGGTTTGTATCTTCATTTAGGACAGAGTGTTGTGGTCCGAACGGCCACAATCATCGGTATTTTTGATATTGAAAATACCTCTATGAGCAAGTTGACCCGGCATTACCTTGCCCAGGCTGAAAAAAACGGCCGGGTGATCAATGTATCGCCGGAGTTGCCAAAATCATTTATCGTCTGCGAAGACCACAAAAAAATAACGGTTTACATTTCGCAGATTTCCCCTGCCACGCTGAAAAAGCGTACCGGATTTATGGCGGGGCTTGCGAACCTGTAATAGCTGACCGGATATCCGGCTGCTTTGGAACATAACAGCGTTTTGATCGAACAAGAATCCTGTTTGGAGGGAAAAAACTTGGAACAAAACAACCAAACGCAAAAATATGATGAAAATGATATTCAAGTACTGGAAGGGCTGGAAGCGGTCCGCAAAAGACCGGGCATGTATATCGGTTCCACCGGCCCCCGGGGTCTGCATCATCTGGTATATGAAATCGTGGACAATGCTATTGACGAGGCACTGGCAGGATACTGCAATTTGATTACCGTTGAGATCCTCAAGGGAAATATTATTCGTGTAACCGACAATGGGCGCGGTATTCCGGTGGGGATTCATCCAAAGATGGGGATTCCAGCCGTTACAGTAGTTTATACCATTCTGCACGCCGGCGGAAAATTCGGCGGTTCCGGATACAAGGTATCCGGCGGATTGCATGGAGTGGGCGCCTCAGTTGTAAATGCCCTTTCCTCCTGGCTGGAGGTTCGGGTTTCGGACGGGCAGCATATCCATTATCAGAAATTTTACCGCGGTGTGCCGGATGCGGACTTAAAGATCATCGCAGATACAGACAAAACCGGTACGGAGGTTGTCTTTTCCCCTGATCCGGAAATTTTTGAAGAAGTAAACTATGATTATGACACGCTGCTGGCTCGTCTGCGCGAGCAGGCGTTTCTCAATGCGGGCGTCCGGATTCTGCTAAGGGATACCCGCAGTGAAGAAGTAGTAGAAAACGATCTTTACTACGAGGGTGGTATCCGCTCTTTTGTCGAGTATATCCATAAACGTAAGGGACTGGAAATTCTGCATCCCCAGGTGATTTACCTGTCCGGCTCAAAAGGAACAACGACTGCCGAAATCGCCATGCAGTATAACGAAAGTTATAACGAGCTGGTAATGTCCTTTGCCAATGATATTCATACTGTGGAAGGCGGCACCCATGAACAGGGATTTAAAGCGGCCTTGACCCGGGTATTCAATGAATATGCCCGCCGCCATAATTTTCTGCGGGAAAGCGACAAAAATCTCACTGGCGAGGATGTGCGGGAGGGATTGACCGCGATTGTATCGGTTAAACTGGAGGATGCTCAATTCGAGGGACAGACCAAAGCAAAATTGGGAAATACCGATGTGCGGACGCTGGTAGATAATATTGTTTATGAAAAACTGGGCACTTTTTTTGAGGAAAATCCGACAGTTGCCAAAATGATTTTTGAAAAATCTCTCAATGCGGCCCGTGCCAGAGAGGCGGCCCGGAAAGCCCGGGAACTGACCCGGCGCAAATCGGTGCTGGAAGGCAGCCAGCTGCCCGGCAAACTGGCGGACTGTTCCGACCGCGACAACACCTATACGGAAATTTACATCGTAGAGGGAGATTCCGCAGGCGGCTCCGCCAAACAGGGACGGGACCGGCGGTTCCAGGCGATTCTCCCGCTGTGGGGCAAGATGCTCAACGTAGAAAAAGCCCGGATCGATAAGGTTTACGGCAATGATAAGCTAATGCCGGTCATCACTGCTTTGGGATGCGGCATCGGCCAGGATTTTGACGTGAGCAAAATCCGTTACGGAAAGGTTATCATCATGGCCGATGCGGACGTGGACGGATCGCATATCCGGACGCTGCTTTTGACCTTCTTTTTCCGTTTTATGCGCCCTTTGATTGAGGAAGGCCATGTCTATCTGGCACAGCCGCCGCTTTATAAGGTCTCTCGCGGGAAAAAGATCCGTTACGCTTATACGGATGAAGAAAGGGATCAAGCGGTGCAGGAACTGTACGGCGGCGATGATGTGAAAAAAGATATTCAGCGATACAAAGGCTTAGGCGAAATGGACCCGGAACAGCTTTGGGAAACCACCATGAACCCGGAAACCCGAATCATGAAAAAGGTAGAGCTGGAGGACGCGGTTCGAGCAGACGAAATTTTCACCATTCTGATGGGAGATAAAGTAGGCCCACGCCGGGAATTTATTGAAGCCAATGCAAAATACGTGGAAAATCTGGATATTTAACGCCAAAAAACGGACAAGGTAAGCCTTTTTTAAAAATGACCGCTTTTTGGAGGAATTGGATTGGAAAAACCGGTGCATACCCTATCATTTTCCATGAGTTATCCACAGTATCGGGATTATTATTTATATCAGATCAGTATCGCCAAAAACCGGCCGGTATGGTTGGTTCCGGAGCTTTTTTTGGGAGCCGGCGTGCTGGGGGCTGTGGCGTCCCTGCTTTTTCGCAGGATGGCTCCGGTTGGTTTTTTACCGGGTTTCCCATTGGCCACAGAAATGGTTTCCTTGATATGTGTGGCTGCTTACTCTATTGTGCGGCTGGGATGGTTGTTCCGAATCCGGCGCAAATCGCGCCGGCAGTACCGGTTGAAGCGATTGGGAAAACAAAAATCGCAAATTCGCCTGTATCAAGATTTTGTTACCGTTCATTATCCATCTGCGGCATTTGATAGCTTTTATGAAGAAATCAGTTCTATAGACCGCACCCAGCGTTTGACGGTTCTTCGTTTTCAAAACGGAGCACGGGCACCGATTCCAAGCGGAGAGTGGACGCCGCAGATCGCCGCCTTTTTCATGGAAAAAATGAAAAATAACGGACTTGGGCAGGATATTTGATTTGGAAAGCGCAGCAAGCTGTAATAGAAACCGGAAAAAATCCTTAGATTTTTCCGGACCAAAGGGTGATTAGAAATGAATGAAGATTTAAACAGAGTCGTACAGGTCGACTTGGAAAAAGAGATGAAGGAATCTTATCTAGCCTATTCCATGTCGGTCATTGTGGGCCGTGCCCTGCCGGACGTAAGAGACGGATTAAAGCCGGTACACCGTCGGATTTTGTATACTATGTATGAAAACGGATTGTCTCCGGACAAAGCATACCGAAAATCTGCCGATACGGTCGGTTCGGTGCTGGGGCGGTACCATCCCCACGGAGACGCCTCGGTTTATGATGCCATGGTGCGCTTGGCACAGGATTTTTCTATGCGGTATCCGCTGGTAGACGGACATGGCAACTTTGGCTCTGTAGATGGAGATCCGGCGGCGGCGTATCGATATACGGAAGCCAGAATGAGCAAAATCGCCATGTCGATGCTGACCGATATCGATAAAGATACGGTGGATTTTATGCCCAACTATGACGATCACTTGCAGGAGCCGGTGATGCTGCCGTCGCGTTTTCCCAATCTTTTAGTCAATGGTTCCACCGGTATTGCGGTAGGTATGGCCACCAACATCCCGCCTCATAATTTGGGCGAGGTAGTGGATGCGGCCTGCTGCATGATCGATCATCCGGACGCGACGCTGGATGAGTTGATGGATCATCTGAAGGGGCCGGACTTCCCCACCGGCGGCATTATCATGGGCCGTTCAGGAATTCGTGCTGCTTATGCCACCGGCCGCGGGAAAATCACCCTGCGGGCAAAGGCAGAGGTAGAAGAACATAAAAACCGCATGCGTATCATCGTGACAGAAATCCCCTATATGGTCAACAAAGCGCGGTTGATTGAAAGCATTGCGGGTCTGGTCAAGGATAAACGGATTGACGGCATCAGCGATTTGCGGGATGAATCTGACCGGGATGGAATGCGAATTGTCATTGAATTGAAACGGGACGCCAATGCTCAGGTGGTACTGAACCGGCTGTATACATTCAGCCAGCTGCAGGAGACAGTAGGCGTAATTATGCTGGCTATTGACGGCAAACAGCCCAAGGTGATGACACTGCAGGAAATTCTGCGCAGCTATCTGGATTTCCAGTTCCAGGTGATTACCCGGCGGACCCGGTATGAACTGAAAAAAGCAAAAGAGCGCGAACATATTTTAGAAGGGCTTAAAATTGCGCTGGACTATATTGACGAAGTGATCAAGATCATCCGCGCTTCCAAAGATCAGCCTTCTGCAAAAGCGGCACTGATTGAGCGGTTTGGTTTGTCCGACGCGCAGGCCGCTGCCATTGTGGCCATGCGATTGGGCCAGTTGTCCGGACTGGAACGGGCAAAGATTGAAGATGAACTGGCGGCGATTCTGGCGAAGGTGGCAGATCTGGAGGACATTCTTTCCCATGACAGCCGGGTATATGCTATTGTGCGGGAGGAGCTTGTTGCACTGAAAGTGAAATTCGGCGACGAGCGCCGTACCGAAATCCAGACCGTTTCCGGCGAGGTGGACATTGAGGATTTGATTCCGGTGGAGGATTGCGTTGTAACCTTAACCCATTTCGGTTATGTCAAACGGCAGCCGGCTGATGTATATAAAACCCAGCGGCGGGGGGGACGGGGAATTTCCGGCATGACTCGCCGGGAAGAAGACGTGGTAGAAGATCTTTTTGTTTCTTCTTCTCACGATTACCTGTGCTTCTTTACCAATCGGGGGCGGCTGTTCCGCTTAAAGTGCTATGAAATTCCGGAGAGCTCCCGGACGGGGCGGGGTACCAATATTGTGAACCTGCTGCCGCTGGAACAGGAGGAAAAAGTCAGCGCAGTGCTGAAAGTATCCGACTTTGCGGACGACCGGTTCCTGGTGATGGTGACCAAAAAAGGTATCATCAAACGAACGGAGCTTTCGGCTTACCGCAATGTCCGAAAATCTGGGCTGATTGCCATTCATTTGGATGAAGAGGATGAATTGGCTTGGGTGCGGGAAACCTCCGGTGTAAATGAACTTCTGATTGCCACTCGTAACGGCATGGCAATCCGCTTTAATGAGGCCGATGCCCGTCCCCTGGGGCGCACTGCCCGCGGCGTCAAATCCATTCAATTGGAAGATGGCGATGAAGTGGTAGGGATGGCCCGGGTGAAAGAGGGCGCGACGTTGATGACCATCACGGAAAACGGTGCCGGGCGCCGGACCAGCTTTGATCAGTACCGGCTGCAAAGCCGAGGCGGAAAAGGAATCCGCAACTACAAAGTCAATGAGGAAAAGGGCCTTGTGGCGGCGGTTCGGGCTGTTACACCGGAAGATGACGTCATTATGATTACCGATGACGGCATTATCATCCGTATTCATTCGGACGATGTGACATTACAGTCCCGCTACGGAAGCGGTGTGCGGGTAATGCGCGTACCCGAGGGAGGCAGGGTTGTAACCTTGGCGCGGGTACCGAAAGAGGAAGAATCTGAAACAACAGAGATGGAGCAGGAAACAGACCGCAAAGAAGAGGAATCCCCTGTTGCGGCGGAAGCTTCCTCCCCGGGCATAGAAGAAAAACTGACCCGGGCAGTCCAGGATTTTGCTGATTTTGCTTTGGAGCAGCAAGAAGAAGATCCAGAAGATCCGGAACAGGAAGAATAACCTGATACAAAAAAGCGGAACATGTTTTTTACATGCTCCGCTTTTTTTGCACTGTTGTGGAAAAATAGGGAAAATCAAAGGATCATAGCTGCCAGAAGCATTTCGATCAAACGGGCATAAATCGGTTCTAACTCGGTAATGGGAAGCGGATTTTTCCCCCGACCGATTTCAATGGTAAAACCAGGGCGGTGAAATTCCTCAATGAACCAGTCCTTGAGTCCTCCATGGCTGGCGGTGCCGGTGGGACGAGCCAGCGTATATCCGCTGGAGGAGGCCAGTACCTGAGCGATCAAAGGCGCTCTGGGAGGAGTATGTTCGCCGTATTGGTAATAAATTTCCTCTCCCTGTGAATGAAAAGCGTATAGCTGACGTACCGGTTGCGTACGAATAAACCGGCAAATGGACCGTGTTTCCGGTTCACTTTCCGGCCGTTCACCGCCGTATTTTCCCGGACCAGGACCCAGAATGCCGGCGGATTGTTCCGCTTGCTTGCAAAGCTCGAACCCCGCGTCAAAATTATGGTTGAGGTCTACTCCCCGGGCATTTGCCTGCCAGCGGGAAAAATCTCCGCCGCACAAGGCACTAACCTGCTGCTCCATACCAGGCGCACCGGCGGCCCCTTCCAGCGCAATGGAGATGCCATCGGGGTTTAGTGCGGGCACTACAACCAGTCCCTGATGATCCAAAGCTTTTTTGACTTGGATATCGGCAAGGGGATGATTTTGTGCTATACTAGAAAACAGATCATCCAGAAAGCGAAACAGCAGAAGAACCGTTAGCCATTCCTGGCCATGGACGCCGCCGACAAACAGAGAAAAACGGCGGGAATTGCCTAGGCGGACGGCGTAAATGCCACGGCCCAGCAGTGAACGCCCGATGGGAAAAACCGCGGCGCTGCGCCCGTTACAGAGAGGCTGGTAAGTACGCATTTTTTCCCGGATGCGGGGAAAAGCAGGCGGCAGCGTATAAAAGGATGGTTCCATAACAATCACCTCACAGCATTTTCTTTTTACTATATGAGCCGAACAAGGCCCTATATTTCAAAAAATCCGCAAAAACAAGCCTTTTTGGGCAGTTTTTCCGCAAGAGAGGAGCAATGTCATGTCCCATACAGAAAAGACCATTGATTCTACCCGTATTTTTGAAGGAAAGGTCGTCCGCCTGCGTCGAGATACCGTGGAACTGGAAAACGGCAAACAGACGTTTCGAGAGGTCATCGACCATCCGGGCGGGGTTAGTATTTTGGCAATGGATGAAGAAGGAAAAATCTTTTTTGTCCGGCAGTTCCGCTATCCATTTGGCAAAATGCTGCTGGAACTGCCTGCTGGAAAGCTGGAACCGGGAGAAGATCCTGCCCAGAGCGGACGCAGAGAACTGCGGGAGGAAACCGGCTGCACCGCAGGTCGGTTTGAATCCATGGGCAGTCTGATCCCTACCTGCGCATACGATACCGAGGTGATCCATTTGTTTTTTGCTTCGGACCTGACCCGTGGGGAGCAGGATTTGGATGAAAACGAATTTTTATCAGTGGAGCGCTATACGCTGGATGAGGCGCTGCAAATGGTGCTCAGCGGAGAAATCGTTGACGCAAAAACCCAGATCGGGCTGTTCAAATACCAGGCTTTGCACAATGCGGGCCGCATTTGACAAATCCGTTTTTTCAAGAGGTAATCTATGGAAAAAAAGCAATCGTTTGGACTGCGAAAAAAAGATTTAGCCGTCATTGGTGCGCTGTTGCTGCTGGCTGTCAGCTGCTGGCTGGCTTATCGTCTCTCCTACCGGCCGCCTGAAAAACAAAATCTGGCGGTTATCATGGTTGACGGTCAGGAAGTGATGCGGCTGAATCTGCTGGAGGAAAAGGACAGGATATTCTCCCTGGAGGAGGATTACGGGGTGCCGGTATCGTTTCAAATTGAAAATCATAAAATCCGGTTTATTCAGGTCACCTGCCCCGATCACATCTGTGAAAACGCGGGATTTTTGTCGATGGAGGGGCAAAGCGCAGTATGTATGCCCAACCGTACCTCGTTAAGTATTTATGGAGAAGAAGGATAACGGTGCCTGTGAAAAACAGCTGGGCCGGAGGATATTTTCTCTGGATTTTGTATATTTAACCAAAAAAAATGAGAAAAATAAAGTGAAGATGTGGAATTTTTGTTCTTCTATTCCCTTTTGACAAGAAACGTGTTACAATATGACCTGGATAGGTGCATTTCGCCAAAAAGGATGAAAAAGTTTACAATGGAAAAAAGAGGAACGATTTTGATGGCCGCCTCCGGAAAAGGCGGAGTCGGAAAATCCTGTCTGACAGTTATTTTAGGGCGGGAGTTGGCTCGATTGGGGTGCAGAACTCTGCTAATTGAAATGGAGCCCGGCCTTGGCGCATTTGACCTGATGATGAATTTGGAGCGGGGCGTATGTTGCCTTTCGGATTTTTTGTCTGGGCGATGCGCGGCGAAAGACTGTATGATACCAGTGCCGGATGAGCCTGGCTTATGGGCGGTTTTGGCACCGAATGAAAGAGAATTTTTCTATGATCCGCCGGTGTTTGCAGAAAAAACAGACGAGCTGGCCGGATCTTTTGATTTTGTTTTGATAGAAACGCCGCCGGGTTTTGGATCGTGTTTTGAGGCGGCACAGAATGCGGTGGATGCGGCAGTGATTATTGCCACGCCTGACTTACCATGCCTGCGAGATGGACGCGCGGTATCTGACCGGCTGGACGAACGGCCTCAAATTCGTCAGTGGCTGGTAATCAACCGGTTGGATACAAAACAATTTTGCCGCCGTCGGCCGATTCCGCATTTGGATTTTGCCATTGATACGGTAGGCGCACAGCTTTTGGGGATTGTGCCGGAGGATCAGGAGCTACCTTATCGTTTAGGAGCAGGAATGGTTCTGCCGCAGCAAAGCAGCGCACGGGCCGCCTGCCGCAATATTGCCCTGCGGCTTTTGGGGCAAACGGTAGAGTTGGGTGTATAAGAAATAGAGAAAGGATGATCTACATGACAATCGCGCTGACGGCGCATGATGCAAAAAAAGAACTGATGGTCCAATTTTGCATTGCTTACTGCGGAATTTTAAGCCATCATTCTTTGTGCGGAACTGGTACGACCTGTAAAATGGTAGCAGAGGCCACGGGATTGGAGATCGTCCGTTTTTTAAGCGGAGAGCAGGGCGGCGATCAGCAGATTGCAGCCAGGATTGCCTGCAATGAGATTGACCTGCTTTTGTTTTTCCGGGACCCTCTGACCCAGAAAGAAGCGGAGAGTGACCACGCGCAGCTGCTGCGCTTATGTGACGTGCATAATATCCCGGTGGCAACCAATATCGCTACGGCGGAGGCATTGATCCACGCATTGGAACGCGGCGACCTGGATTGGCGAAATATTGTCCATGCAGGATAAGCATGGGGAAAAAGCGGAATTTTCTGATTTTCCCTTGCAAAAAAGGAAAAATCGTATTATAATTTTAAATCAATCCGGTAACAAAAGCTTGCCGGTTTAGACGAAAAATGTGGATTCGACGGGAGATTTCGGTCAGGCTCGGTACAGAGAAGCGCTTCTTAGGCTGGAAAGGCGCTGCCGGCGGCATGGCGAAACAGACACCTGTGCGGCAGGTAGAGGGAACGCCCAATTTGGATGGGCTGGTAGTTCTGCCCGTGTAGCTGGCGTTAACGGCCGAAAGCGGGGGGCATGAAACAGGCCCTCAAACAAGGGTGGCACCGCGGATATGCTCCGTCCCTTCCGGTGCGGAAGGAACGGGGCTTTTTATTTTGGAGCTGCCGAAAGTACTTTAGATAACCGCCTTTGGCGGACGGCAAAGATAGGAGGAACAAAGATGGCGATTTTAACCAAAGGACCCAGAGGAACCCAGGATGTGCTGCCGGCTCAGAGCTATAAATGGCAGTACCTGGAGAAAAAAGTCATGGAAATCGCGGGGCTGTACGGTTTCCGGGAGATTCGTGTCCCCACCTTTGAGCATACCGAGCTGTTTAACCGGTCGGTGGGAGATACCACTGATGTGGTGCAGAAAGAAATGTATACCTTTGAGGATAAGGGCGGCCGTTCCATTACCCTGCGGCCGGAGGGTACGGCTGGAACGCTGCGCAGCGCCATCGAGCATGGACTTTTAGGCGATGCACTGCCGGTAAAAGCGGCATATCTGCTGGCTGCGTTCCGCTACGAAAAACCCCAGGCGGGCCGTCTGCGAGAATTTCACCAGTTTGGCGTAGAGATGCTCGGCTCTCCCGCTGCGGCCAGCGATGCGGAAGTGATCTCCATGGTGTTCCACATGTTCCGGGAGCTGGGGATTGAGGCACAGCTGGAGCTAAACTCCATTGGATGTCCCACCTGCCGCGCCAAATACCAAAAGGCGCTGCATGACCATTTTGCCGCTCGCCGCGAGGAACTGTGCGATACCTGTAAAGATCGTCTGGAGCGCAATCCCATGCGGCTTTTGGACTGCAAAAGTCCCATTTGCCAGGAAATCGGCAAGGGCGCGCCCATGATGCTGGACTTTTTGTGCGAGGAATGTACCGATCACTTTGAGCAGGTCAAGGCCCGGTTGGACGCCATGGACATCCCCTATGTGATTAACCCTAAGATCGTTCGCGGCTTGGATTATTACACCAAAACCGTGTTTGAATTTGTCACCGATAAAATTGGCGCGCAGAGCACCATCTGTGCAGGCGGCCGGTACGACGGACTCATTGAGCAGCTGGGCGGCCCGGCACTGCCAGGTATTGGTTTCGCCATGGGTTTAGAGCGAATCCTCATGACCATGGAAGCCTGCGGCAGCGCATTTCCCCAACAGCCGGAATGCGCTGCGTTTATCGGCAGCATGGGCGATAAAGCCGGCGCCAAGGCGGCGCAGCTGGTGACGCAGCTGCGGGATGAAGGATTCTGGGCTGAGTGCGACACCATGGGCCGGTCGGTCAAGGCACAGATGAAGTTTGCCAATAAGCTGGGCGCGCGATTTTCGGCCATTATCGGCGACAGCGAGCTGGAAGCTGGAACGGTGAAACTCAAAAAGATGGATGATGGGTCGGTTACCGAAATCCGGCTGGACGCAAAACCCTCGGATCCGGACAGTTTGGTGCAGGTAGTTTACGCAAGCCATCTGGAAGAGATTGCCGGCGCACTGAAGAATCAGTAACAAAAATGAAAGCGACGGTTTCGAAATATCTAGAAATTTTGATAGAGTCGGTCAATTACATTATCATCAATTATGCTCTTTCCAATATGGCGTTGCTGTTTCGGAGCAATCCGCTTTTTATCCTGTTTTTTGCATCTGAAATATGGATGTTCGGAAATTATTGGAAAAAGATGGATCGGCTGACCGCAAACAAAGCCATTTCTTCCTTTTTGCTCATTGTCTGCTTTTTCATTCACATCGGTGCGATATACTGGATCGGCCGAGTTTCGGGCGATGTTATTCCTTTTTGGGAATGACCGCGCAATAACGCAATAAAAAATTTAAGTTTTTTGCTGCTGTTAACAGAAAAAATATGCCGGGTTTCCGGCAAACAACAGGAATTGATAGGAGTTGGAGCAATACCATGATGCAGTCAAGAACCCATACCTGCGGCCAGTTGCGGCTGGAACAGGTTGGCCAGACCGTGACGCTGGCAGGATTTATGGAAAATGTTCGTGAGGTGGGCGGAAGCCTGGCTTTCGTTGTCCTGCGCGATTTTTACGGCACCACCCAGCTGGTAGTGGAGGACGCCGAGCTGTTGGCGCTGGTCAAGAGCCTTAACAAGGAAACGACTTTACAGGTCATCGGCGTTGTGCGGGAGCGCTCCAGCAAAAACCCGAAGCAGCCTACCGGAGACATTGAAGTGGTGCCGTCCCAGATCAAGGTGCTGGGCCGCTGCCGCCACAACGAGCTTCCGTTTGAGATCAACCGCAGCCGAGAGGCGGACGAGACCCAGCGGCTGCGCTACCGCTATCTGGATCTGCGCAACCCGGCGATCAAACAGAACATCGTGCTGCGCTGCAACGTGGTGGCCGCTTTGCGCAAAGCCATGATGGAACACGATTTTCTGGAGATCACCACCCCGATTCTGACCGCTTCCTCCCCCGAAGGTGCACGGGACTATTTGGTGCCGGCCCGCAAGCATCCGGGGATGTTTTACGCGCTGCCCCAGGCGCCGCAGCAGTTTAAGCAGCTTTTGATGACCTCCGGCTTTGACCGCTATTTTCAGATCGCCCCCTGTTTTCGAGACGAAGATGCCCGCGGCGACCGCTCTCCCGGCGAATTTTATCAGCTGGATATGGAGATGGCTTTCGCCACCCAGGAGGATGTGTTCTCGGTCATCGAGGATGTGTTCCCACCGATTTTCGCCCAGTACGGAACCTATCATACCGCTTCCAAAGCACCGTTCCGGCGCATTTCGTTTAACGACGCCATGGAGACCTACGGCTCCGACAAACCGGATCTGCGCATTGATTTGACCGTGCAGGACGCGACGAAGCTGCTGTCCGGCTGCGGTTTTGGCCCCTTTGAGGGCAATGTGGTCAAGGCCATTGTGGTCACCGATTTTGCCGGTACCCGCAAGCAGATCGACGGACTGTGCGCCGAGGTGGAGGTGCAGTCCGGCAACAAGGGATACTGGTTCCGCTATGACGAAAACGGCGAAATCGTGGGCGGCATTGCCAAATTTGTGGCGCCCATCAAAGATGAGGCCGTAAAGGCGTTGGGTCTTGTTCCCGGCTGCTTTGTGGGCCTGACCGCCGGCAAAAAGCTGGCAGCGCAGAAAACTGCCGGCGTGTTCCGCAACAAGCTGGGCGCGTTCTGCCCCAACCATATGGATAAGGAAAAATACAAGTTCTGCTGGATCGTGGACTTCCCCATGTACGAAATTGGAGAAGAAAGCGGAGAACTGGAATTCTGCCACAACCCGTTCTCCATGCCCTCCGGCGGACTGGAGATTCTGGAAAAAGCGCACAACGGCGAAATCGATCCTTTGACCATTACGGCGGATCAGTACGATTTGGTGGTCAACGGCGTGGAGCTTTCCTCCGGCGCGGTGCGCAACCACGATCCGGAAATCATGATCCGGGCCTTTGAGCTGGTGGGTCTGGGCGAAGAGGATGTAAAATCCAAATTCCCGGCCATGTATAACGCCTTTACCTACGGCGCGCCGCCCCATGCGGGCATCGCCCCCGGTGTGGATCGGATTGTGATGCTTTTGGCAGGCGAAGAGTCCATCCGGGAGATTATTCCGTTCCCGATGAACAAAAACGCCCAGGATGTCATGATGGGCGCACCTGGAAAAGTAAGCGAAAAACAGCTGGAAGAGCTGCATATCAAACTGGATATCGAGGAAGAGTAGCATCTGTCAGAAAAAGCCGCCCTGTCTCCTTTTTAGGAAACGGGACGGCTTTTTTATCTGTCAGCGTCTTCATAGGAAATGATTTCGGCAAACAAGAAGCTGCTTGATCGCAGCGAAAAAAGGATTCAGGGCTGGCGGAAAAAACGGAACCTTAAGCCGGCGGTCTTTTTCTCTCATCAAAGAAAAAAAGCTGCAAAGAAAGCACCACGGCCTGGAACAGAACAATTCCCAGACTGACAGCGGTAAAGCTGGCGAACAGCATCCAGGATGCTGCATTGGCCAGAATACTCAGCCCAAGGCAGGTCAAAATAGCAGGACGAACCCTAGGGGCAAAAAGTAAAAATGCCGCGCCGATGGCGCTCAAAAGGATGGAAGCCGCGGGAAACAGGTTTCCATAGCCTAACGGTATCCTGCTGAAAAAAGGGTAAAAACATTTGATTGTCTCTCCTGGACCGGAGGCAAAAGTCATGGCGACCCCTTCCGGCAGGAGCATCAAGATCAGGGAAATCAAAATGCCGACCAGACAGATCCATCTTTTCATTTTTATCCCTCTTTCTTCTGCCTTTTTGTTTTTATCATACCATACTTGCGTTAGCCCGGCAAGAAAGAGTGCGTAGCGTTTTCTTTCCTTGACATTTTGGAAAAAGTTGTGTTAGAATAACTCTCGTTCATCAAAGGCAGATCGTTCCCAGGAAATGACGAGCCGGATAAGATGGCGGCCTGAGATGTCCGCTGCTTATCCGGTTTTTTTGAGGAAAGACAGAAAAAGGGAGATGCAAAAATGGAAAATACCAATCATTTTACGAGGGGAAAGGTTCTTTCCCCTCTGATCCGGTTTGCATTGCCGATTCTATTTGCCATTTTTTTGCAGACAATGTACGGCGCAGTAGATATGCTGATCGTTGGACAATTCAGCCACGCCGGGGAAGTTTCAGCCGTATCCACTGGGAGCTGGATTATGCAGACAGTCACCTCTTTTATTACCGGGCTGGCTATGGGAACCACTGTTTTGCTGGGAAACCGTATCGGTGCGGGAAAAGCACAGGAGGGCGGACGAGTAGTAGGCGCCAGCATCCTGCTGTTTTTGGCGATCGGTGCGGTATTGACTGTGGCTTTGGAGCTGTTTGCCGTTCCCTTTGCCCGGATGATGCAGGCGCCGCCGGAAGCTTTTGATAGTACCGTGCAGTATGTGCGAATCTGCGGCGCGGGAACTCTTTTTATCATTGCTTTTAACGTGCTGGGCGGTGTGTTTCGGGGAATCGGCAACGCAAAGCTGCCGCTGATTTCGGTAGCCATTGCCTGTGTGACCAATATTGTGGGGGATTTGCTGCTCGTCGGCGGATTGGGCTGGGGCGCGGCCGGTGCGGCAGCTGCTACTGTATTTGCTCAGGCAGTGAGCGTGGTGATATCGATCCTGATTATCCGCCGGATGGAGCTGCCTTTTTCTTTTTCCCGCCAGGAATTTCGCTGGGAGAAACACACCGTGGGACAGGTGGTGCGGCTGGGGCTGCCCATTGCAACCCAGGATCTTCTGGTCTGCATTTCCTTTTTGGCGGTTACAGCCATTGTCAATGCCCTGGGGGTTACCCCATCAGCCGGTGTTGGAGTGGCAGAGAAAATTTGCGGTTTTGTTTTGATGGTTCCATCGGCCTATATGCAGGCGATGAGTGCCTTTGTGGCGCAGAATATGGGTGCTGGGCGGCCTGACCGGGCGAAAAAAGCACTGATTGGCGCCATCAGCACTTCTTTGGCCGTCGGCGTGATTTTGTCGTATTTCTCGTTTTTTCACGGCGGATTGCTGGCGCAGCTGTTTGCCCGGGACGCAACGGTTATCGCGGCTGCGGCGGAATACCTCAAAGCTTATGCGGTCGACTGTTTGCTCGTGTCTTTTCTATTTTGCATCATGGGCTACTTTAACGGCTGCGGTCGAACTGCTTTTGTCATGATTCAGGGGATTGCAGGCGCATTTCTTGTGCGGATTCCGGTTTCCTGGATGATGAGCCGGGTGCAGCCAGTCTCTTTGTTCGGCGTAGGGTTGGCAACGCCGGCTTCTACTGTTGTGCAGCTTTTACTGTGTGCAGGCTATTTTGTATGGATGCATCATCGGGAAAAAAAGATGCCGGCAGTGCCGTTTGTGGTAGAATAACACCTTTTGAAAAGAAATGCCCGGATGATTCATCCGGGCATTTCTTTTATTTGATCGCCTTAAGGCTTAGGTATCCCCAGCCGGTCTGGGGGTGGATGATTCCCTTTTGAGAAAAAACGATCAGGAGAAGCAGGGCAATGCAGGCCCAGTCATATAGATCCGATTTGGCGTGGCGCTGGCTGTGTACCGCCATTTCATCTTTTTTCTCTACTCCCCGTTTCTTTTCCAATACAATCATCCATAAAAACAGGAGAATTGTTGTACAGACTGCCGCGATGCCTATCCAGTCAAGCCAGCCGGGACGAGGGTCTCCCCATAAATCCAGAAAGCCAAAGAGCAAAAACAGGCCGCTTCCCAAAAACTTATTGACGATAAACTGACATTGAAACGAGAGCACAGAGATTCCTTCAATAGTGATATATTTATCTCTTTTATGAGAAATATATCATATCTAAAAAAGAAATCAAGAAAAGGTGGACCGAAAAAAGCGGATGCTGTCGCACCCGCTTTTTTGAAATATCAAAGAGTTGTCAAAAACCTTTCCAGCCGGTCCAGACACTGTCGCAGCTCATCGTCTGCATAGCAGTAAGACAGGCGTATATATCCGTCCGCCCCAAAACAGGAGCCGGGTACTGCCGCCAGTTTGGCCTCTTGAATCATCCGCAGACAGAACGTTTCGGAATCCATGCCGTATTTTTGAATGGATGGGAACAGATAAAAAGCGCCCTGTGGCTTCTGCACTTCCATCCCCATCTCAACCAGACGGCCATACACATAGTCCCTGCGGCGGCGGTAGGTCTCAATCATCGGGGACGGATCATAGTCCAGCGCGGCCGCACAGCCTTTTTGCAAAAAAGAGACCGCAGAAACCACGGTATAAGAATGCAGTTTTGCCAACTGCTCGATCACCGGGCGGTCTGCGCATAAATATCCCATGCGCCAGCCAGTCATGGCGTATGGCTTGGAAAAACTCTGGATGAGGATGATTTTTTCCCGGATGTCCTGATACCGGGAAAAACTTTGATAAGGCCCATAGACCAGCTGTGCGTACACGTCGTCACAAAGGACAAAGAGATTTTTCTCCTTCGCTACCTGATAGACCGCGTCCAGCGACTCGGGGGTATAGACCGCGCCGGTAGGATTGTTGGGCGAATTGAGGAGGATTGCTTTGCTTTTTGCGGTGATATGCTGCGCCAGATTTTGCGGGGTGATCTGGAAATGATCTGCGCAGGTATCCATAGGGACATATACGCCGCTGGATAAGGCAACCAGCGGCTCGTACAAACCAAAAGCGGGAGTGGGAACGATGACCTCATCACCGGGATTTAAAATTCCGCGCAGCGCAAGATAGAGCCCTTCAGTGGCTCCATCGACAACAAGAATTTCTTCCGGAGAATAGGACACGCCGTTTTGCTCCTGCTCAAACCGGGAGATTCTCTCCCGCAGATATAGCTCCCCCGCTCCGGGCGGATAATGGGTCAAATTTTGATCCAATGCGGTTTTGGTGGCCTCTTTAATTGGCTCCGGTGTGGAAAAATCTGGCTCGCCGATGGTAAGAAACAGGCAGCCCGGTTCTGCTTTTGCCAGAGCGGTAAACCGGCGGATGCCACTGGGCTGGCAGCCCAGCAAAGCGGCGTTCATGCTTTCCACCATGAAGATCCCCTCCTTTTGAAAAAGCCCGCCGTTTTCCACGGCAGGTAAAAAATTGGTGGAAAATCAAAGCTGTAAAAGTGTTTGATATAAAGCTACGCCCTGTTCCAGCGCGCTTTCGTCAAAGCAAAACCGGTCGGAATGAAGCGGTTGATCGGAACCGGTGCCGAGGAAAAAGAACAGGCCGGGAAGCTCCTGCTGGTAAAAAGAAAAATCTTCGGCAATAAGGGCAGGCTCTTTGAGCGGCACCAATCGGTCCGGGGCCAGTAGGGCGGCTGCCTGTTCGTACAGTGCAGGATCGTTGTAAACCGGCGGATACCCTTGACTGAAGCGTACCGAGATTTGGCAGCCTGTCTCTTTTTGCACATCTTGGCCGATTTCAGCGGCCCGGCGGGTTATGTGATCAAACACCTCGTCCTGGAAGGTGCGAAGGGTTCCCTCCAGTACGGTATAGGCGCTGACCGCGTTGCGCACCGTTCCACTTTGCATGTGGCCGAATTTAAATACCCGGAACTGGTCCGGCGGCAGTTCCGAATCGGCCATGCTATAGGACCGGCGAACAAATTCCACCCCTGCTGCCAGCGCATCGGCCCCCTCCCGCCATCTGGCGATGTGGGCACTTTTGCCGTTGATTTCTACCGTCATCTCGCTGGAACGGGCCATCATCGGCCCGCTGCGGGTGCTGACAGTTCCGGCAGGCAGATCCGGCCAAAGATGGATCCCGAAGATATGGCGAACGTTTAACTGGCGAAAAATACCGGTTTGACAGATGCTTTGGGCGCCGCCTGTGGTCTCCTCCGCCGGCTGAAAGACCAGCAGCACGTTGCGGGCCAGCTGATCCAAATGTCCGCTGATCCATTGGGCCAGACATAAAAGCATGGCCATATGCCCGTCGTGACCGCAGGCGTGCATCCGCCCGGGATGCGCCGAACAGAAAGAGACGCCGCTTTTCTCTTCTATGGGCAACGCATCCATATCACTGCGAAAAGCGGCGGTATCCGGTTTGCCCGCGTCAAAATAGGCCAACACGGCACAGCGGCCCGGCGTAATGATCCGGCAGCGCAGCGGCGACAGCCGATCCAGCAGATAGGCCTGAGTTTCCGGCAGCTGGTCGTCCAGCTCCGGAATCCGGTGCAGAGCCCGTCGGTGGATGGTGAGTTGTTCCAGCATGAAAAAGATCCCTCCCCGGTTTTTAGGGTTATTATACGCCGGCAAGACGGGGGATGCAAATATTTTTTGCTGTGCAGGGCAGCGATTTTTTACTGGGTGCAACCGGGGTTTGGAAGTTATTTGGCATATTTCCTGCAACTTAAATGAAATCAAAAAGAAAATCATGGGATTCTTTGTATAAAACCTCTTTTTGCAGAAAAAGGTTGCCTTTTTGGAAAAACCGTGTTATTATGCACCTTAAATTGATAGAGGCGCAAAAACGACAATCCGTTTCGGAGCCGGCAGGCGATGAGGAGACGGAAAAGCAATTTTGCCGAACTGGTCTAAGGCAGGCATGTCGGGCCGGTGGGCTTGCGGAAAACATCCGTAAGACTGTCTGCAATCCAATGCAGGAGTGCTATCTTTACGTCTTATACAAAAAAGGCCGTTTTTCTCTTTTCCGGGGGAAAATCAGCCTGCTGTATCAGGTCGGTAAGGGGCGCTCCCCTGACCGGCCTTTTTGTTTTGCCGAAAGACAGGATGATTTTGCCTTATCGACGCATACAATGACAAAAAGACCGGCGAAATTTTGAATGGGGAGAGACTTTATGAACAGAATCGACTTCCTCTTTGCGCAGGGGGTGATGGCGGCGGGCAGTAGCGCCGGCAATTTTGGCGTATCTGCCCGGATAAAACTGCACCGCCTGATTCCCGATTTTTCGTGTGAAGGAGGAATTTTAGATGCTGCCGGCGAGCAAATATCATGGCTGCGGCAATGACTTTATCATCCTGCGGGAGGAAGATGCCGCGGGGTATGATTTGAAAACGCTGATTCCGGCGGTGTGTGACCGGCATACTGGCCTTGGTGCCGACGGATTTATTCTGGTGAGGACCTGTCCGCTGACCATGATTTTCTATAACTGCGACGGGTCCCGCGCCCCTATGTGCGGCAACGGCATCCGCTGCTTTGCAAAATTTTGTCTGGACGAGGGCTTGGTAGACGGAGAATGCCTTGCAGTAGAAACTTTGGCGGGACCCAAGATGGTGACGGTGGCCAGCCGGGATCCTTTTCTGGCACAGGTAGCCATGGGAAAAGCGGATTTTTCGCCGGAGTCGATAGGCGTGGAACACTCCGGTCCGGCATTGGATTTTCCGGTGCCGGTAGAAGGGAAAAAAATTTTGGTGGACAGCTTTTTTATGTCCACTGTACATACAGTCTGGTTCGTAAAAGATCCGGAGGACTCCCAAACCCAGCGGATCGCGGGTTTGATCTGTGAAAGTCCGCTGTATCGGGAAAAAACCAACGTCAACATGGTGCGGGTGCTGAATCGGCACACCATCCAGATGCGCACCTGGGAGCGGGGCGTTGGGATGACGCTGGCCTGCGGCACCGGGGCCTGTGCGGCGGCGCTGGATGCGTACCGCAGGGGATACTGCGAAAATGAAGTGGAAATACGGCTGCCAAAAGGGCGTCTCACCGTCCAAATTGACAGAGATGGCAGTGTGTGGATGAGCGGACCGGCAAAAAGGATTGGAAAAGGAGAATATGAGATATGAAACTGCAAGGATCCATTGTGGCGCTGATAACGCCTTTTTACGAAGATGGAACGGTGAATTTTGAACGACTGGGTAAAATCCTGGATTGGTATATCGCCCAGGGAACTGACGGCATTCTGGTGCTGGGCACAACGGGAGAATCTTCTACCATGAGCCATGAAGAGGACGACGCGGTATGCCGCTTTACCATCGGCCGGGTAGCAGGCCGCGTCCCCGTCATCGCGGGCAGCGGGTCCAACTCCACGGAAACCCAGTTGGAGAAAAGCAAAAAATATGCGGCCATGGGAGCCGATGCCCTTTTGTGCATTACTCCCTACTACATCAAGGCCAATGCCGAAGGCATGTACCGTCACTTTGCCAATGTGCCGACGCGGTAGATGTACCGGTGATTTTGTATAATGTTCCGGGGCGCACCGGTTGTTCCATTCCGGTGGAGACGGTGGCTCGTCTGGCCCGGCATCCCAATATATGCGGCATCAAAGAAGCCAGCGGCGATATTTCTTACGCGGTAAAGATAGCCCGGTATCTGTCCGATGATTTTCAGATGTTCTGCGGCAATGACGACATTACCCTGCCGCTTTTGTCCCTGGGTGCCAGTGGGGTGATTTCAGTTTGGGCCAATATCATGCCCGCTGCCTGTCATCAGATGGTCACGGATTATCTGGAGGGCCGGCGCGAACAGGCGTTAAAGGCGCAGCTAAAATATCTGGATCTCATTAACGGGCTGTTCATGGAGGTTAACCCTATCCCGGTCAAAGAAGCGATGAACCTCATGGGGATGAATGTGGGCGGCTACCGGCTCCCGCTATGTCCCATGAGCTCAGAGTACCGGGAAAAATTGGCGGGTATCATGAGACAGGCCGGATTGGACGTAAAATAAAACAGCCCAAAGGGCGTAAAGGAGGGGCAGCGATGAAAATTTTGATTACAGGATATGGAAAAATGGGCCGAATGGTCGAGGAGCTGGCCCAGCAGAAGGGATGGGAGATCCTGGCTGCGCTGGACGGTCAGGATGCAAAGCTGCTGCGGCAGCTTAAAAAAGCGGATGCGGCGGTTGATTTTTCCCATCCAGCCATGCTGGATTCATTGGCCAATTATATCCGCCGTACTGGTACGCCGCTGATCAGCGGAACCACTGGATACAGTGAAGAGCAGATGGATGTCCTGCGGCAGTTGGGCAAATCAGCGGCGGTTTTGTATTCGGCCAATTACAGCCTAGGCGTTGCCCTTCTGCGGCGGATATTGGAAAATTTTGGGCCGATGCTGCTGGCAGATTTTGATGTGGAACTGGTAGAAAAGCACCACAATCAGAAAGCAGATGCCCCAAGCGGTACCGCCAAAATGCTGGCTGACGCCTTGGACCCCCACCGGCGACTTCGCCGGATCAGCGGCAGAGAGGGCTTCTGTGGGGCCAGAGACCGCGATGAAATGGGCATGTTTGCCCTGCGTGGCGGCACAGTGGCCGGCGAGCATACGCTGTATTTCTTCGGTGAAGATGAGACCCTCTCTTTTTCTCACAGCGCGGCAAGCCGCCGGATTTTCGCAGCAGGTGCGGTAAAAGCGGCAGAGTTGCTGGCGGGTAAAGATCCAGGATTTTATACATTGGATGAAATCCTGTTTTCCACGGTAGATACAGAAAGGATGGATTAAGCATGGACGCTTATCAGATCATTGAATATATCCGCACCTCCCCCAAAAAGACGCCGGTGCGGGTCTGGCTGCAAACGTCGCAGCCGGTAGCATTTCCCGCCGCACAGCAGTTTTCCGGCGGCAACGGCTTTTCAGTCGTTTTCGGAGACTGGGAGGATATCCGGCCGGTGCTGGAAGAAAACCGGGAAAAAATTCTATCCCAGCAGGTGGAGAACGATGCCAGAAACTCGGCAATTCCCCTGTTGGACAAAAAGGATATCCATGCCCGGATTGAACCGGGAGCTATTATCCGCGAGCAGGTACAAATCGGCGACAATGCAGTAATTATGATGGGAGCGGTTATCAATATCGGCGCGGTAATCGGAGAAGGTACCATGATTGATATGGGCGCGGTGCTGGGCGGCCGGGCAATGGTGGGGAAACGATGCCACATCGGTGCCGGCGCTGTGCTGGCAGGCGTGGTGGAGCCGCCTTCTGCAACGCCGGTAGTCGTAGAGGACAATGTGCTCATTGGCGCCAACGCGGTGGTTATCGAGGGAGTGCGGATTGGCGAGGGCTCCGTTGTAGCCGCCGGATCAGTAGTCATTGAAGATGTGGCGCCCGGTATGGTGGTAGCGGGTGTTCCGGCACGGGTCGTCAAGAAAAAAGATGAAAAATCCGCGCAGAAAACGGAATTGATTGACGCGCTGCGAGAGCTGAACCGATAAAGTCGAACTTCGAAAATCCCGGCGAAATACAGTCTGGCAAAGATTGTGTTTACTGGAGCGATTCTGCTGTGCAAAAGCATGGCAAAAACGGCCATGTGCGCCCTTAGACAGCCCTGCCGCGCAATCTCAGTGCATAGGACGGACAGCCCGGAAGTCTAAACGGAATACGCCGTCAACTTTTTATGGTTACGATTTGCTTTAACGGCATGAGATTTTATGCACGCAAAAAAAGACAACACAGTCTCATTTTGTCAGGATGAAAGATTTTTGGCTGTCAAGGTTGTTGTGAGCGCTGTAAAGAAGGAGGATATTCTCAATGGAGGATATCCTCTTTTTTGCTGGCCGGGATAAAAGAAACACTTAATAATTCCCTCGCTACCTTCGGAGATATTTTCCCTTGCTGAAATATCCCCACCCGGCTATTCAAGCAGGCGGTCAACCTCTCCAAATAGGCGAAGGCCATTGAAGCCACGCTGGACGGTATCAATCCGATCAACGCTGGGAAGAAGAAAGAGGAAGCTCTTGCCATGCTGAAAAAGTGGTTCCCACAAATGGAGAACTTCTCCGGCCAACTGAAAAAGTACACAAGGTCACGATAAAAGACCTTTTGGAAGAAAATCAAAAGTTGGAAGCAAGGGCAAAAGCCAGCGAAAGCGGCAAAATGAAAGACCGTATGGAACGGGCGAAGCTGGAAAGCGAATTACAGAACATTCAAAGGCTGGTTGACCGTATCCCGCCGGACGTGCTGGCGGAACTAAAGCGGCAGCAGCGATACACAAAGGAACGGTGATTGAGTATAAGCAGAATTTCACACCGCCTCTGTAGCGGCAATGTACCTTGACAACTGAATAGAGAAAGGCGATATATGGCAAAAAAGCAACCGGATACAAATATTCCCAACATGAAATAGAAGCCTTTGCCCGGTGCTTACTTCCTGAAATCCAAAAATTCTTTGAAAGCCCAGGGGGGCAGAAAGAATTTGAAGAATGGAAAGTGCAGAGAGCAAAGGAAACAGAGAAGAAAAGGAGCGTATGACAAAAGCGGCGGTATCGTGAGGGATACCGCCGCTTTTGCTTTAGCACTAAAGATATACTAAAAATCCGAAGCCGTTCCCGATTGGAACCGGGTTCGGATTATCATTATCTGGTGCGGGAGATGGGACTTGAACCCACACACCGAGGTACTGGCTCCTAAGACCAGCGCGTCTGCCATTCCGCCACTCCCGCATTTATCAGCGGCAGGATCACCCTGCCGCTGTTTGTTATATCAAAATTTTGCGCTGAGATGACAGCGCCTGATTTCTGCGTTTCTCCCGATTCCGCATATATCGGTAAGGACACATAATTTTTTTCCGCCACTTTTGTCCGCACAAAAAGAATATCATGACGCAGCCTTTTTGTCAATTCTCCAAGCTTAAAACGCCGTCCTCCAGCATGGTCTGAGCCGCAAGCAGAATACCCGTTTTACCGGTAAAGTAGGTTAACCCGCCTTGCAGCCAAACGGCATAGGGCTCCCGGATTGGACCGTCAGCAGACAGTTCAATGGAAGCGCCCAGATGAAATGCCCCCGCCGCCATGATGACTTTGCTTTCATAACCAGGCATATCCCAGGGCTCCGGCACCACAAAGGAATCGACCGGTGCGCCGCGCTGTACGCCCTTGCAAAAGGCTACCATTCCCTTTTCATTGCCAAGCTCTATCGACTGGATGATATCGGTACGCGGCTCACGGCAGGAAGGATTGACACGGTACCCCAAACACTCGAACAGCGCAGCAGCGAAAATCGCCGTTTTTACAGCGTTGCAAACCACATTCGGCGCTAAAAACAGCCCTAAAAACATATTCCGCAGTTCGCCCAACGTACATCCGATCTCCTTGCCCTGCCCCGGCGTGGTTAGACGGTAAGCGCACTGTTCAATCAAATCCCGCCGGCCGGCGATGTATCCACCGGTGCGGGCAATCCCGCCGCCGGCGTTTTTGATCAGAGAGCCTACAATTAAATCAGCGCCCAGCTGGGTCGGTTCTGTCTTTTCGGTAAAAATTCCATAGCAGTTATCCACCATGAAAATCGCCTTGGGATTGTTTTTCCGCACCGTCTGAATCAGCTTTCCCATCATGTCCATGTTGATGGAGGGCCGCAGGGAATAGCCGCGGGAGCGCTGTACATACGCCACTTTGACACGGGGATCCTTTACCGCTTCGGCAATGGCTTCGAGATCCGGCGTGCCGTCTGGCAGCAGATCTACCTGGCGGTATTCGATGTCGAACTCTTTTAGCGAACCGCAGTTTTCGCCGGTAATGCCAATCACCGGCTGAATGGTGTCATAAGGCAGCCCGGTGATGGAGAGCATCACATCGCCGGGGCGCAGAACGCCGAACAGCGCCGTTGTCAGCGTGTGGGTTCCGGACACAAAATTGTGCCGCATCAGCGCGTCCTCACTGCCGGTGATTTCTGCCATCACCGCCTCTAGGGTTTCCCGGCCGCGGTCATCGTAGCCATAGCCGGTACTCCCGGCAAAATGGGACTCGCTTACACCGTTGTGAAGAAAGGCCGCCAACACTTTCCTGCTGTTATATTCGCCGATTTCCTCCGTCCGAGCAAATGCCTGGGCGCAATCGAGCTGTGCCTGTTCCCCAAATTTTTCCAGCCTTGGGTCAATGTCAAAAAAATTCTGTTCCATTGGAATGGATTCTCCTTGTCTTGTCCGCGCTAGGCCGCGGCGCTCTTGTGATATCAGGGTGCCTGCTTGTTTTTATACGCCAGCAGATTTTTATTCTGCCAGCCCATCCCGCAGGCAAAGCCATTCTTCGCCCCACGGAGTAAATCCCACCCGCTCGTATACCCGAACAGCTTGTGCGTTTTGGCAGATGACAAATGGTATTCTACCGCTTTCCTGCGCGCGGGCCGCCAGCAGAAACACCAGCGCCGCCGCATATCCGCGCTTGCGAAAAGCCGGATGAGTCGCTACCGACCCAATCAGAGCCGCTTGTTTGTTTTGATGATAGATCCCTGCCGTAGCAATGATCTGCCCTTCCTCCCGTACGCCCAGCAAGGTTCCCTGCTGATGGCGCAGCTTGTGGGAAACCTCGCAGTACCAGGGAGCAAAATCCGCTTCCGGCAGATCAAATACCCCCTGCAGCAGCGGATAGACCTCCCGGGGAGAAGGTTCGCAAATTCCCGGCGGGATAGGGGTTGGGCGCAACACGCCAACAGCGCTTAGAATCTGCCTGGACTGAATGGGCCAGTTCAGCCGGGCTGCCGTTTCTGCCAGTGCCGAAGCAGGTCCGCGCAGTGTTTTGGCACCACAGATGGCGCAAAATGCCGCCAGCTCCTCCGAATCGGAGAAACGGCCGGATAGTACCAACGTATCGCCGGACAGGGACAAAACCCCATCGGCCTTTGGCGTGAGCCAAAAGCGGGGCGGTCCCGTTCCCCGACCGTAAAGCTCCCACCTCGCCGTGTGGATTGCCCCATAAGGGTCCGGCCCGGCTGCCGACGGGACAAAGAGGCTGTCGCCGGGAAGTACTGCCCTAATCACAGATTGCGTACACCTGCGACAGCTTCATCAGCAGATCATAGGTGGCGGTAATATCCTCCTCCTGCAGCACGCAGGACTGGGTGTGCAGATAGCGGCAGGGCATGGAAATCCCCACCGGGCGAACGCCGCCCACTGCCTGATGCATGGAACCTGCATTGTTGCCGCCGAATACGCCCAGCTTTGGCTGCGCCTTGATTTTATACTCTTTGGCGGTGTCCAACGCCAGCTGATACAGCCGTTTGTCGTAAATGGTCCCTTTGTCCATAAAGGAGATCACCGGGCCCTTGCCCAAAAAACAGACCCGTTTTTCCGGCGCTACGCCGCCGATATCCGCAGCAGTGGTGGTCTCAATGGCCACCGCAATGTCCGGTTTGACGGTGTAGGTTGCTGTCTGAGCGCCCATACCGCCAACTTCCTCCCGGGTGGTAAAGGAAAAATAGGTATCGTATTCCAAATCGGACTGAATCATTTTAATCAGCACTGCGCAGCCGGCCCGGTCGTCCAGCGCTTTGGATTTTAAAAATCCGTCGCCAAAGCGTACAAACGGAGAGTCAAAGGATACCCGATCTCCCACGCTGACCAGACCTTCCGCTTCTTCCCGGTTCCGGCAGCCGATGTCGATCGAAAGATCCGCCGCTTTGATGGGGTCATCCCGGTGGTCCCGGTCGATCAGATGAATGGGTTTGGAGCTGATGATGCCATAGACCTTGTTTTTGCCTACCACCACCGGTTTGCCTTGGATGACCCGGTTATCAATGCCGCCAACTGTGGCAAAGCGCAGAAACCCCTCCTCGGTAATATAGGTGATAATAAAGCCAACTTCGTCCATATGCGCATCGAACATCACCTGGTTGCGGGGATGCTTTGCGCCTTTTTTAAAGGCGATGACATCGCCCAGAGGCGTTACTTCATATTCACAGTAGTCCTTGATCTGCTCGATGATGGCGGCGGCCACATCCTGCTCGTCGCCGGAAACGCCGTTGATGGCGCAGAGATTTTCAATCAGACGGATCATTTGCGGTTCCCCTCCTTTTTCACATAGGCGGCCAGCAGCCGGGCGGTATTTTCAATATCCTCCGGCAGAATTTTTTCTACCGGCGTGTGCATATAACCTTGCGGAATGGAGAGTACGCCGGTTTTCACGCCGCCCCGGGTAATGAGAATACTGTCGGCGTTGGTGCCGGTGCCGCCTCCCATCGCTTCCGTTTGATAAGGAATATCTTCTTCCTTGGCAGCTTCAATCAGCGTGCGGGACATTTCCCCGTCCAACAGGGAACCAAATCCGATAACGGGACCGCCTCCAAAAGCACGGCACTGTTCTTTCTTGCAGTCAGGCGTCCAGCCAAAGCCCACGTCCACCGTTATCGCATGAGTGGGATTTACCGTATAGGCTGCCGCCTGCGCGCCCATGCCGCCCACTTCCTCACGGGTCGTCAGGGTGACCGACAATCCGTAGGGCTTGTCCTCGCTTCCGAGAAGCTCCGCCGCCCGCATCACCGCCACGCAGCTGGAGCGGTTGTCAATGGCCTTGCCGGTGATAAACCCGCCGTGCATTTCCCGGGTGGGGGTGACGAAAGTAGCGATATCTCCAGGCTGTACCCGTTTCTCGGCTTCTTCCTTGCTGTAACCGATATCGATATAAATATCTTCGAATTTGGGATTTTTCGCCTCACCGTTCTGCAGGTGGGGCGGAATGGAACAGATAAACCCGGGCAGATCCCCCTGGGCCGTATGTACGGATACCTGCGAGGCCAAAAGCAGGCTGCGGTCAAAACCGCCCACTGGAGAAACCTTTAAAAACCCTTCGTCGTCAATCCAGGTAACAATCATGCCGATTTCGTCCACATGGGCATCCAGCATAAAATTTTTCTGTCCCTTTTCCGGCTGGCGGATGGTGCAGATTAAATCGCCCAGCGGGCTAATCGACACCTCACCCAGCGTCCGCAGTTCTTCGGCAGCCATCGCCACTACGGAGCCTTCCCGTCCGGAAACACCTACCGCGCTGGACAAACGCATCAGTAAATCTTTGCAGTTCATGGTTTTCATCCTTTCTCTTCGCCGGGTAAACCGGCAGCCTTTATGGGTAGGAGGAATCCTCCCCTGTTACGGCTTTAAGGCTGCTACCAGCCTTTTGAAATGCTCGCCCCGCTTTTCAAAATTCGGATACAGGTCAAAACTGGCGCTGGCGGGGGAC
The DNA here is from genome assembly GCA_934875375.1 of uncultured bacterium. Lineage (GTDB taxonomy): Bacteria > Bacillota > Clostridia > Oscillospirales > Ruminococcaceae > UBA3818. The sequence goes on from CAKXHL010000017.1 coordinate 35,333, forward strand.
AAGGCTACAATGTCGCCGCTGCCTGCCAGACCGTCCGCGGTCTGTACCGCCTGCTCCATTGATTCGGCCCAGTGCAGTGCCGGATGCTGCCCGTCGTAATCCGGGCAGGCTTCCAGCGCCTGCTGGATCTTGGGGCCGGTAGCGCCCATCAGAATCAGGTGCGATACCTTTTCGCACAAATACGGCGCCAGCGGCTCATAGGGGATTTTTTTATCATATCCGCCGGCAATCAGAATAATCTTCTGTCCAAAGGCTTTGAGTCCCGCAATGGTGCGGGTGGGGCTGGTGCCGATGGAATCGTTGTACCATTTTACGCCGCCCAGCTCCCGAACCAGCTCCATCCGGTGTTCCACACCGCCGAATTCCTGGGCGGTCCGGGCCATGATTTCCACTGGCACATCGCCCCATACAGCGCTGTATGCGGCCAGAAAGTTTTCCACGTTATGCAGCCCGGGCAGCCGAATCTGCTCCATGGGCAAAATCTCGGTTTCTGCACCGTGACAGCGCATGCACAGCATGCCGTCCTGCCGCAGATAAGCGCCAAAACGAGGGGCCTCCTGCCGGGAAAACGTCAGCAGCTCCCCGCGGACAAGCCCTGTCATGTCTCGGGTGATGGCATTATCCCGATTCAGCACCGTGCGGGAAAACCCGTCCTGATGCAGGATCAGATTTTTCTTGCTGTCGATATATTCCTGCATATCCCGGTGTACATCCAGATGATTGGGCGCTACGTTGGTGATGACCGCCACATCCGGGCTTTGGCGCATGGAGATCAGCTGAAAGCTGGAAAGCTCCACCACGGCGGCATCGTCAGAGGAGACCTCTTCGACCACCGGCAGCAGAGCGCGGCCGATGTTGCCGCCCTTGTAGACCTTTTTTCCCGATGCTTTGAGCATTTCCGCAATGAGCGTTGTGGTCGTGGTTTTGCCGTCGGATCCGGTAACTGCGTACGTCTTACAGGGACACAGGCGGAAAAAAAGCTCCATTTCGGAGGTGATGACCGCTCCCTCCTGCCGGGCTTTTTCCAGCGCGGGATGATGAAAATACATCCCCGGCGCGCGAAACACCGCGTCATAGCCGGTCAGACCGTCCAGATAGCCGTCTCCCAGCACCAGCCGGATGCCGCTTTGTTCAAATTCATCGGCTAGAGCTCCCAGCTGTTCCCGGCTTTTGCGGTCCAGTACCGACACCTCCGCACCTTTTTTGGCAAACAGGCGGATACAATCGGTATTGGTTACCCCCACACCGATAAACGCAATTTTTTTCCCTTTTACCCATCGGAAAAACTCCGTTGCATTCCAACCATTCATGGTTCAATCCCCTTTTCGATCTTCTACCGCTTATTATACCCACTCGGCGGGAAAATAGCAATCATTGGAAGCGAATACCGGCCAAACTTTTCCACATTCAGAATCCTGCCCTGTGGAAAATCATCGGGTACAATCCCAGCGCCACAAAAACAAGTAGCGCATATCGTGCCGCATCCAGCCAGAGAAGCGGCGGGAACAGCAGCTTCAGCAAAAATTGCACCCCGCCCAAAAGGGGAAGACCCAGCAAAAGCCGCAGTCCCTTTTTTCCTTTTGATACCTGGTTGGAAAAGCCGACAAACCGCCGTTCAAACATCATGCCGGCCCAAAAGCCGGCCAGCAGGCCGAATGCTTTGTATAAATCCCGCTGCCCCAGCAATAGCGTCGGCAAAAAGCAGGCCGCTGTCATGATTGCGAGCATTTTTTTATGGTGAAACCGGTTCCACAAAAATGGGCAGACAAAAACCGCTGCAATTCCCAGCGCCAGCCCCACGGCTACATCCTTGGGGTAATGCACCCCCAGGTACAACCGGGACAGTCCTACCAGCAAACTGACCGCGCCAGCGGCAGCCCAGCGCCATCCGCCGCGGCGGCGAGCCGGAAAAAAATAAAGCGTTGCTGCGTTTTGGCTGTGTCCGCTGGGAAAAGAGTATCCAGTGGCCGTATGCGCCCGCAGAGTGCGAATGCCTTCTTGCCCGATCGGCCGTTCAAAACGGAACACACCTTTTAAAATATTGTTGCAAAGCCCGCTGATCAGCAGGGTAAAGGCAAACTCTTCACCCATGTTTTTGTCAATCACCCAATAAGACAGCGCTAAGGCCAGTACAACTGCCCATTGTTCTCCCAGCATGGTAATCAGCTGGAACAGACCATCCAAAAAAGGGGAGGAAAAGGACTGAATCCACTTTAACAGTGCAAGTTCCATCTTTTTGTACCCTTTCTCTTTCCAGTAAAAGTGTTGTGTCAAAAACCGTGAAAAACAAAAGCAGGGATTTCTCCCTGCATGATTGTATGTAGTAAAAAGCCGGTTTACAACTAAAACTGCGGTGCTTTTATGCTGGCGTTTTTCTCCAGGCCGGCTGTAGGCTTCAATTCCTGATCCGCATCTACCAACCGGGCCATTACCACAAATCGGCCCCTTGCTTCCCCGCCGACATAGCCGTATTTTGCCGTGCAGGTGGAAAGCGTCAAAATCTTGTCATTGATAGGATCTACCTCTACATCGTAAAGGAATTCCGAGCGCGCTTTGCCCTCACTGACAAGCGTATCGATTTGGTTGTCGATCATCTCGATATATCGGAATTTGGTATCGGTATACATCACCGCAAAAATTTCCCAAACCATATCTTCTTCTCCGGTGGAGAAAAAGATATAAGGGTGAGACGCCGCAAATTCTTCATCGGTAAACCGCAGCAGTTGGGCAAAATCCAGACCGTTGGGGTCATCCTGGCTGACGGCTGTATTATGCCCGTAAATAATGGTGTTGCGGCTTTGGGTTTCCCGGGTTCCAACCTTGCACTCATAGTCTACCCAATAACATCCCTGAAAGCTGTATTTTCCCTCGTAATTCAAGCGCAGGTATTTGGAATTGTTAGTGGTTTGCACCACCGGCTGGTTGATATCGGTTCCCGGCACCTGCAGCCAGCCGACAATCTCCCGATTTACTTCCTCTGCTTTTTGCTTGACCTGTTCGGTCAGTTCCGGCGCTTCTACCGCCTGTATGGCGTTGTCGTCCGGCTCCTTCAGCGTGTTGACAAACGGATAAACGGAAGGTTTTTCCCCTGGCAGGGAAGAAGCACTGTTGTCCGTACAGCCGGTAACAGATAGCAGCATCATCAATGCCAGAATCAGCGCGCTGATTTTTTTATAAGAGCATTTCATGGTCATTCTCCTTTAAAGGTCAATCCTAAACTACCTTTCAATATATATGAAAATTGCCGCTAAATCAACTGGAAAAGATCGTTTTTGCTGTATTTTCCTGTCTTTTTCCGCTGTTTTGGGCGGTAAAAATCACATTAACGGTGCGAACGCTTTCAGAATGGCCCGGCCCAGACGGCGCAGCAGCGGGACCCGTTCATCCGGGTTGGGATGAATTTCCTGGGAAATCTCCATTGTTTTAAGGATGTCCTGTTTGACCGATTGGATTACCGAACTGCGGAAAAATGCGACGCCGCACTCAAAATGCAGATAGAAGCTGCGGTAGTCCATATTGGCGGTGCCAACCACTCCTACCTCGTCGTCTGCCACAAACATTTTAGAATGGATAAAGCCCGGTGTGTATTCATAAATGCGTACCCCTGCCTCGATCAGCTGACGGTAGGAGGAACGGGTCACCGCATGGACATACCATTTGTCCGGAATATGCGGCGTGATAATCCTCACATCTACGCCGCTTTCTGCCGCAATGGTCAGTGCGGTGGTCATCTCGTTGTCCAAAATCAGATAAGGGGTGGTGATATACACATACTTTTTGGCGCAGTTGATAATCTGCAGATAGATATTCTCCGCCACGTTAAATTCGTCGATGGGGCTGTCCCCATAGGGCTGGATATAACCGTCGTCCCCGTACTGCCGGCCGGAGGGCCGGTACTCGTGATAGTCGGCATTCTTTCCGTCCCGGTAGCTCCACAGCTGCAAAAACATGATGGTCAGGTTCCAGGTGCCATCTCCCCGGAGCATCACCGCCGTATCTTTCCAATGGCCGTGTTTTTCATAGGCATTGATATATTCGTCCGCCAGGTTCAGTCCCCCGCAGAAGCCCACATCCCCGTCAATGACAGTGATTTTCCGATGATCGCGGTAATTGAACATGGAATTGAGACGCGGGCGAAAGGGGTTGAATACGGCGCATTTGATGCCTGCCTCCTCCATCTGGCGGTAATAATGGGGCGGCAGTGTCTGGATTGTGCCAAGATCATCGTACATCAGCCGCACATCCACGCCGGCGGCAGCCTTTTCCTTCATAATATCCAGTACGGCATTCCACATTTTTCCTTCCTGGATAATAAAATATTCCATGAAAATAAACTTCTCCGCTTTCCGAAGCTCCCGCAGCAGCGCCGCCCAAAAGTCCTCTCCCAGAGGAAAATATTCCACCTGAGTATTTTTCCAAATAGTGTACAGCCCAACGTTGCTGATATAATCACTTTGCCGCTTCAGGTGGGGCGCTTCTTTCTCCAGGGATTCCCCAATGTCTGCGCCGGTCACCTGATGGCTCTCCTCCACCTGTTTATAGGCATAATCCCGGATGCGCTGGGCCTGCTTTTTGTCCATGGTTTTATTGCCGAATACCAGATAAAAAATGCCGCCGAAGAAAGGGAAAATCAAAATGGCGATAATCCAGGCAATTTTATACGAGGGGTTGTCCCGTTTGGTGACAATCCAAAGGACCACAACCAGGCTGATCAGCTGCAAGCTGACATAAGCATAAAGCCCATAAGTGGAAAGCTTGAGCACGATAAACAGCAAAAAACAAAACTGCACCAAAATCGCCAGTGTGACGATTACCAGGCGGCTGCATAAAAATTTCAGAACTTTTTTCATCTTTTTGTCCCTTCCTCCGTCGGCGCGGCAGATTTGCCGCTCTTGGTCCGCGTTACTTCACGCTTACGGCTGAGCTGCCTTTTTGCAGCGCAATGGTTCCGGTACGCATCACTTCTTGAATATTGTAAGATTTCAGCAGCTCCTCCAGCAAATCCAGCCGGTCCGGCAAATCGCAGATCTCCAGTGTCATGGTAGTTTTGGTCAGATCCACAATATTGGCATCCATGATTTTTGCAATATCCAGTATCTCACTGCGGGTGCGGCCGGTGGCGGTGCATTTAATGAGCATCAGTTCCCGGCTGATCAAGTCCTGCTGGGGGATGGTGCGTACCTTGATCACATCCACCACTTTGTTCAGCTGTTTTTCCAGCTGTTCTACCGTATAAGCGTCCCCTTCCACGACGATGGTCATGCGGGATACGGTCTTATCCTCCGTAACCCCCACCGCCAAAGAATCAATGTTAAACCCCCGGCGGGAAAAAAGGCCGGTGATTCTGGACAGGACACCCGCATGGTTTTCCACCAGAACGGAAATGGTATGCTTCATCTTTCTCCCTCCTTACACCGCAGCCTCGTCCGGGGACACCAGACACTGAAGCAGAAAGCTTTTTTCCCCGGCCAACAGCGCCTGTACGGCTTCGTCAATTTCGTCGTTGTCCGAAATGGTCATGGCCCGAATGCCGTACACCTGTGCCAGTGCTGCAAAATCCGGGCTCCCGGCAAGATCTACCGCTTCATAACGCTCTGCGTAATCCTGCTTTTGAATCTGGCGGACCAGCCCCAGGCAATCGTTGCGCAGTACGGCCATTTTGACCGGAATGTCATGCTGGCACAGGGTGGCCAGCTCCTGCATGGACATTTGAAAACCGCCGTCTCCCATGACTGCCACCACCTGCCGTGCAGTGGTGGCCAGCCTCGCGCCCATCGCCGCGGGCAGAGCATAACCCATGGTCCCCATGCCGCCGCTGGTTAAAAAGCGACCGTCTTTTATATTGGCTGAGCGGGCAGACCAGATCTGGTTGAGCCCCACATCCGCCACATACACCGCATCGCTGTCCAGCGCTTTGGTCAAGGCGGCGATCAGACGGTGGGGATTGACAAAAGAAGGACGGTCAGAAAACGGCGCGCCGACGCCCTGCTTTTCCCGCAGCTCCGCCAGCCACATGCCGGTATCCGTGGCCTGGCAGGTCTCGCACAGTTCCTCTAAAACCAGCCGCGCATCCGCCACCAGAGGGATATTCGCCTCCATATTCTTGCGGATTTCTGCCGGGTCGATATCAATATGAATGATCCGCGTCTGGCGTTCTAAAACGCCGGGCTGGCGCATAGCCCGGTCACCAGCCCGGGTGCCGATTAAAATCAGAAGGTCCGAATGGTGAATTGCGTAGTTGGCCGCGCTGCATCCGAAAGAACCCAGCATGCCCAAATACAGCGGATGGGATGAGGGCATCAGCCCCAGACCCATCATGGTCGTGACCACCGGGATGCGGAAGCGCTCAGCAAAGCGTTGCATCTGCGCGCGCGCGCCGGCGCTGAATACACCGCCCCCTGCGCAGATGACCGGACGGCGCGCCAAAGCAATGGCCTCGGATACCCGCCGCATTTGCAGAGGGTTGGCGCGGGTACTGGGATGGTATCCGCGGATAGAAACCGATTCCGGATAGGCAAAATCCAGCTCCTGATTCTGCACATCCACAGGCACATCAATCAGTACAGGGCCCGGCCGACCGGTTCCCGCCAGATAAAACGCCTCCTTTATGATCCGCGGGATGTCCGCTGCGTTTTTTACCAAAAAACTGTGCTTGGTAAAAGGTTCCGCCGCGCCGGTGATGTCCGCTTCCTGAAATACGTCGCGGCCCAGCTGGTCGCTGGGAACCTGACCGGTGATGGCCACCAGCGGCACCGAATCCATATAGGCGGTAGCCAGTGCGGTCAAAAGGTTCAGCGCACCGGGACCGGAGGTGGCGATACACACGCCGGGCCGCCCGCTGATCCGGCCATAGGCCGCAGCCGCGTGTCCTGCGTTTTGCTCCTGCCGAACGAGAATATGGCAGATTGGGCTGTCGGACAGGCAGTCGTACACCGGGCAGATCGCCGCGCCAGGATAGCCGAAAACTGTGGTCACGCCCTCCTGCTCCAATGATGCGACGATGGCTTTTGCACCGGTCATGTCCAGTCCCCCTTTCAGCCTTTTTAACAGGCAGTATCGTATTTTTTATTATAAAATGGCAAGGCTTTTCCGTCAATAGAAAACGGCTTGTTCGCCGGGAAAAGCCTGCTAGAAAACACACTGGGAAAAAGCGGCGTTTCTATCGGTTAGAACCGGATTTTAAATCCAGATTCCCGCAGGAAAAATCCTTGCTGATCTGCTCGGCAGAAATAGCGCCGGCCCGGACAAGTCTGCGCTTTCGGTAGAAGCTGGTGGCCGGAGGATTGGGGTCTGCCGCAAAAAGGTGGCCTTTTTCGGCATCTTCCGCAAAATCACATCAGGGTTGTGTCATCCCTAATTTGGGTGCCGTCGCGGTTCATCTTTTGAATGGTTCTTTCATACATCCTGTGTTTGCTGCGGCAGATTACTCTGGTCTGCCTGACGAAACGCCATCAGTTTCCTCCTGGCCTGCCTTGGCAGCCTAAAAATAGTATATATTATAGCTTTATATTTCCCATTTGACAAGGATTGGCCGCCGCGATACAATAAAAAAAACAAAAATAGATGGGGGATTTTATGAAACAAAAACGAATTTTGCCCTTTTTGCTGGCGGCGGCGCTGCTTTTGGGGCTTACCGGCTGCGGCGACTCGTCCGACAGCTCCTCTTTGCCGGAAGAAGAACCGGAAAATCTGGAATATCCGGTTTCCATTGGGGACGAAACGATTCCTGCCAGGCCGGAAAAGGTAGTCTCCCTTTCTCCGGCGCTGACCGAGCTTTGCTTTGATATGGGTTACGGCGACCAGATCACCGGGGTGAGTGATTACTGCGATTGGCCGGAATCTGCCCGGAGCCTGCCGCAGCTGGGTACCGCCCAGCTGCCTGATCTGGATGCGATCCGGGCGGAGGAGCCGGATGTTGTCATCACCCATACCAACCTTTCGGAAAACGACCTGATTGCGTTGCAGCAGGCGGATATTCCGGTGGTGGTTCTTTCCCGCGCCCGGCTGCCGGAGGATCTGAAAGACCTGTACGTAAATCTGGGCCGGCTGCTGGAGGGAGAGCAGGCTGGTTCTGAGGCCGGCAAAGCTTTTTACAATGAACAGATAGGCCGGGTGGAGAGCATTCAGCAGAAGGTGGAGGCTTATGTCCGCGGCGGCGGAAAACAGCTGTCGGCGGTTTATTTGCGGATGCTGGATTTCACCGTTGCCACCGGGGACACGTTTGAAGGAGCAATGCTGGAAGCCGTCGGGTTTGAAAATGTTGCCGGCGCTTATGGCGGATGGGACTATCCGCTGGATTTCGTTGGACAGTACGACCCGGATGTGATTTTCTGCAATGAAGATATCACCATTCCCATGCTGGAACAGAATGCCAACTATAAAGGATTGCAGGCAACCATTCACGATACCGTTTACTCCTATGATTTTACCGCCTTTGAGCGGCAGGGAAAGCGCATGTTCGATATCTTGGAGGATATGGCAAAAAAAGCGTATCCTGATGCCTTTGCCGAAACGGCTGTGAATCAGGAGACTTCCTCCGAAGCGGCTTAGAAAGCTACGCTGGAAAATCCTCGTTCTGAAAAGGGGAAAGGGGTTCTTCCACTGGCGTGGAAGAAGCTCCTTCCCGGTTGGGCAAAACTTACAAAAGTCTCTGCGGAAAACCAGCCCGCAGAGACTTTTTTCGCAAATTTCCCCGTTTTTTTCAAAGTAAACGTTTTTATCAGGAAACGCTTCTTGCCCGCTTGATGCCTATATGCTAAAATGATGATGCTTTTGGCGCCGTATCCTTCTGACGCGGGTATTTGCGGGCATTCGCCTGCGAAGCTGACAGAGGGATCTGTCCAAAGATCATCAACAGCCGTAAATACGGCGGGAGAGGCTGGCTCAACATGCATAATAAAAAAGAAGTATCCCGGCAAATTTACCGGATGCTGATCCCCATGATTTTGGAAAACGTTTTGACCACTTCCGCTTCGCTGGTCACCACCGCTATGGTAGGACGTTTGACTGCGCTGGAAATTTCTGCACAGGGCGTTGGCGGCCGGATTACCAACACTTATTTGTCTTTGTTCAAAGGGCTGGCCATCGGCGTAACGGTAGTGGCGGCGCTGTATTTCGGAGAAGGCCGCCGGGACAAATGCCGCCGTACTGTGGAACAGGCTTTTGCCACCGCGGTTCCTTTGGGGCTGATGATCACCGGACTAGTGGCAGTTTTTCCCCGCTGGTTTATCCGGCTTTTTACCTCTGATGCAGACATTATGTCCTATGCGGTGGGATATTTGCAGATTTTGACTGTCGGGCTGCCTTTTGTGGCCATTACCTGTTTTGTCACCGCTGCCTTCCAATCTCAGGGCAACACCAAAACTCCCATGATGATTGCAGGAATTGTCAATGTTGTCAATATCGTATTGGGCTGGCTTTTGATCTTCGGCAATCTGGGACTGCCCTCCATGGGACTGACCGGAGCCGGTATCGCACTGGTTAGCGCTCAGATCGTCGGTGCGCTGATCGGGCTGCTGCTTTTATATCACAAGCGTATTGGCCTGTTCCACGGCGCGGAACACGGCAAGAGATTTTTCGCTTTGGAAGGGGTTTACCTGAAAGACATTTACACTACCGGGCTGCCCGCCTCCTGTGAAAATTTGTTGTGGCAGTTTGCCACGATTATCATCAGCCGGGTGATTCTCTCTTACGGCACCAACAGTTACGCCGCTTACCAGCTTGGGCTGCAGGCGGAAGGGGTGTGCGATATGCTGTCAGTCGGCTTTATCACCGCTTCTACTACATTGGCGGCCAGGGCCATTGGCCAGCGGGATGACGCGCTGTATAAAATGTACTTTAAGCAGCTGATTCGTATTTCTATGACCATCAGCATTTTTACCTGTGCGGTGCTGTTCTTCTGCCCACGGTTTTTGATGGGCCTGCTGACCGATAAACAGGACTTGATCGAAATCGGCATGAAGTATGTATTTATTATGGGCTTTGCCCAGATCCCGCAGAATTTGTCCAAAATTTTTAACGGCACCATCCGGGCGGCGGGCCATAAGTACACCCCGATGATCATTTCCTTCACTGGGATCTGGCTGGTGCGGGTCGTGCTGTGCTGCCTGTCCGGCTGGGTATTCCACTGGGATATCATCGCTCTGTGGTGGGCCATTGCGCTGGATCAGATAGTGAGAATTGCCTTCAGCGCGATTTTCTTCTGGAAAAAGCGGGTTTACCACACGGTGCAGACGCTGCCGCCTCTTCACGAGGAAAAAGCACCAGCACAAGCATAGAAAATACGGTTTAAAAACCCGGCCGCAGGCCGGGTTTTTTGTTCTTATCAGGATCGAAAAGAGATCATCCTTTTTCAAAAAAACAGTGAATATTAACAAATTTAGAAAGGAAAACGTTTAAGCGCCGGTCGGCCTTTAAAAGTCTATTGACAACGGCTCACTCCCCCGGGTATATTGGAAACTGCCCGAAAAAAGGGCAGTTTTGTGTGGGAAGGCAGGTGTTCCCCATGGCACGGGAAAATAAGAAAAAAACGGCGCTGCAATCTTTGCGGAAACTGCGGGGAAACGCACGGGTTGCGGTTTTTCACGAACCGTTCTGGTCGATTCCTTATGGACTTTACAGCTTTTATCTGAGCCTATATATGAAAAGCCAGGGGGTTACCGATGTCCAGATCGGCTTTTTGATTTCTTTAAACTTTATTGTCGGCACCATTATGGCGCTGTTTGCCGGCGTAATGGTAGATAAGATCGGACGGCGCAGAACGACTATCCTGTTCGGCCTGATCAGTTGGCCGGGATCGGCGCTTTTAAACTTTTTTGCGCATAGCTTTTGGATGTTTGCACTGGCACAGATTGTCTGTGCTTTCAGCAAAATCAGCGATATTGGATGGCAGCTGATTCTGATTGAGGATGCTGACGACGAACAGCGGCTGACCTCTTTTAACATGTTCGGTATCATTGATATTCTGGCGGGCTTTTTTACCCCCATCGCTGGCATCATTGTGGGAAATCTGGGATTGGTAAAGGCTGAGCGGGGATTTTTGCTGTTCGGCGCCATCTGCATGTTTGTTATGATTATCCACCGGCATTTCGAATTTCATGAAACCGATATGGGACGCCTGGCGGTGGAGCGTTCCCGCACTGTTAGCTACTGGGGAACTTTAAAAAACAGCCTGACCCAAATGAAAACCGTTGTTACCAGTCACAATCACAAGTTGAGCTGCGTGCTGGTCATTATTGTGCTGTTCAGCGCGTATCAGCCGATCGGCGCCTATTCCAGTTTATATTTTGCCCCTTATCTCACCGATGTAGTAGGGCTGGATGCCGCTATGATCTCGGTGCTGGGTATTGTCAATTCCCTTTTTATGCTGGCGGTTTACCTGTTCGCCGTTCCAGCCATGAGTCGTTTTAATAAGCTGTTTTCACTGACTGTGGGTCTTGGTATTCAAATTGCCTCCATGCTTCTCCGGATGTTTCTCCCCGCTGGCAGCATCGCCTGGACGGTGGTATCGGTAGCGCTGTTTTCGGTGGGATTCGGCCTGTGCCGCCCCTTTTTGGATGCCTTGATGGCAGAAGCCTCCCCAGAGAAGGAGCGATCTGGCATATACGCCCTGAAAAACGTGCTGATCTCTCTGGCTTCGGCACTGGCGGGAAGCCTTTCCGGATTTTTGTACCGGCTAAGCCCCAAAAGCATCTATTTGGCGTCTTTGATCCTGCTGGCAGTTTGTATCCTGTTTATCTTCCGTTATTTTCGGCAAAAACAGCGGGAGGAGCAGCGGGTTTTATATGGTAGTTTACAGTAAGAGAAGCCCTTTTTTATTTGCTGGCGCGATATTGAGTTTTACAAGCGACTGCTGATTTTATAGTATTTTCATCGGCGGAATTGTCTGCCGGTTTTCTTTTTGGAGGCTTTTCCAAATAAGCCTGGGAGAATAAGAAAAAAGCGAAATTTCCGGAAGGAACGTCATATGAGGTCTTTACAAGGGAATTTTTGTATGATAGCATAGAAGAGGACTGGGTTCGCCTGCAGGACTGGTTTTGCGGGCAAAAACAAGCAAGTGAAACGAAAGGTGGATAAGAAATGGTTCGGATTATTGGCATTGGGGATGCCAAAATGGATAAAAACATCACGGATATGATCGCCTATCCGGGCGGACAGGCAATGAATATTGCCGTAAACGCCAAGTTGCAGGGAGCGCAGGCAGGTTTTATCGGTTGTATCGGCGACGATGTGTTGGGTCAGCATTTGGCCAAAACGCTCGACGAGCTGGGTGTGGACCGCAGCCGCAGCCATATTGTCCACGCAGATAACGCCGCCACCAAATATCAGGTGATTGATGGTGAGCGGGTCTGGGGCGGAACCAATCCCCGGCCGATTTCCCCACTGCAGATGGCCATTCGTTTTATGCTACCGTTTTATGGGCTTTCTAATGAGGACATGGCCTATATCAAAACCTTTGACGCAGCTCATCTTTGCAATACTGCCCATATGGACGAATATCTGCCCCAGCTGAAAGAGGCCGGGCTGGTGCTGTCTTATGATTATTCTAACGACCACCTGAAACCTGGATTTATGGAAAAAGTGGCTCCTTATGTGGATATCAGCCTATTTTCCGCAAGCAAAATGACTGGCACCGAAATGATGGAGGGCCTTGTCAAGGCTCATACGCTGGGGACTCGGATTGCCATTGCTACCAACGGCGACGAGGGTGCAACGCTTTATGACGGCGATCGCTTTTATACGCAGAAGCCGGATTTGTGCGACGCAGTGGACACCATGGGGGCCGGCGATGCATTTATCTCCGCTTTTCTGGTGGACTTTGTCGGTTCTAAAGGGTTGCAGGCCCGCGCCGAACAGCAGAGGGCGGAAAAAATCCGCCATGGGCTGGCTTATGCGGCTTCCTGGGCGGCGAAAGCCTGCATGATACCCGGCGCTTTTGGGCACGGATGCAAAATTGACAGTGAAGATTAGTTCCAACACGGCTTTTGCCGTTTGATGCAACAGCAAGACAATATCAATGAAATGAGGTTATCATTATGGTAAAAGTAATCGGTATCGGAGACAGCATGGTTGATAAAAACCTGACTTCCGGTATTATGTATCCCGGCGGCCAGTCCCTGAACATTCCGGTTAATATGCATTTTCTGGGCGCACAAGCTGCATTCATTGGCTGTTTTGGCAACGATTATGTAGCCGAACACATGAAAAAAACCTTGGATGAAATCGGTATTGACTATTCTCATTCCCACACCTATCCGGTTCCTAACTGCGCCGCCCATTACCGGGTTATCGATAATGACCGGGTTTTTGTTCGTTCCCCGAAAAAAGTGAACCCCATGACACGCGCCCTGTTCCAAATGCTGGACTACGAGGGCTTTTCTGAAGAGGATATGGCATATATCAAGGGTTTCGATGTTGTGCATTGCTCCAATGACAGCGGGATTGAAGCTTATTATCCGGACTTTAAGGCACAGGGCATTAAAATTTCCTTTGACTTCTCTTTGACCCATGAAAAAGAAGAGTACATGGAGCAAATTTGCCCCAACGCTTATTTTGTTCTGCTTTCCTGCAGCCATTTGAGCGAAACCGAGACCCAGGAACGGTTGATCAAAGCCCATACGCTCGGCGCCAAGATCTGCATCGGCACCCGCGGTAGCAAAGGTTCCATCTGCTATGACGGAAACCGGTTCTATCACCAGCCGCCTCACTGGCTGGAGACGGTTGTAGACACCATGGGAGCCGGCGATGCATTTATCTCCGCGTTCCTGTATCAGTTTATCGACAACGGCGGCTACGAAGCAGAGGATAAATCTGAAATCATTACCAAGGCACTGGAGTTTGCGGCGGACTATTCCGCGAAATCCTGCATGGTGGAAGGTTCCTTTGGCCACGGTGTTCCTTTTAAAGACTAATAGAAAGCCGATTTGCGGCCCGGATTTTCGGGCCGCATTTTTTTGTTTTAAGGGCGGAATTCAAAAAAGGAGATGCCGTTTCTCCCCTTTGGTTCGGTTCTGCCGCCGGCAGGGAGAATATTTTTTCGTGTGGAAAATCCAGGGTGAAAACCGCCGGCGCAATGAGATAACTCGGTGCGACGGATTGTGGCCTGTGCTTTTTCGATTACAAACCGCAGCCGCTCATCAGGAAAAGTTATGCGATCGGAAGCAAGCCAGCCTGAAGATCGGCCGCGCCCGCCATCCATTTGCAATGCCGCCGGCATTTATGGGATTGGAAAGCGGGAAAGGGAGGCTGTTGCACCCCTTTTCCATTGGGCCAAATTTACCAAAATCCTTTTGGTAAATTTGTCAGCCGAAAACGGGGAAAACCGGTGTTTGTGAGTTTACATTCCCGCATTTTTCTGTTAATATAAAAACAGGTTCAATATATAGAAGAGGTGAAATTTATGGTAAAAGTAATTGGTGTCGGTGACTGTATGGTTGATAAAAACCTGACTAACGGCATGATGTATCCCGGCGGCCAGGCTTTGAATATTGCGGTCAATACCAAGCTGTGCGGCGCACAGTCCGCGTTTATCGGTGCGTTTGGCGATGATTATATCGCGGATCACATGAAAAAAACCATGGATGAAATCGGTCTGGATTACTCCCACTCTCATTTCTATCATGCGCCCAACGCCTTTGCCCGCTACAAAGTAATCGACAACGACCGGGTATTCCAGCGTTCTCCCAACGGCAGATATAACCCCATGCAGGGCGCAATCCGCCGGATGCTGGCCTATGAAGGATTTTCCAAAGAGGATATCGAGTACATCAAAGGCTTTGATGTCATGCACACCAGCAACGGTGCGTTTATTGAAGAATATCTGCCGGAGCTGGCAGCACAGGGAATCAAGATTTCTTACGACTTTTCTTTGGATCATATGAAAGAGGGCGTAATGGAAAAGGTTTGCCCCAGTTGTTATTTCGTCCTGCTTTCCTGCAGCCATATGACCACGACCGAAATGCAGGAGCAGCTGATCAAAGCGCATACTCTGGGAGCGAAAATCTGCATTGGCACCCGCGGCAGTGAAGGCTCTACCTGCTATGACGGCGACCGGTTCTATACCCAGGCACCCCATTGGAAAGAGCATGTTGTAGATACCATGGGAGCCGGCGACGCGTTTATTTCTGCCTTTTTGTACGATTTTATCGGTCATGACGGCTATAATGCCGAGGACAAGTCCGAGATTATCAAACATGCGCTGGATTTTGCCGCGGAGTACTCGGCGAATTCCTGCATGGTGGAGGGCGCATTCGGCTACGGCGTTCCCTACTTGAGCGAAGAATAAGTTTTCTTTTTCCCTTTACTCAAAAGGCGGCTCCGGCGAAAAATTTGCCGGGCGCCTTCTTTTGCGCTTGTAACTCAGCTGGATAGAGTGCGTCCCTCCTAAGGTTGTGCTCTACCAGCTGCCTTACGGGGAAAAGTGATCGTTGCCAGTCTCAATTTAATATAAGTCTCTGTAGCTCAGCAGGATAGAGCGTTCGCCTCCTAAGCGAAAGGCCGTGGGTTCGAATCCCGCCAGGGACGCCAGCAAACACGCCGAAAACCTTTGATTTATCAGGGTTTTCGGCTTTTCTTATTTCTGCGGCTTTTGTGGCTTTTTTGCAAAAAACCTTGGTTTGCTAACATTTGCTAACGAGATTTGGCCTTTTGCTAAGAAAGGCGGTAAGTCAGAGGTTCGATTTTTACCAAAGGAACTTGCAAACATTTGTTAGCAGAAATTAGAGGAAGTTGCAAACAAAATCGCGAATTTGCTAACATCGCTCAAAAATGCTTTCAGAACCTTGCTAACAAAAAAAGTGTTTGGTCACTGTGCAAAGTGGTTCAAACGAAGAAAACCTCTCACAAAGTGAGAGGCGTTCTTCTGAGGGAGGGACTTTATAAAGCTTTTGCCAGCTGCTTGAGCAGTGCGGCAGTTTCGGGATTTTTAAGCAGTTCCAGTATCTTCGCTGCATCACTTTCATCACTTTCAGTGACGGCAGTATCCGCAGTTTTAGGCTCTGTATCTTCAACAGGGTCAGGAGTCTTGGATGAGTAAAATGCTTCCTCCAATCGCTGAGCGTTTATGCAGCGATCCTCGTCGATGATGTGAGAGTAGACATCTGCAACCATTTTTACCTGAGCATGACCAGAGTCGCCCTGGACGGATTTCATATCGCCACCATTGAGTTTCAGCTTGTAGGTGATACTGGAGTGACGGAGAGAATGGAATACAACATGAGGC
>CAKXHL010000018.1 GCA_934875375.1 uncultured bacterium
CAGTCCGCATAGGGCGCTGTTGCGCTCCAATTTCTCTTTTTCTTCTTCGGTCAGGCGTACCTTGATACGCACTTTTTCTTCTTTCATTTAGATCATCTCCTTCGTAAAATTGGGGGATTCAGGGGCGTGCCCCTGAGTGAATTCCGCATGCCGCAAGGCTGCGGATTTGGATTGTGGGGGCACAATCCGATGCTCGTTATTCCTGTGGACAGCAGCTTTCTCTTTGCCGTTTTCTCCGAATGTCGTTTTTCTGTGCCTGCCCCGGAATCTCACCGCAGCGTCGCCAAGCTCATATCTTCGCTCAGTCATATCCCATTCGGACGGTCATTCAGTTTTCAATTTGCCCCTCAATAGGTAGGCAGAGAGAAGGCTCATTTATTAACCCCCTCAATAATCAACTGGGAACTTTTTTGCCGTTTGCACGAAAGAATTTTTGTAAATTTTTTGTGAACGGTATCTATAACGGCAAAAAGAGCCGGTACACAGCACATCAAATCAGCGGGGAAAAATCTCTCGCTCTATCTTTGATGAAACTATGTACCGGCTCTGAAATTCAGTTGTGGCTCTCCAATGAGAGCATATAGATTATATCATATGGAACGTTTGTTCGTCAAGCGATTTTGGCATACTGTTGCAGGAAAAGCGGCTGCCGTTTCCGACAGCCGCCGTTTGCTTGATCATTTGACTTTATTTTACACTACGTTTTTCTTTCTGCCGTAGACGGTTGCGAGGATTCCTGCGCCACCGCTGGCGAACAGCAACGCAATCCACAGAAACATATTGCTGTTATCGCCCGTTTGCGGATTTTTGGTATCCTTGCCGCCCGTTGATGTTGTAGTATCAGTTTTGTCCCCTTCGGTTGGCTTTGTCTGCTCCGAGGTAGCCTGCTTAGCCACAAAATTCGTGCTGCACTCGCCATCTGTATAGACAACCGTGAGCTTATGTGTGCCGACAGAAAGTGTCTTGAGATAATCGGCTTTTAATGTAATAACAGTAGAGCCGGAGACTGCCGTATAATTCTTCGCATCAATCAGCGTTCCGTCCACCTTCACGCCTGTGAATTTGCTGAAATCACCGTTTGCACGGAAGGTCAGCGTTCCGTCGCTGTTCTGCGTCCAAGCGCCGTTTGCTCCTTCGATAATCTTATAATCCGAAGCACCTGCCGTAGTAGGCATCATGGAAAGGTCGGTTTCGACCCAAAAACTCTGGGTGTCACTCTCATCGCCTATGCGAGTGTACTCCACTTCCTGGCCGTTAATCTTTAGCTTAGCATCGGGAGAGATGTCGGCAGTATAGGCAGTTACATATACGCCGTAGTGATAGGTCTTTCCGGACTCAAAAGCGGTGATCTTGTTAGTATAAATGTCGCCGCCCCACTCCGGCTCTGCGGAAACAATGCCGGTATTCTCGTCTAAGCTCCACCACTCGCAACGGAATGCATACTGATCGTTTTCAGGCACCGTTCCGGTAAAGACGGGTTTGTCGCCGTCCTTAAAGGTCAAGGTTGCGTTATTGATTTCAATAACGGAGATTTCCTTGGTTGCTTGCGGGCGAATCGTCTCAACATTCATGGCGAACAGGCCGTCCACGGTTTTAACGACGATGGCACTTGCCGCTAACGGGTTTCCGTTTATCATAACGGAGCAGTTATCCGCAAAGGTATATCCATCTTTTTGCTTCAGCTCGATGGAATACATATAGGTTTTTCCTTCTTCAAACTGAGTAATCTTTTTCATGGAAGGCGTATATTTACTTTCATCAGAATACCAGAACGCAACCGGCGCTCCGTTCTCCATTTCCTCCCAGCATTCATAGGCGATCTCATATTTATCCATATCGTCAATGGCTACCCATGCTGTGGCCTGCGGTGCATCACCCGGCTGATAGTCGAACTTCGCATTCTCGATAGTAGCCGCACTGATGGCAGTCGACGCTGATGTGGGTGTCCAATGGGCTTTCAGGGTAATATCTGTAGTGACCGTTGTGTCGAAGGCATACTGCATATCCTCCAGATACCAGCCGGCAAAAAGGTACCCGTTCTTTGTCGGATCGGCGGGCTTAATGGCCGGAGAATTCAACACCTTCTGTGCTGTCACAGCACTTCCGCCGTCAGAGTCAAAGGTTACGGTAAATTCATCAAAGGAATAAGGGTATGCACCGCAGTCTTCAAAGGTGCCGCCGGTCATGGTGACCACGGCCTTGTCGTTGCTGCCGTACACCGCCATGCCAAGACCGCCCAGGTCTACCTTGCAGCTTTTTATAGTACCGCCGGTCATGGTGAAGCGGCCATCTTGATAAATATTTACCGCACCGCCGTTGGCACCGGCAGAGCAATTTTGAATGACACCGCCGTTCAGCTCAAAAGAGCCGCTCTGCTTAATAAATACTGCGCCGCCGTCATCGTCGGCTCTGCAACCACTGATGGTGCCGCCGTTCATAATGAAAGTGCAGCCGCTGCCAATGTCCACCGCACCGCCGTCATCGCCGGCTTTGCAGTCCATGATGGCACCGCCGTTCATAATGAACTTACCATACTTGACCTGTGTTTCCGTCACACCGGTGTTGGAAACATCCACTGCACCGCCGTCGCCGTCGGCATCCGTGCAGTTCACGATGCTGCCGCTCTCCAGGGTCAGCGTACCGCCTTTGACTTCAATTCCGCAGTTTTTGTTCTGCCCGTCGATCTTGCCGCCGGTGCTGCTATCCTTTATTGTCAGGCTTCCGCTGCTGCGCACCCGAATTATATCCTCATCTGTCCCGCTGCAACTCAGGGTATATCCATTAAGATCAAGAGTTACAGTGCGCCCCACATCAAGTTCCCAAGTGGTCTCAATGCTTCCGCCTAATTTGATCTCCGCGCAGTCCGCATTTTCAAGTGCCGCCGTCAGTTCCGTTTCATTGCTGACTGTCGAATCCACCGCAAATGCCGATATCGGTGCCAGCGACAGCACCATGCACAGCGTGAGCAGTGCTGTCAGCAGTTTGGTTTTTATGGGTCTTGTTTTCATTGGGGTTTCTCCTTTCTGCGACTATCGCCGCATAAAAATCAATGCTAAAATTGTCTGTTCCCACGACCACAGTGAAAATGGACGGCAACAATCCATAACCTACTGAAGCGTATTTAGGACATTGTTTTGCAGTATCATTTTACCATTGGTCAAGAGAGAATGTCAGCATCGTTCCCGAAGCGTCAATTGACTCTTTTGGAAATCTATATAGGAATTCTATTCCCTTTCGTGAACAAATCCGTTATAATACTATTAAATGAAGCATAGCGAGGTGGTTTATGAACTTTCATCACAAACTGAATGAATATATGGAGCGTCTTTCCTGTACTGCAAAAGAGCTTTGCAGCTTGTCCGGAATCTCGGCAGCCTCTTTCAGCAGATACAGAAACGGGGAGCGTGTGCCGGAATTGGGAACAAAGCCCTTTGAGGGTTTATGCAATGCCATTGCACAAATTGCCGCACAAAAAGGATTCACGGACATTACGGCAGACTCCGTCAAAGCGTCTTTCCTTGCCTGCGAGGATTTTGTATCCATCGACAAGGAGATTCTCCGACAGAACTTTAACACGCTTCTTACCGTCCTGAATATCAACCTAACGAGACTGTGTCAGTACATAAATTACGATGCCTCCACCATTTTTCGTATTCGAAACGGCACAAGAAATCCGGGAAATTTCGAACAGTTTGCCTCTGTGGTTGCTTCCTTTGTGGCAAAGGAAAATAAAACTCCGCCGGAAATTGCTGCCGTGGCGGAGCTTATCGGTTGTAATGCCGACAAAATTCAAGATATATCGGTACGCCATTCCAAAATTAAAGACTGGCTTTTGGAGCAACAGGCGCAGAATACCGGAAGTGACAGCATATCGGAGTTCCTACATAAGCTGGATGAATTTGATCTGAATGAGTATATCAAGGTTATCAAATTTGATAAATTGAAAGTTCCGTCCGTACCGTTTCAGATTCCGACCTCTAAGACCTACTGGGGAATCGAAGAAATGATGGAAAGTGAACTGGATTTCTTAAAAGCGACGGTACTATCTAAATCCATGACTCCTGTAATCATGTACAGTGATATGCCCATGAAAGAGATGGCGAAAGATCCGAATTTCCCGAAAAAGTGGATGTTCGGTATGGCGATGATGTTGAAAAAAGGATTACATCTCAATCAAATCCATAATCTTGACCGTTCTTTCGACGAGATGATGCTGGGTCTTGAAAGCTGGATTCCGATGTATATGACCGGGCAAATCTCGCCGTATTACTTCAAGAATGCGCAAAATAACATCTTCCTGCACCTTTTGAAGGTGTCCGGAACTGCAGCTCTTTCGGGTGAAGCCATTGCCGGATACCATTCCGATGGAAAATACTATCTTACAAAATCAAAGCGTGAGGTGGAGTATTATCGAAAACGGGCGGAGGAAATGCTGAAAAATGCCTATCCACTGATGGATATTTACCGCAGTGAACAGGAAAATGAATTGACTACCTTTCTGCTCTCCAATGCAGGAAAGCCGGGCGGCTGCCGAGGCATCTATTCTACATTACCACTGTACACAATCAGTGAGGAACTGCTCGATCGGATTCTGACTCGGAACAGTGTGGAAGCCGAGCAAAAAGAGCGCATCAAAAAACACGCCGTAGCACAAAGGCAAAGAGTGTTGTCAATCCTTTCATCCGAAACACTTGAAGACGAGATCCCGACCTTTCGTCCGAGCGATTTCAAAGAAAGACCGCCGGTTTTAGAACTTTCGGCACTATTCTATGAAACAGACATTATGTACAGTGAAGAAGAATATACAGCTCATCTGAGAGAAACCATGGCGTTTGCCGAGCAGAATATGAATTACACAGTAAAATGTTCTACAGTCCACGCTTTTGACAATCTGCAAATTCTGATTCACAAGGGCCGCTGGGCAATGGTATCCAAAGGAAAAGCGCCTGCAATCCATTTCGTCATTCACCATCCTAAATTGCGTAGTGCAATAGAGAACTTTATTCCACCGATAACAGAAATCAAATAGCAAAGAACACATAAAAGAGATGTATAGAAAATGGCCGACAGGTTTCCCTGCCGGTCATTTTGTTGATTATGCGTATATGATTTCGGAATTGACAGTTTCGATGGCTTGGTTTCGAATGTTGTTCATTTTACTTACCCAAGCCATGAAGTCGGCGACTTTTAACTGTTCATTAATGCTTTCTGCCTTTGCCATTTGTTTTAGCAACCGAAAGAATAGTTCCTCTGCCTGATTGCAAATATCGGCAAGGTAATCGTTCAGTTTACCGTTTGTCAGCAGATTGTAGTAGCTCACCTTATGATACTGCTTCAAATACCATAAATGCCGCTGTCCCCATACGCCGATATGCCTTGATTCTTCTTTAGGCAGTTTCAGACAGGGAAGATAGTAATTGCCCTGCAATTCATACCAAAGCCCGTTTTTCTCGTCATAAATGTACTTATCCATTTTGTAATCCTCTAATTATGATTGATTTTACCTACAATCCAATCATTCCGGCTGATTACAAAAGCCAAAGGGAGAGGACTTCCTTACGAAGCCTCTCCCTTTGGCTTTTTTATTATTGACAAATATCAATGATAACCTGAGCAAAAATTTTTGCACTTAAAACCAGCTGATCAATGACTGCAAATTCATCGGCACCATGCATATGATTATCCACCGTCGGATCAGCACAACCAAACGCAACGCCGTTCCTCAAATTATGTGTATAGGTTCCGCCTCCAATCGCAATACATTCGCCTTTTTTGCCGGTATACTGTTCGTAGCAACGCAGCAAAGTCCGGATAAAGGGACTATCTGCTGGAACATGATGGCCCGGACGCATGGTAAGATTCCCCAAATGAATTTCTGCTTTACCAAACGCATCTACCAACACATCCCGCATATTCTGATCATTGGCGCACAGAGAAACCCGGCTGTCAAACATACCAATCAGACCTGTCAGGCTGTACTCAAAGACGGAAAAAGCAATGGTCAAAGGTCCGGATACTTCGTCAGACATTTTAACGCCCGCCGCCTCTCCTGCCCAATCTCCATGGGGGAAAATCCGGCTGACAGCACACAATTTGGAAAAGCCTTCAGAATCAGCCATCGGCAGTCTGGACAAAAATTCCACCATGGCTGTTACGGCATTCGCTCCCACTTCTGGGGTAGATGCATGTGCGGCCCGGCCTTTTGCTTTTACAAAGATTTTATGATTCTTCTCTTCTGCTTCAAAAGCAACACCACTTTCCACACTGTACTGCGCACAGGCAGAACGAACCTTTTCTAGGTCGATGCCCTCCAGCACCGCTTCCGCTTTATCTGGGATGACATTTCGGCGGAATCCTCCCTTTACCGACAATATGCGGGGAAGTTTTTCATCTTCTGTCCACTGAGCGGTAAAATCGCTGCTGTAACTACCCTTTTCCACATTGATTACCGGAAAATCTGCATCTGGTGAGAAGGTAGCAGGCGCTTCTTTTTCTATTTGATAATAGTGGGCGATATCACTGCTGCCGCTTTCTTCATCGGTACCTAAAATCACCCGGCAATTTTTGGACAGAGGGATTCCCAAATCCTTGACCGCTTTGGCTGCCCAAAGTCCTGCTACTGCCGGGCCTTTATCGTCCGCAGAACCGCGTCCATACAGTTTTCCATCCAGAATTTTAGGTTCAAATGGCTTGGTCACCGTCCAATCGTCCCCCACCGGAACAACATCCAAATGGGCCAGAATATCCAAGCCGCGTTCCTGTTCGTTCAAATCAAAGGTCGCCACATAATGGTCATAATCGGTAACGCTCAGCCCCATACGGCAGCCAATTTCCATCGCCGCCTCCAAAGCTTTGGCCGGACCCTCGCCAAAAGGCATTCCGTCTCTTGCTTCCTGCCGGTCGCTGGGAATACGAATCAACGTGCAGATATCTTCTATCATCTCGTCCCGGTGTGCTGCAAAATATTCTTCCAACTGCTTTTGATACATAGGAAAACTCCCTTTCATGAAAACTAAGAAAAAAGCTACACTGTTTTCATTATAATTTCCGAAAAAAGGAATGTCAATCCATTCCAAGAGAGTGCAGCCAGAACGACTCAGCTTCTCTTATTTCGCAGGCTTACGCCTGTTCTGGAGCCATTTTTTCTTTTGGCTGCACAAAACTTTTATTTTTCCAGGCACCGCTTTTCCACCGGAATAAAAACACAACCGCACGGATACATTCGTCACAGGCCATGGCAATCCAGATGCCGACGAGTCCCCAACCAGCCACAACTCCCACCAGATAACCGCCCAAAACTGCCACTGTCCAGGCCGACAGAATGCCCAATGTCACCGGAAAACGAATATCCCCCGCCGCCTGAAGGCATCGCACCATCACAATATTAACGCTCCTGCCCCATTCCAGAAAAATTTCAATCAGCATGATCACTGCGCCCAGCCGAATCACTTCTGGATCAGAGGTGAAAATTCCGAAAATCGGTTTGCTCAACACAAATAAAGCTGTCGCCACGATCAATGATACCAACATAGACAGTTTACAGGTATACCAAACTTGCCGGTTGGTACTTTTCAAATCGCCCGCTCCGACCAGATAGCCGACTATCACCTGGCTGGCCTGTCCGATTGCAGAAGAAAAAAGATAAGAGCACATGGCAAACATGCTGGCATATACCTTCGTATTAATCGATACGGAGCCAAAGAGGTTAACGAAAGTCATGATAAAAATCTGCGTCATATTATAAGACAGCGATTCTCCTCCAGAGGGCAATCCAATATGCAGCAGTTGCCGCAGCATGTTTTGGGGAAATGGGCGCAGATACCGCAAAGAAAAACGGGCCTCCAGCTTTTTGTAAAAAATCCAAAACATAATCGCCAATCCTGCTATACGGCTAAGGTTGCTGGAAATTGCCGCACCAACAACGCCCAAGGCGGGCAGACCGAACCTGCCATTAATCAAAACCAGGTTGCCGCCGACATTGACAATATTAATAACAACTGATACGATCATCGATTCCTTCATCATGGCGTGGCTGCGAAAAAAAGAAGAAAGGGTCAGCTGCATTGCCTGCAAAAACAAACATCCGCCAATGATACTGATATATTGCTGCGATTCTTTCATCAGTTCCGCCGGCACCCTCATCAGTTGGAAAATCGGTCCGCTGCACAGCAGTAAAACTGCACCGATTACCAGGCTCAAAACCGTATTAACCACAAAAGACAACGTATACAGCTGATGCACTTTCTGCCGATCATTTGCGCCCAGGTATTGGGAAATCAAAATCATCGCGGCAGTACTGATTACGCTGAACGTAATGATCAACACATTGAGAATTTGATTGGCATTGCCGATTGCACCAACTGAAAGCTGAGAATACTGTCCCACCATGAACTGATCCATATTACCGACCAACATTTGAAGAATCAGTTCCACAAAGACTGGCCAAGTCAATTTCAACAGATAGGAGGGCTGGATCATTTTAGGCGTGCCATTCATCGTAGTTTCCTCACTCTTTTTTCCAATTTGTTTTGTTGCAAATACGGTCTCATTATAGTAAAACCAACCCGCTTGTCAATTGGTGTCTGAAAAAATTGGTGTTTTGTTTAGAAAATTTTATTTTACCCTTTTAAAATTAATCATATCATCGGCAAAACGATTTTCGATATAACCACGCATAGAATTTTCAATAAGAAAATTTATAAAATCCTATTGATTTTTTGTCAAAAATCGATTATACTTATATGCGTTGTCGTAGGAACAACAGAATCAATATGGGGGCGTAGCTCAGTTGGTAGAGCGTTCGGTTCGCATCCGAGAGGTCATGAGTTCGAATCTCACCGTCTCCACCAAATAAGACCGTTACTTTGATACCAATCGTATCAAAGTAACGGTCTTATTTGATTCGGAGAAACATGGGACGGACTTTTCAAAAACATTGCTCCAAATAAATAATCACTTTGATCCCACATAATAAATCAAAAGCACAGATAGCAAAGCAAAATCATAAAGCTAAATGATATGGATATTCTGGAATAACAAAATTGACTATCGGAAATATTTCTGACAGCCAATAAACTCGGCAAACTCTTTCCAAAGATAATGATAGAAACAATGCCGTATGAATCCAACTTTGTGCGGTATTTTTTGTGGATAAAATCCAGTTTGAACAAAACTGTTTTAAAAAAGGACTACTGTTTTATCAGAGGAATTTTTTAAATCAGCCGCTGCAAAAGCTTTTACATCTTGGAGGAAAAACAGATGAAAAACTCAACCAAATCCGCTTTCATCCTAATCGATATGGAACAGGGATTTATCGATCCTGCTTCCGCCCACTGCATTAAAGGAGCTGCCGCTACAGTTCCTGCCTGTGAAGCCGCCATTCAGACAGCACGCCGAAAAGGCATCCCTGTTTTTTTCGTCAAGCGTATTTACCGGGAAGACGGCAGTGATGTGGAGTGTACCCGCTATCAAAGCTGGGTTGCCGGCGGCCGCAGTATGGCGCCAGGCAGCTATGGCGCGGAGGAGCCGGAAGGTCTTCGCCCTCAGGAAGGTGATTACACCATCATTAAGCCCCGATGGAGCGCCTTTTTTCAAACGGAATTGGATCTAATCCTGCGCCGGATGGATATTCGAACCGTTATCCTGGCTGGTACTACTACCCCTAACTGCATCCGCACTACCTGCTACGATGCCAACGCACTAGACTATAACGTTGTGGTATTGTCTGACTGTACCTCCTCTCAAACCGAGGAAATCCAGCAGGCAAATTTATCCGATATGGAACGCATGGGAGCTTTGATCATAAATTCCCAGGAATTTGAACATTATGAGAAACATTCGGTTTTGGATCTTGCAGCCGGAATCCGCGCCGATATGGAAAAAAGATAGTCTTCGATTGAATCTTGTTTCTTAATTCGAATCGATTCTTTTTACAAACCCGTCATCCGGTTTCGGATGGCGGGTTTTATCTGTTCGGGCAGAATTACCTAACCCCCTCTCCATTTTACCGCAGAGAGGATTATCTTTAGAAAAAACACTCCAAGGTCTCTTTTTCTGTGATGTTGGAAACAGGTTCGCCTGCTCTTGCATTAATCTAATTCCTGTGATATACTCCAATTTGATAATCGATATCAAATTGGGGGCTTAAAAATGAAAGAAATACGTCCCTACCGCACCAAGCAGCGGGAAATGATACTGCAATTTTTTGCCGCACATCCAGGCGAATGTTTTTGTGCAAAAGATTTAATCGAGCAGAAAAGCATTTCGGTCGGGGCCGCAACATTATATCGAACCCTTACACTGCTGAGCCAGGAAGGAAAGTTAAAAAAGTATACGGAATCCGGCGGGAGCAGCGCTTTATACCAATATAACGAATCAGAATCCTGCCATTATCATTTTCATTTAAAATGTCTGCGCTGCGGCCAGTTAATCCATATGGACTGCCGTTTGATGAAGGAAATGCAGAAACATATTGAAACAGATCACGGCTTTTTAGTTGACAGTGGAAAAAGTGTTTTATATGGATTGTGTCCAAAATGCCGCTGACAGGCCAGAGCCGTTTCAAGCACTTCGAACCGGTTCATAATACGATTGTCCTTGTGCATTACAATAACATTTTGGAGGATATTATGAAAAAATTGTCAAAGCTCCTGCTATGCGCTGTTCTTATCTCGTCGATTTTCACCGGATGCACCGGGAATTTTTCTTCTTCACAAAATAACGGGCGACTAAAAATCGTTTCTACCATCTTCCCCTCCTATGATTTTGCACGCGCCATTGCCGGAGAAAATGCAGACATTACCATCCTGCTCTCTCCCGGTGTAGAAAGCCACTCTTATGAGCCAACACCGCAGGACATGATACAAATTCAAAACTGTGATTTGTTTTTATACACAGGCGGAGAATCTGATACATGGGTGGACGATCTGCTCTCCTCTCTTGAGCAGCCGATCAATACGGTAAAAATGATGGATTGTGTTGACGTGTATGAGGAAGAAATTTTGGAAGGAATGCAGGCAGAAGACTCATCTCATGCGCATGAAGTGGAATATGATGAGCATGTTTGGACTTCTCCTCAAAACGCCATCTTGATTTCCCGGGCAATTGAACAAGCATTGTGCCGTATCAATCCGGAAAATACAGAAGTTTATCAAAAAAATGCAGACTCCTATGTTTCCGAACTGGAGACACTGGACCAAAATTTCCGCGATTTTTTTGCAGGCGTTTCCCATAAAACAATGATATTCGGCGACCGTTTTCCCTTCCGTTATTTTGCGGAAGAATACGGTTTGGACTGTTTTGCCGCCTTTCCAGGATGCAGCAATGAGACAGAACCCAGCGCTGCGACGATTGCTTTTCTGACCGATAAGGTCAAATCGGAAAAGATTAGCACCGTATTCTATATCGAGTTTTCCAATCACCAGGTAGCAGACAGTATTGCAGAAGCTACCGGCGCCAAAACTGCGCTGTTTCACTCCTGTCATAATGTATCTGCCCAGGAACAAAAAGACGGCGCCTCCTATCTGTCTTTAATGGAACAAAATTTAAACACACTCAAGGAGGTCCTGCGCTGACATGGCATTCATCACCTGTGAAAACATCAGTTTGGCATACGAAAACAATGTTGTTTTGTCCGACCTGTCCTTTTCCGTTCACAATGGGGATTATCTATGTATTGTGGGAGAAAACGGCTCCGGTAAAAGCACCTTAATCAAGGCCTTGCTTTCCTTCAAACGCCCGTTTTGCGGTTCAATCCGATTCGGAGATGGACTGCGGCAAAATGAGATCGGATATCTTCCGCAGCAAACCGGGGCGCAAAAAGATTTTCCTGCCAACGTTTGGGAAGTCGTGCAGTCCGGCTGTATGAATCAAAGCGGGCTCTCCCCTTTTTATTCCGCACCGCTGCGCCGTTTGGCACAGGAGAATCTGAAAAAGTTAGATTTGTGGGAACTGCGCCGTCGATCTTACCGGGAACTTTCCGGCGGCCAGCAGCAACGGGTTTTACTGGCGCGGGCACTGTGCGCCACCCGTAAGCTTCTACTTCTGGACGAACCAGTAGCCGGACTGGACCCTATGGTCACTCACGAAATGTACCAGCTGATTCAAAAGCTCAACCGCCAGGGTATTACCATCATTATGGTCTCGCACGACATCCAAAGCGCAGTGCAGTACGCAAGCCACATTCTGCATTTGCACAATCGCCCGCTCTTTTTCGGCAAAACCGCTGACTATTTGAAAAGCAGTGCCGCGAAACAGTTTTTGGGAGGTGAAGTGTGTGATTGACCTGTTTATACAAATGCTTTCTTATCCCTTTTTGATTCGGGCGATTGTTGTCGGTGCACTGGTATCGCTCTGCGCTTCCCTTTTAGGGGTGAGTTTGGTTCTCAAGCGGTACTCCATGATTGGAGATGGGCTTTCCCACGTGGGATTTGGTGCGCTGGCGATTGCCACCGCAATTCATGCCGCTCCCCTTGCAGTTGCCATCCCGGTGGTTATGGTTGCAGCCTTTTTACTGCTGCGTCTTTCTGAAAATAGCAAGATCAAAGGGGATGCCGCCATTGCCTTAATTTCTACCGGAGCACTGGCGATCGGAGTAATGGCCATATCTCTTTCCACCGGTATGAATGTAGACGTTTACAACTATATGTTTGGCAGTATTCTCGCCATGAGCCAAGATGATGTCTGGCTTAGTATTGTTTTAGCGGCAATTGTTCTGGGTTTGTATGTAGTATTTTACCATAAAATTTTCGCCATTACTTTTGACGAAAATTTCGCCCGGGCCACCGGTGTGAAAGCCGGTTGGTATAATGTGCTGATTGCACTGCTGACTGCTGTAACCATTGTTCTGGGGATGCGATTGATGGGAGCTTTACTGATTTCCAGTTTGGTTATCTTCCCGGCATTGACCAGCATGAGAATTTTTAAAAGCTTTCGTTCCGTGGTTATCTGTTCGGCAATTTTATCTGTTTCGTGTTTTTTGATCGGTATTTTCGTCTCTTATGCCTGGTCTACCCCGGCTGGTGCCAGTGTTGTCTGCGTGAATATCGCTGCTTTCTTTCTCTTTTGGGCTGCTTCGCTTTTACTCGGCTGCCGGAAAGCTAATAAGAAATAAAAGCCATCCCCATTATAAAAAGCACCTGAAACTTCAGGTGCTTTTTATCTGCAAAAAACGATTTAAAATCTCATATCTGTCTTTCCATCAGTACCGATTATCGAAAATTCGAGTCGATTTTTTTTCACTGCGTGGCAGTTCTCCAATGGCAACCGGTTTTACCGAAATAGAAATCCCGATCTTTGCTTTAAAAGTCATTCCAATATTCGCACCCAGGATTTGACGGTCTGCGCCAGGCTCTGCCTCCACAAATAAGGTCATAATATCCTTTCCGTTCAGATGATCAATCATAACCTGATACTCGCTGGAAGCGCCCGGAATATCTTGCAGCAGTTCGTCAATCTGGCTGGGAAAAATATTGACTCCTTTGACTTTTGTCATATCGTCAGTTCGGCCAATTAACGTATCAATTCTAGGATAGGGAGATCCGCAGGGGCAATCCCCCAATTTGAAACGTGTCAGATCATGAGTCCGATAACGGATCAGCGGTGCTCCTTCTTTTCGCAATGTAGTAATGACCAACTCTCCGATTTCTCCATCCGGTACCAACTCACCGGTTTTCGGGTCGATAATTTCAAAATAAACGTAATCGTCCCAGTAGTGCATACCGCACTCGTGCTCACAGCTCATGCCAATGCCGGGACCATATACCTCGGTTAAGCCATAAATGTCATACAGCTGTACGCCCAGCTCAGACGCAATGCGTCGGCGCATTTTTTCTCCCCACCGTTCGGATCCGATGATGCCTTTTTTTAAGTGAATTTGATCCCCGATACCGCGGCGCGCAATTTCCTCAGCCAACAGCAACGCATACGATGAAGTCGCTGTCAAAACGGTAGTTTTTAGATCCATCATCATACGAAGCTGTTTTTCAGTATTGCCCGGCCCCATCGGAACCGCCATCGCCCCCAACAGCTCCGCGCCGGCTTGAAACCCAATACCGGCTGTCCACAATCCATAACCAGGCGTAATATGGATGCGGTCGCGCGCGGTAACGCCCGCCATCTCATAGCAGCGTTTAAACATAAACGCCCAATCGCTGACGTCTTTTTTTGTATAGGGAATGATAACCGGCGTACCGGTAGTACCAGAAGAAGAATGGATCCGAACCACCTGTTCATCCGGTACGGCCTGCAACCCCAGTGGATAGGCATCCCGCAAATCCCCTTTCCAGGTAAAAGGAAGTTTTTCAAAATCCTCTTGGCTTTGTATCGAATCCGGGTCGATTCCCGCAAATTTTTTACTGTAAAATCCGCCCTGACCCATCAGCCTTTTGATCTGTGCTTGGATCAGACGAAACTGTTCTTCTTTCATTTTCATGTCGCAACTCTCCATTTTATCAAAATCGCCAATATCAGGAGACTGTGGCGGCGGTAGATACCCAGCAGCTTTTTATCATCTTGGCTGGAAAACAAAAAAACACCTGTCCTTTTTCAAGGACAGGTGTAAACCTGCGGTACCACCTTGTTTGACACGGAAAAATCCGCGCCCGCTCAATCAGGATGCGCCATCACGCCCCCAGCCCTTAACGTGGGCAGACGTTGCGAAATACTAAGCGCCTTTCAACACTTTTCAACGCACCCTCAGGAGTCCATTTATCTGCCGCGCATTTCCTCCGGGTTCTCAGCTTTCCCGAATCTCTGTGGGCGCTGTCGGCAGTTTTACTTCTCCGTCAACGGTTTCTTTCATTAAAGCACGTTTATCCAAAAATGTCAACCCAGTCAGCATAGAACCCTTTATTCCCTATTCTAATTCCATCTGCTGTTGAGCTGTCTGAGCTCCAAGGGAAAGTGCTTTTTGATTCATAACCAAGTACCTTTCCGGAACCCTCTGCCGAATCGTCTGCTGCATCTGTTCCAACGAAAATGCCAACGCACCGCTGCCGATAGCCGCTCCCAGAAGCGCCACATTCAGCACCTTTGCAGATCCACATTGCGCACAGATTTCTTCTGTGTCTACAATGATTACTCGACCGGTGTGACGCTTCAAAAAATCCAGCATTGATTCACTCTCGTAGTCAACACCCGATAAAGAAGCCGTTACCGGTTTCACTGCCTTTTTTGCCGCTACAACCGTACCGCCGTGTTTTAAATACGGCAGACAGCGCACTGCTTCTGCTGGCTCAAAACCCAAAATCACATCTGCCGTACCATGTGGAATCAAAGGAGAATACACATCATCACCGATTCGAACATGACTGACCACACAGCCGCCGCGCTGTGCCATACCGATGGTCTCTGCGGTGCGGGCTTTCCATCCCTGCTCCATTGCTGCCTGTGCCAGAAGCTTGGAGGCTAACACCGTTCCCTGTCCTCCAACTCCTGCAAGCAAAATATTCATCATGCCCTTTTTTCCTCCTTCCGTATGGCGTCAACCGGGCAAACCTGCGCGCAAAGCGTACAGCCATAACACATATCCGGCTCAATTTTTGCTTTTTTGTTTTCCATTGTTAACGCCGGGCAACCCAATTCCCGCACGCATCTACTGCAGCCAATGCAGGCCTGAGGGTCCACCATGTGCACCGTCTCCGGTTTTATCAGCGCTACACAGGGGGATTCAAATATCACCGCCGAAACACCGCGAACCGACGCTGCCTCCTGCACCGCCTGTATGGCAGACGCCAAATCCAGAGGATTTACGCGGCGGATAAAAGATACACCTGCAGCCTCCAGCATCTTGGGAATACTGACTTTTTGCGTAAACTCTCCCATCATCGTTTTTCCCGTACCTGGGTGGGGCTGATGCCCGGTCATGGCGGTTGTGGAATTATCCAGAACAATCAATACAATATCCGCATCGTTATAAACAGCATTGACTACACCGGTTAATCCAGAAGCAAAGAAAGTAGAATCTCCCACAAAGGCAAAATTCACCGCATCCGGTTCCACTCGGTGCAGCCCCTGAGCAATGGTGATCCCAGCTCCCATGCACAGACAGGTATCCACCATATCCAGCGGGGCAGCATTGCCCAATGTGTAACAGCCAATATCGCCGGAAAAAACTGCTTTTTTCCCTTTCATCGCCTGTTTAACCGCATAAAACGAAGCTCGATGCGGACAACCAGCGCAAAGCACCGGCGGCCGGACCGGCAGCGAAGGGAGATCTGGCAGAGAAACCGGCATAGAAGATATCAATCCCAAATAACGCTCTATGCGCTCTTTGACAATTTCCACCGACAGCTCACCCGCATTCGGCACGTCTCCTGTCAGCTTGCCTTTGATCGTCACGTTCAAATGGTGTTTCCCACACAGATAGGTCAATTCCCGTTCAATTACAGGGTCCAGTTCTTCCAGAACCAGCACTTCTTCCAATCCATCCAAAAACGAAAGAGCCAATGTTTCCGGAAACGGGTGCGGTGTACTTATTTTCAAAAGTCTGGGTTCTTTTTCCAACAACTGAAGGGCTTCTTTCGTATATGCATAGCTGACGCCACCAGCGGCAATTCCTTTTTTACCGGAACCTTCCAACCGGTTTAACCGATATGTAGAAAAAGTTTCCCGCAACTTTTCATTTCGCGCTTCGATCTTTTGATGATTTTGGTAGGTTAACTTGGGAAAAATAACCCAGCGGGAAGTATCTTTTACAAATCCTGCCGCAACAGGCCCTACAGGACACTCTTCGATAGGCAAGGAAACATAACTATGACAAATGCGGGTAGTTGGCCGAAGCAAAACAGGCGTACCCAGTTGTTCAGACAGCGCAAACGCATCTCCAATCATCTGATAGGCTTCTTCCGGAGAAGAAGGATCAAATACCGGCAGTTTGGCAAATTCGGCAAAGCGCCTGGTATCCTGCTCTGTTTGAGAAGAAATCGGACCCGGATCATCCGCCACTACCACGACCATACCGCTTTTAATCCCAACATAAGTCAAACTCATCAGCGGATCAGACGCAACATTCAGACCGACTTGTTTCATGGTTACCATTGAGCGGACTCCGGCATACGCGGCACCTGCCGCAGCCTCTAAAGCAGCCTTTTCATTGACTGACCACTCGACATAAACACCTTTTCCTTTGTGCTTTGCCACTGTCTCCAATATTTCAGTAGACGGGGTTCCAGGATATCCAGCAACAAACCCCACACCGGCGTGAAGCGCCCCGAGACCGATGGCTTCATTTCCCATCAGCAGTTGTTCTTTCAACATTCCGACCTCCTTGCTTCTCTCCCCATAAGAATATGATCATCAAATCAAAACAATTAGTGCGAATTATCTTAACTTGCGGCCTTAAAAATCGGGCCATCCGGCATTCTAATTCGAATGCACAGAAAAAACAATTGTGCATTGTTTTTCTATTATACGCTTATCCTGCAATTTTTGCAATGAAGGGCTTTTCTTCCTCACAGTTTTGCTCGAAAACGATTCCTCTTTTTTCGCAAAACTTATAAGGGTTCCCAGCGCCGTGACAATGTGAAAAACGTATCGACCGTATTGGGTTATTTCTTATCTTACGAAAATTTTGATTAAGCGCCGGTATCTCTGCTTAATAGAAAAGCCTCCTGTTTCAGGAGGCTTTTCTATTTCTATAATTTTCTGAGATAACAACTTACGCAAAGACTATTTTCTTGGTTGAGAAATATGTTCTTTTAATTTCTCAAATGTTTCGCTGCTAATATCATGTTCAATACGGCAGGCATCTTTCGCCGCAATTTCTTCTGAAACCCCAAGAGCCACTAACCACTCGCTGAGCAGGCGATGCCGCTCATAAATCCTCTCTGCGATCTCACGGCCTGCATCGGTCAATTCAATCCATCCCTCTTTTTCCATGTGAATATACCCATTTCCCCGCAGAAGGCTCATGGCTCTGCTAACACTGGGCTTGGAAAATTCCATATAGCGCACAATATCAATGGACCGTACTGCGCCTTTTGTCTGCTTTAAAATAAGGATGGATTCCAAATAATCCTCTGCAGATTCCTGAATTTTCATAAAAACGCCCCCTTTTTCTCATCTGTGATATCAAACCAAAATCTTAAAACGGATCAATTTTCTTTCTAATATCCGCAAATTTCCCAAATTATTTTTATAATGCATGTTTTATTTTATCATATTTTTTATTTTTTCACAAGCACTCTATACAAAATCCATATTCATGTATCAAAAGCACCGATTTTTTCAATCTTCTGTACTACAAAAAGCACCGGCCCCAATAGGCCAGTGCTTTGATGAATAAATAATGACTATTTTTTCAGTTCTGCCAAACAATTCGCACAGATATTCTTTCCTTTGTAAACCACTGTATCTACCGATTGATTGCAAAAAATACACGCAGGTTCATACTTTTTCAGGATAATTTTATCCTCATCTACATAAATTTCCAATGCATCTTTTTCATTAATATCCAAATTTCTCCGCAATTCGATAGGCAGGACAACACGGCCCAGCTCATCCACTTTTCTCACAATGCCTGTCGCTTTCATCTGTATTTCCCCTTATTTTATTTTTGTTCAAACAGTTCTGTGAAATATCATATACAATTTCGCAAAATTTGTCAAATAAAATTAGCTTTTTTCTCAAAATATTGATAATTTCTATTTTATTTTTATGTATTTTACCATGTTTACTTTGTTAAAACTAACAGATTTCTATCATTTTTTTTGGAATCATATTTTGTTTTCTCTCACGATACATATAGGACAAAGGGGGAATTGGTATGATGTCCTGGCTTTTTACAGGTATGCTCGTTTTATCTTTTCTTTTTGGCATTTTAAACGGTCGTATGGAGCAGGTTTCCATTTCCGCTGTAAATGACTGTTCCAATGCAGTTACGCTGGTTATCCAACTGACCGGCGTAATGTGTCTTTGGAGCGGGCTTATGCGCATTGCAGAAGCCTCTGATCTTACGGGAAAGTTAAGCCGCCTGTTCTGTCCTGTGATGACATTGCTATTTCGTCATCTTCCAGTCGATTCAAAAGCGGCAAAAGCCATTGTAATGAATTTAACTGCAAACTTGCTTGGACTAGGCAACGCAGCCACTCCCTTGGGAATTTCTGCTATGAAAGAGTTAGAAAAAATTTCTCCTCGAAAAGGGATTGCTTCAAACGAAATGGCTATGTTGGTAGTTTTAAATACCGCCTCTCTTCAATTGATTCCTACCACTACCGCTGCGCTGCGTCTTTCCAATGGAAGCACCGCGCCTATGGAAATTCTTCCAGCAGTTTGGCTGGCATCGTCGGTATCTATTCTTGCCGGTATCTTAACCGCTAAATTTTTATCCAGCAGGTTTCGTTGAAGGAGGCGGATACTATGAATCAAATTTCTCATTACATTTTACCCGCCGTTATCGTCCTCATTGTAGGATATGGGATCTTCAAAAAAGTTCCGGTTTTCGACTGCTTTTTGGAAGGCGCCAAGGAAGGGCTTACCTCATCAGTTCAGATTCTCCCTGCTTTGATTGCTTTGATTACCGCAGTAGGTATGTTTAAAGCCTCCGGCGCACTGGATGTGATAACCTATTCATTGCGTCCTGTGGCAAATCTTCTTCATCTACCTCAGGAAGTTATCCCGCTGGCGATTCTTCGTCCCATCTCCGGTAGCGGAGCTCTGGTTATCTTTCAGGATATTTTGCAGCAATACGGTCCCGATAGTTTTGTAGGACGGGTCGCCAGTGTAATGCAGGGATCGACTGAAACTACTTTTTACACTATCGCAGTATATTACGGTGCTACAGGGGTGCAAAAAACCCGACATACTCTGCCATCTGCTCTTACCGCAGATATCGTAGGTTTTTTTATGAGTGCATTGGCAGTTCGTCTTTTGCTGTTTTAACCTGCTCTTTTGTATACGATAAAAAAAGAGGAAGACAAAAGTCTTCCTCTTTTTTCCTTACTTCACTATCCTTCTAATATTTTGTGATACATAGCAATATATTCACTTGCAGACTTCTTCCAGCTAAAATCACATTCCATTGCATGAATGACAGCCTTCTTCCATGCCTCTTTTTCTCCATATAAATCCAAAGCCCGTTTTACAGCGCCGAGCATATCATGTGCATTATACGACTGGAAGGTAAAGCCATTTCCATCGTTTCCACCTAAATCCTGAATCGAATCTTTCAGGCCGCCGGTACTGCGGACGATTGGAATGGTACCATACCGCAGCGCCACCATCTGCGCCAACCCGCAGGGCTCGCTTTTAGAGGGCATTAAAAACGCATCGGCACCCGCATAGATTCTTCGCGCAAGCGGAGGAATAAAGCCTTTTGTAAAGCTGACCTTCTCCGGATATTTCCGCTGCATCTCTTCAAAAAACGATTCAAACATATACTCCCCGGAACCCAGCACAACAAGCTGCAAATTTTCCTGAAACATTTCTTCCCCGATATATTTAACCAGGTCAAGGCCCTTATGATCCGCTAAGCGGCTGACAATTCCCAAAAGCATGACGTCCTCTTGCTTCGGCAAACCCATTTCCTCCTGCAAAGCCCGCTTATCCTCCGCTTTGCCCGATGGATCATCCGAAGAAAAAGGTGCCGCAAGATTCGAGTCGGTCTGGGGATTGTATCCCTCTACGTCAATACCATTGAGAATTCCCATCAGTTTGAATTGCCGTGCCTTTAAAATCCGATCCAGCCCGTGAGAATACCAGGGATCCAGTATTTCCTGTGCATAAGTCTGGCTGACGGTCGTGATCATATTACATTGATCGATACCGCCTTTCATATAGTTGACGCATCCGTCGTATTCGACAATTGGGGTGGCGCTTTGTGGAAGCCCCAACACATCCTGAACCATTTCCATCCCGTATTTTCCCTGATACTGAATGTTGTGAATGGTCAGTACCGTTTTAAGATCACGGAACTTCTTTTCCCCTCTGTAAAACAGGTTCAAATAAACCGGGACCAGCGCCGTCTGCCAGTCATTGCAGTGAATAATATCAGGTGCATAGTCAATATAATGCAGCATTTCCAGAATCGCTTTGGAGAAAAATGCAAATCGTTCTCCATCGTCATAATATCCATACAAGCCGGGACGTTTGAAATAATACTCATTATCCAAAAAATAGTAGACAACGCCATTGTGATTGGCCTCAAACACGCCGCAATAAAGACTGCGCCAAGATAAGTAAACAGTAAAATTGGTTACATATTTCATTTTTGCGCGCAATTCCGGTTTTATATCACTATAAAGCGGCATTACTACTCGGCAAGCCTGCATTTTATTGCGAATCGCTTTTGGCAGGGATCCAGCTACATCCGCCAATCCTCCAGATGCCGCAAAGGGAAGCGCTTCACTGGCGGCGTACAAAATTTTCATAAATTAAACCTCCTGTCCCATGCTGTTCTTGCAAGCAAAACTCTTTTAAATTACACTCTTTTTTTCAATGAAAAGCGGGTAAGTTTTATATCCTACCAACATTCTGGTATCTCGAATCGTCGCATCCCGGTCGGCTACTACATATTCCAGCCTTGCACCGGCTCCGATGACCGCGCCCGCCATAATAATACTGTCGCGGATCACAGCGCCGCGGCCAATCTTTGCGCCGCGGAAAATAATCGAATTTTCGACAGTTCCCTCGATAATGCAGCCATCCGCCACCAGCGAATTTTTTACAATGGCACCTAGCCCGTATTTTGCAGGTACTTGATCCCGTACCCGCGTTAAAACCGGCCGTTCCGCAGGGAAAAGCTCTTGACGCACCTGCGGATGCAAAAGTGCCATGCTGGCGTCAAAATAATCCTGAAGGCTATTAATCCGCATGACATACTTTTCAATCTCATAAGCATAAATGCGCATGGAATCGCTTTGCTCTATCAAAATATCCTTGGTAAAACTGCGTTTATTGCGGCTGCGCGCCTCCTCCACAATTTTTTCCAATAACTCCCGTTTCATAACCGCTACATTCAAATAAACATTTTGCTCTTCCTCCATCTGCGGAGAAAGCCAAACTCTTCCCACTCTGCCGTCATCTTCCGCGTCAAAAACAACAATATTCTCATTGCCCTCCCGTCGGATTTTTTCTCGACGGTATGCCAATGTGATCTCCGCCCCTTTTTCTTCATGGAATGCAATCATACTCTGAAAATCCAGATTGGCAATCAAATCACAATCAGCTAGAATAACATATTCCGCACGGCCATTGCGGATATATCCCGATACACCAGACAGAGCATCCAGCCGGCCGGCATAAATACCTTGGCTATCCCCACTGCTGTAAGGGGGCAAAACCGTTAATCCTCCCAGTTTTCTCGCCAAATCCCATTCTCTGCCGCTACCTAAGTGATCCATCAACGTTTGATAATTGGACTTTGCAATTACGCCAACCTCGCTGACACCGGAATTTACCATACTCGATAAGACAAAATCCACTAAACGGTATCTGCCTCCAAACGGAACCGACCCGGTGGTTCTCTCCCTTGTTAAACTTCCCAAATGATTATCATGCATATTGGAAAAAACAATTCCCATAGCAGTGCGTTTGATCATTTTACCAGCACCTCCTCAGCGGCAATGTCCGTTTCCACCATGGCTTTTGGCGCAATATGCACGCCTGCCCCAATGGCTACGCCGCTGCCAATTACTGTTACACCCCAACCGGAAATATCCTCCATCCCTTCCGGACGAGCGCCGACCACCGCATTTTCTCCGATTATCGTCTGCTCTGCGACGATGGCATAATCGACTACTGCGCCTTTTTGGATCACACTTCCGGGCATAATAATACTGTCGCGTACAACAGCCCCCTCTTCGATGGTTACGCCAGCAAAAATGACAGAAAAATCTACCGTTCCTTCAATGACGCACCCTTCCGTAACCATTGAATTTTGCACGTGTGCCCCAGGGGCAATATAGTGGGGAGGCAGCGCCGGATTTCGGGCGTAAATTTTCCAGTCAGGATCATACAAAGACAGCGGCACCTTGGGATCCAGCAAATCCATATTAGCCTCCCACAAGCTGTCAATGGTGCCTACATCTTTCCAATACCCATCGAAGGCATAAGCGTACATTTGCTCGTTTGCCGCAAGCATGCTGGGGATAATATTTTTCCCAAAATCATTTGCGCTGCCAGGCGTTTTTGCATCTTGTTCAAGATACTCCCGCAGTTTTTTCCAAGTGAATATGTAAATCCCCATAGATGCCAGATTGCTTTTGGGATGAGCGGGTTTTTCCTCAAATTCATAAATCTTTCCATCTTCTTGTGCGTTCATAATGCCAAAACGGGACGCCTCTTCCATGGGGACCTGCAGTACCGCTATGGTACAGTCAGCCTCTTTTTCCTTATGAAATTTGAGCATTTTTTCATAATCCATCTTATAAATATGGTCGCCGGAAAGGATCAAGACATATTCCGGATTATATCGTTCAATAAACGGCAAATTTTGATAAATCGCATTGGCTGTTCCCGTATACCAGTCGGACCCGGAGCTTTTCTGGTAAGGCGGCAGTACGAAAACGCCTCCTTCCTGTCGATCCAAATCCCATGGTTGGCCGCTTCCGATATATTCGTTGAGCACCAATGGTTGGTACTGCGTGAGAACACCAACGGTATCGATTCCAGAATTCACACAGTTCGACAGCGGGAAGTCGATGATCCGGTATTTTCCCCCGAAAGGCACTGCCGGTTTTGCAAGGTTTTTGGTCAAACTATAAAGGCGGCTGCCTTGACCTCCTGCCAGCAACATTGCGATCCATTCTTTTTTCCTCAAGGGAAACCCTCCTTCTTAAAAACGGGAGTAAAACCCGTGTTCGTCATTTTTTGCCGGTTTTTTTGCCTTCGCTTTTCCCCTCTGCTTTTCGGCGGGGCTTTCGCGGAGCTGCCGGAGTAAACTCAAGATACATCGTAGACAGTGGTGGTATGGTTAAGCTGACAGAATGATCATAACCATGGGACGGTTTTTTTCGCGTGCGTACCGTACCATTTGTAAGCCCGCTCCCGCCAAACTCCTTCGCGTCGGAATTAAACACTTCCTTGTATCTCCCGGCAGCTGGCACTCCTGCTACATAATCATATCGTGCCACAGGGCAGAAATTACAGACAACCATAATGCTTTTTTGCATTTCATCCATCCGGCGGAAAATAATAATATTTTGCTGGTTATCATCGGGGACAAGCCACTGAAAGCCCTCCCAAGAATCCTCAATTTGCCAGAGCGGAGAATGTTCCAAATAGTAATGATTCAATTTTTTTACGTATTGCTGTAGCTGCATATGTTTTTCATATCCCAACAGCAGCCAGTCCAACTCCTGTTTTTCATTCCATTCAATAAACTGGCCAAACTCCTGGCCCATAAACAGCAGTTTCTTGCCTGGATGTGCCATCATATAGCCCAAAAAAGCACGGATGCCAGCAAATTTCAGTTCATAGTCCCCTGGCATTTTATTGATTAATGAACATTTGCCATGCACTACTTCGTCATGAGAGATCGGCAGCACAAAATTTTCTGAAAACGCATAAAACATACTGAAGGTTAGCTTATCATGATTATACGCGCGATAAATGGGATCCATGGAAAAATAGGCTAAAATATCATTCATCCAGCCCATGTTCCATTTATAGTGAAAGCCCAATCCGCCATGAAATGCCGGTTTTGTGACCAAAGGCCACGCAGTGGACTCCTCTGCAATCATGAGTACACCGGGATTTTCTGAAATGACGGCCGCATTGAGTTTTTGCAAAAAAGCGACCGCCTCCAAATTTTCCCGGCCACCCTGATGATTCGGTGTCCATTCTCCCGCTTCTCTGCCGTAATCCAAGTACAACATCGACGCCACTGCATCTACCCGGATTCCATCTATATGAAATTCCTGTACCCAGATCATAGCAGAAGAAATCAGAAAGCTCTGTACTTCCGGCTTGGCATAATCAAAAACATGAGTTCCCCACTGTTTATGTTCCCGCTTCTTTGGATCGCTGTATTCATAGCAGGACGAACCATCAAATTCGTAAAGGCCATGGGCGTCTTTGGGAAAATGAGCAGGTACCCAGTCCATAATAACTCCAATCCCCGCCTGATGCATCAAATCCACAAAACACATGAATTGTTCCGGCGTACCATACCGGGAGGTCGGAGCAAAATAGCCTGTCACCTGGTATCCCCAGGAACCATCGTACGGATATTCTGTGACCGGCATCAATTCCACATGCGTATACCCCATTTGCTTTAAGTATGGGATGAGTTCCTCTGCTGTTTTTTCATAAGAAAAACAATTTCCATC
This sequence comes from uncultured bacterium, assembly GCA_934875375.1. Taxonomy (GTDB): domain Bacteria; phylum Bacillota; class Clostridia; order Oscillospirales; family Ruminococcaceae; genus UBA3818. The sequence continues at coordinate 25,266 of CAKXHL010000018.1, forward strand.
CGGGTATCGCCGCCAGGAACCTAGGTGCATTTCATAGATATTCATCGGCTCAGCAAAAGAATTTTGCTCTTTGCGGTGCTTCATCCAAACGGTATCATGCCAGCGATAGCCAGCGATATCATAAAGTTTAGAGGCTGTTCCCGGCGCCGTTTCATGGTGAAAGCCATAAGGATCAGCCTTTAAGACAACATTCCCGTTGGATCCAGTAATCGCGTATTTATACAAATCGAATTGCTTTAGACCGGGAATAAATCCTTCCCAAATCCCGCCAACCGGCAATTTTTCCAAAGGATTCGCCGAAGGATTCCATTCATTGAAGTCGCCCACAACGGAAACCGCTTTTGCCGCAGGCGCCCAAACCCGGAAGAAAAAACCTTTTCCTTTATCCTTTTTTTTAGGATGAGCCCCCAAAAACTGATAGGCATGATAGTGCTTTCCGTGGCAAAAATCCATTATTGCGCTGATATCTTTAGACGAACATTTTTCCATCGCCGCCACCTCCCATTCCTGTTATTTTTATTGTAACACACTTTCCTTTTTTTGCAATTAATATTGTGCAAAATAGTCATTTTATCACAATAATATAGTGTTTTTTTATTTATTTTTACAAATCTATTACATCTTTTTGATTTTTAATCTTTCTTTCGGCAAATCGTTACCAGTATAGCACAGCCCGTCTGAAAATTCTTACGAAAAAAGTCGTGGAAAGCAAATAAGTCTAAAGTTTCGGATGAGGCTAAAACATCATAAAATCGTTTGTCCTTTTTATCCTGTTTGTGCTTGGGTTACAAACAAAAGTGAAAATGTGAAAATAAAAAAAGACCGCAACCTCTCGATTGCGGTCTTCAAATAGTCGAAAACTAGCAGCAGCAGCCGTGGTCAACTTTCGCCATGTGCTCAATGAGCATGAGAACTTTGTTGGAATAACCCCACTCGTTGTCATACCAAGAAACCAGTTTGACAAAGTGATCGTTGAGCATGATGCCTGCTTTCTCATCAAAGATGGAGGTATGAGGATCACCGATGAAGTCAGAAGAAACAACCATCTCATCAGTGTAACCCAAAATACCTTTCAGCTCGCCTTCAGAAGCCTCTTTCAGCGCAGCACAGATTTCTTCATAAGTCGTAGCTTTCTCCAAGCTAACGGTCAGGTCAACAACAGAAACATCCAAGGTGGGAACACGCATGGACATACCGGTCAGTTTGCCTTTCATCTCCGGGATAACCAAAGCACAAGCTTTTGCAGCACCAGTAGAAGAAGGAATGATGTTGCCAGCAGCAGCACGTCCACCTCTCCAGTCTTTCTTGGAAGGACCGTCAACGGTTTTCTGAGTACCGGTAGTGGCATGAACGGTGGTCATCAGACCCTCTTTTACGCCGAATTTCTCATGCACAACCTTGACCAGCGGAGCCAAGCAGTTAGTGGTGCAGGAAGCGTTAGAAACAACGTTCATATCCTTAGTGTACTTGTCGTGGTTTACGCCCATTACGAAAGTGGGAGTCTCTTTATCCTTGGCAGGAGCGGAGATAACAACCTTTTTCGCACCGCCTTTGATATGCGCCTGGCAAGCTTCGGTAGTGGTGAATACGCCAGTAGAATCTACAACGTACTCCGCGCCACACTCAGCCCACGGAATATTAGCCGGATCTTTCTCTGCGTAGAATTTAACTTCTTTGCCTTCTACGATGATGGAGTTCTCGGTAATTTTTACTTCACCGTTGTAACGGCCATGTACGGTGTCATATTTGAGCATATATGCACAGTAATCAGGAGTCATAAAAGGATCGTTGATGCCGACAAACTCGATGTTCGGGTTGTCAAGACCTGCGCGGAAAACCAGACGGCCAATACGGCCAAAACCATTGATACCAACTTTAATTGCCATTGGGTTCAACCTCCTAATATTTAGATTGTAGTTTTATTTTATACCAAATTGAAAAGAATCACAAGCTATTTGTGATATATTTAACTAAAATTTTTTAATTTGTCTTTATTCCATAAAACAATATATTAAATAGAGTAAATTTTATCCATTTTTTACATATCTTTATCTTCTCAAAATTTCATTTTATATCCAAAAAAAGGTTCAAAGAAAACCAGTCTGATTTTAAAAAGAAAAGGATAATCAAAAAAAATATACAAAAAATAGAAAAAAAGACTTTGCCGCCGCTTGCTCTTTCAATCTTTACAATCATTTTGGATTTGGGTATAATAACGGTAATTCTTGTCGAAATCTGTCGAATTTTTTCATGTAAGGAATTCTCTGCTTTTCGGCCGAAAGGAGGCTTTTATGGATGACCAAATCGGCTGGGCAAAGCCTTTCATTGCCATGTACGCCAATTCGCCTATTGCCACTCTGATTTTGGACCGCACACTGGAAATCCAGTGGGAAAACAAGGCTGCAAAAAGCGGGGATTCGCTGATTCGTCAGTTAAATTGGGACGATTGTCTTATCCGCGCAAAACAAAATGGACTATTGACATGTTTGCATCAGGGAAAGCCCTTTACGTTGGCTAATCCTCTTCTTTTCCGCCCTCCTGTTCATTTTATTTTTCAACCGCAAACGGACAAAGAGGGGCTTTTACAAGGCGTTCTCGTTCATATTTTTCAGGATACCAACGTTTCTTCTCCAGAATGGAAAGAAAGCATGTATCAGCCTGCCAATGTCTACAATAATCAGTTCAGAATGCCTCTTTCTCAAATTTTTTCTGTTCTGAACCTGTTGCAAATTGAGTACCAAAAGGATGAAACCCTGCAAAAATATCTTGGCAATATCAACTGGTACTGCTATCGAATTCTTCGCACTGTTGTCAATTTTTCAATGGATAACCGGATCCAGTCAGGCCAGCTAAAGCCAAAAATGCAAGCGGGAGACTTGTGCCGCTTCGTACAAGTTCTTTGCAAGGATACCAAAGAACTTGTACAAAATGCAGGCTACCAATTTTTTTATGAAGTTCCCAGTATCCCCTTTATTACTTTGTATGATGGCGATCTGCTGTTATGTGCTATCTGCAACTTAATTTCCAATGCTTGTAAGTTTACCAATCCGGAAAGCAGCCATATCACTTTGAAAATGACAGTTTGGGAAAAGCAGGTTACCATTACTATTACCGATAACGGCTCCGGTATCAAACCACAGGTTTTAAAACGTGCTTTTGAGCGGTTTTATTCGTTTGATCCGCAAACAGGGGCGCCCTGTGGCGACGGGCTGGGCCTTTTTATCTGTCGCTTTCTTTTGCAGCTGCATCATGGAACGCTTGCCTTTCAAACGAAAGAAGGGGAAGGGACAACTGCTGCGTTAACCCTTCCCATGATAAAGCCCAGCGGCGATGCAGTTTTTTGTGATGCCCCGATCTCTTTAACCAGAGATCGTTTCTCCAATCTGTATGTCATTTTATCCGATGCCATTCCACCGGACATTTAACCTGTATTATAAAATGATAAAAAGGCTTTGGAAATTCCAAAGCCTTTTTGTCTGTTTTTTTAATGGGGACAATTTTCTATGTGTTTCCTATGAGTGCTGTGGCACTTCCTGTGCTTTTTCAGTTTTTTGCGGCAGCTGTGCCAAAATAATGGCACAAAAAACCAAAATACAACCGATTAATTCTCTCAGGGTCAGTTTTTGCCCTAAAAGAGCCCAGCCTGCCAGTACTGAAATGACCGATTCCAAGCTCAAAATCAAAGACGCAATTGTTGGATCAATATGTCGTTGTCCTACAATTTGAAGCGTATACCCTACTCCACAGCTCAAAACACCCGCATAAAGCAATGGCACCCAAGCCGACCAAATCTGTGACAGAGAAGGGCGTTCTATCAAAAACATCGGTACAGCACATAAAAGCCCGCAAACCAAAAACTGGATGCAGGACATCTTTACCCCATCTACTTTGGGAGAAAAATAATCGATAATCAGGATGTGAACAGAAAAACAAAAAGCGCAGGCCATCACCAACAAATCGCCTTTTCCAATAGAAAAGCCCTCTGTAATGCAAAGCAGGTACATGCCCCCCACCGCAACGACAACTGCAATCCATACCAAGCTAGAAACCCGCTTTTTAAACAGTAATCCCAGCAGCGGTACAATCACAATATAGAGAGCGGTAATAAATCCCGCCTTTCCCACAGAAGTGTATTGAATTCCCATCTGCTGCAAAGAACTGGCCACTGCCAGTGCCACACCACAGCAAATCCCGCCAACGATCAGTTTTTTTCTATTTTGGGGCTCCGTCTTCTTTTCTGCCTCCGATTTTTCCCGATTTAAAAACCAAATGCACGGAATCAACACCAGACCGCCAATCAATGAACGAATGGAATTAAAGGTAAAAGGCCCGATATAATCCATTCCCACTGACTGTGCCACAAATGCAACGCCCCACACTGCCGCAGTAAGCAGAAGCATCAAGCTGCTTTTCCATTCTTGTTTCTTCATTATGCTTTCTTTCCTTCCCCATAGACATTAAACCTATTTTGCAATATCTTGCAAAAAAATGCAAGAAAGAACTTTTTAATAAGATTTTCTTTTTGGGGACCAGCGGTTGGTTATCTGCTCCAGCCTTTGTTCATGACAGCGTGGACTGTGTTTTTGAATTTGGGGGAGTGATAAAAAAAGAAAAGGAACTGACAAATAGAATGATTCCCCATTCCAGTGAATAGTCCAGCATCTGCGACAAATCAGAAAACGATAAATCTCCTGCCATTAACGGACAGATACACCAAATTAAGCCGATTGCGGTCGCAGCATGGCCGGAAAAAAGCGCCCGCCGATAGTTTTTTTGCCCAATAACATTGCATAAGATATGACTTCCTTCTAAAAAGGACAAGCATTGGGCCGTCATCAACAAAACTTCCAGTAGGCGCTGCGGCATCCGAAAGGCCATTGGTAGTTGGCCAAACCGAACTACTAGTCGAAAAGCACTCCAAAAAACAATCCAAAGCAGCCCGAGGGAATATCGATAAAGGTGTAAATTTTGATTCAACAAACGGATGCCCAATACGACAAAAGACAAAGCCGCCGCCAACGACAAAATACCATCTAACCCCGGCAGAATGATATTTTTAACAGGAACCGATTCCTGCCCCCAAAAAGGCCCTACCAATTGCCGCACTTCATTCAAAGCGCGCAGCAAAAGCAACACACCGCACAAGATGCTGCTGACGCCCCACAAAAAAGAATTTCCTTCTGCACTGGTTCCCTCACTTTTTGCGGCTGACCGAACAGACCATAAATATAACCCAGCCAAAAGGAAAAGTCCCGATAAATAAAAAACAGGCAGCAAAAAATTGTCTCCCACATAAAATCCCGTTTGATTGCTGACACCGGTACGGTATAAAAAACAATAAAGAATCCCCAATGACAAAACCGCCGGCGTATAACATAAATAAAAAAGCTTTTTTTTCATTTTCGGCCCCCTTTTCCGTTGCCAAAATCCCGTTTTATCTTTGCCTCTTCCTGAAGCAGCAAAAGTCTCCCTCTCCTGCTTCCACCCTTCATCATAAAACAGATTCATCCTGTTGCCACTTTTTTATCTTGTTGCCAGGTATTTTCTCTGCTTTTTGTTCATACATTTGGACAAGAGGAGGATTTTCCATGAAAACGCTTCTTTCTTTTTTCACACTTTTTTCTCTGATTGTCTTTCTTTTACCTTTGGCAGCACTGAACCCGGACAAGACCGAAAATAGGTCAGACACAACCGTGGATAAAATCGTTTCGAGCGCTGTCAGCCAACCCATTCGCCAAGAAGAAGTCCTGCAATCCCTGCCCAGCAGCATATCACAGTCAACCCAAAACACACTGGCCGCTCTGCAGGTACCGCAGCCGGAATATTTTTCTATTTTAGACCGCAGTACCGGTCAAGTAGAAAAAGTTGCTGTTCTGGACTATTTGTACGGTGCTGTGGCTGCGGAACTCCCCCCCGGGTTTCACCTGGAAGCGATGAAGGCACAAGCTGTGGCATCTCATACCTATGCGCTATATTGTCAGGAACATCCTTCGCAAGATCTAGGCGGCGCTGATTTTTCCGCAGATCCCTCCAACTGGGAGGGATACGTAACACGGGAACAAATGTTGGAACGTTATCCTGATCTGGGCGAAACGTATTGGGAAAAAATTAAAAATGCAGTTGACGAAGTTGCATCTACTGTTTTAGTTTACCAAGAGGAGCCAATTCTCGCTGCATATCATTCTATGAGCGCAGGTGCAACCGAATTTGCTTCGAATGTATGGAACGGTACCGTTCCTTATCTGATACCGGTGGACAGCGTCGGCGACACGCTGGCAGACCAATTCGAAACTTCCGTTACCTTTGCATCAGAGCAGATAAAAGGAATTTTAACCGAAGCATATCCCGATTTGACACTGTCCGGCGACACCCGCAGCTGGTTTCAAATTATATCCCGCTCTCCTTCCGGATATGTTCTTACATTACAGGCAGGAAATCTGCAAATCAGTGGAAAAGATCTTCGCACCTTACTGGGACTTCGCTCTACCAACTTTACCATCACGGCACAAACCAACTCCTTTTTATTTACGACCAAAGGCTATGGACATGGCGTTGGGCTCAGCCAATATGGTGCAGACTACATGGCGCGCCAAGGAAGCGGATACGAAGAAATCCTGCTTCACTATTATACCGGAACTCAGCTGGCGCAGGCCGTGAAAGGATAGCCGCTGTCCGGATTTATTTTTCTTGCCGCTTCTTGAAAATTTTTCAATTCATTCCATCCAATCAAAAACATGTAAACGAACGGTCGGTGTAAATAAAAATATGGGGAATTGCCATTTTAACGGATTCTATCCGCAGAAAAATATTCCATCCGGCTGCAATAAGTCAAATCAATCTTCCCTGCGGCCAGAAAAATAGATACCTGCCTCGGACAAAAGTTCCGGCAAATCGAAAATATTTTCCTCTTCCACCTCTACATGAATCAATTCACACGGGTTTTCATCAGAAAGGATATCCCACAGCTTTAAGCATCCAGGCTCTTCCGGGATCTCATATTTCTCCAGAAGTTTTTGCACTGTCTGCGGAGAGGCTGTATAAACCTGAACGGTTTTTAAATCCCCCACATACACCTGTTCCTCTGATTCGTGTGAAGAAAATCCAAAACGGACATCTCCATCCTCCGACAGAAGGTTTCCATACCGGCTGACGATTGCCTGTAAAACCGGGCGGGTGCATCCATCTACATAATAAATGTCGTAAGCGTCTTCCCCTTCTACCGGTAATTCCAGGGTAAAATATCCCGGTTCTGGTAAAAGGCAACAGTAGTCTTGCAGAAACGCCGGTATCCGTGGCGCATCCAGCACGACCGTGAATATCCATCCGCTTTCATTTTTCAAAACTTCATAAGCACAATGTACTCCTCTTAGATCCGAAATACGAATTCCCTGTGCCGCACAAAAAATATTTTCCGACAACGCAATTCACCTCTTGCAGTCTTTCAAAATACCGGATACCCTGCCCGGCAACAACGCAATTTTGAGATCTGATTTGTAACAATCGGTCTTGAAAAACCGCTGCTATTGATCCTGCTATCCGATTATACTGTGAGGTCATTATAGCATAAACCCCACATTCTTCCAACTTTTTTCAAAAAGGGAGGCGATCTTAAAGACCACCTCCCTTTTTAGCATTTATGACAGGCTTGTTAAATCCGTTCCTGCAGCATAACCAGAATTGGATCACCAGTTTTTTTTCGCAGGGCTGCCCGAATGTTCTTTCTCACTCCGATGATGTGGCAGGGCATTCCCATTCGGACCAGGCTTCCTTCATAAGATATACCATCAAAAGTCGCGCTCACTTTGACCCGCCCTTTGCCGAATTCTTTTCGAACGTCAAAAGGAATTTCCACATAGGCCCCATCCATATTCGGTACCTTTTTCAATATTGCTTTATCGGATTCATAAAAAGCCTCCTCAGAGGATTGTATCCGTATTTTACAACGAAAAAGCTGGAATATACAATAAGCCTAATCATCCAAAAACAAATGATCCTTATTATGGATATAAACGCTTAAAGCAAGACCAATTCCCATATAAAGGGTGGTCACCGAAGTACCTCCATAGCTAAAAAAGGGTAGTGTAACACCAATAACCGGCAGTATACTCAAATTCATTCCTATATTGACGATGCTTTGAAATGCAATCGTCGCAAAAACGCCAATACAGATATACCCGCCCAACAAATCGTTAGACCGACGGGAAAACACCAACAGACGCGTGCAGATAAAAAACAGAAGCAGAATAACAGACATGCAGCCTACAAAACCTAAAGACTGCCCGACAAAAGAAAAAATAAAATCGTTATGAATTTCCGGTACGTAAACATGTTCCCCAATAAATAGCCCCTCTCCAAATCCGCCGCCAGACCCAATGGCAATTTTAGCATTATATTGTTGGTATAAAATTCCATTTGTGTCTAAATCCGGAATAAACAGCGCCAAAACACGCAGTTTTTGGTCGTTGCTCATTAAATACAGCCAAGCCAACGGGGCTGCTATGACCAACGCAGCGCCTGCAATCGCAATATATCGCCACTGAATACCGGCGGAAAAAAGCATGGATAAAAAGATCAAAAGAAAAATCAGCGCCGTACCGTCATCCCCTTGAAAATGAACCAGAAGCACTGGAAACGCACCGTGCAGGCAGAGCAAAAGCAAATTCTTAATATTTTTGATATCATCCCCAACCTTTTCCAAATGCAGTGCAAAGGTCAGGATAAAAGCAATTTTCAACAATTCAGACGGTTGAAAACTAATCCCCAAAAAAGGGATCGGAAGCCACGCCTGATCGTCAACCGATTCCACCCGCTGTTCACCAAAAAAGTAAGTCAACATGACAAGCCCAATGCAAACCGGGTAATACAGTTTCCACAATTTCGATAAAAAATGGTAATCAAAACTGGAGATGACCACCGCGGCAACCAGCCCCATCGCTGAGGTGACGATCTGCATTTTAACCGCGCGGGCGGTAGCCATGTCAGAATGATGAATACCGCACATTAAAACGATGCTGTAAACCGAACAAACCAAACATAAAAATAAAAGGATTTTATCTGTTTCTTTCCAATAACGGACCAAGCCGTGCCAAATTTTTTTCACTTTTCCGCCCCTTTTTGAATGAAAAAAGTTTCAAAATACCAATTAAACGCCTAAAAGCGCAGATTTATTGCAAAAAACAGGGAAAGTCCTGTGGACGCCATTAGTATATCACAAGTTTTATCTGAAACCAATGGAATCAGAAAAAGAATTGAAGTCTTTCGTGAGAATGTGTTATAATAAATTTACAGCGTAAGCGGAAAATAAAGATTCCTGATGTTGGTGCGTATAGAGATTCCGTAATATTTTTATGAATCTCTCAAAAAAGCTTCTTTTTTAGAGTGCCTCTTAGGAATACAAAAAGAGAAAGGTGAGGAAATATGTTAAGCGATATTGAAATTGCGCAGAGCGCAAAAATGCTTCCGATCACCGAAATTGCGGAAAAATTGGACATCCTTCCGGAAGAGCTGGAGCCGTACGGCCGGTATAAAGCAAAGCTTTCGGAAGATATTTTTGCCCGTTTGCGGAATAAGCCGGACGGAAAACTCGTACTGGTCACCGCTATCAACCCCACTCCTGCCGGAGAAGGCAAAACCACTACATCAGTTGGTCTCGGACAGGCAATGGCAAAAATCGGCGAAAATGCAGTCATTGCCTTGCGTGAGCCTTCTTTGGGACCCGTGTTCGGCATCAAAGGCGGAGCAGCTGGCGGCGGCTATTCCCAAGTTGTACCGATGGAAGATATCAACCTGCATTTTACCGGAGATATGCATGCCATTACTGCGGCGAACAATTTGCTGTGCGCCATGATCGACAACCATCTGCAGCAGGGCAATCTGCTTGGCATCGATCAAAGGCGGATTCTGTTCAAACGCTGCCTGGATATGAATGACCGGGCATTGCGCTTTGTCAATGTAGGACTGGGCGGAAAAATTAACGGTGTCCCCCGTGAAGACGGTTTTCAAATCACTGTCGCCAGTGAGGTAATGGCTATTTTGTGCTTGGCAGCAGATCTGGACGATCTGAAAGAGCGCCTAGGATCTATTTTAATCGCCTATACCTATGACAACCAACCGGTTTATGCCCGGGATCTGAAAGTCCACGGTGCAATGGCGGCCCTGCTAAAAGATGCGCTGAAGCCCAATCTGGTACAGACGTTGGAAAATACCCCTGCGCTGATGCATGGCGGCCCGTTTGCGAATATTGCGCATGGCTGCAACTCGGTGCGTGCAACAAAACTGGCGCTGAAGATGGCGGATTACTGCATCACCGAGGCCGGATTCGGTTCCGACTTGGGAGCAGAAAAATTCCTGGACATCAAATGCCGTTATGCCGGTCTGGCTCCGTCTGCTATTGTAATCGTAGCAACGCTGCGCGCACTGAAATACAATGGCGGTGTACCCAAAACGGAGGTTGCTGCAGAAAATGTGGATGCACTGAAAAAAGGGCTGGTAAACCTGGAAGCGCACGTGGAAAACATGCGTAAATACGGCGTGCCGGTGGTAGTAGCTATCAACCGGTTTTTGACTGATACAGACCAGGAAATTAAAGTGCTGGCCGAATGCTGTCAGCGCCTCGGGGTGGAGTATTCCCTGTCCGAAGTATTTGCCAAAGGCGGCGATGGCGCAATCGACCTAGCTCAGAAAGTCGTCAAGGCCTGCGCACAGCCCTCTGCGTTCCGACTGCTCTATGATGAAAAAGCGCCGATCAAAGAAAAAATTAAGACGATTGTCACTGAAATTTACGGCGGTGAAGATGTTGCTTATGCGCCTAAAGCGGAAAAAGCCATCCGAGACATTGAAGCGCTTGGCAAAGCGGACCTTCCGATCTGCGTGGCCAAAACCCAATATTCTTTATCCGACGACCCGGCTAAGCTTGGCCGTCCTACCGGATTTACCGTTAATGTACGGGATATAAAACTGTCTGCCGGAGCCGGCTTTATCGTTGTCATGTCTGGGGATATTATGACAATGCCCGGTCTGCCAAAAGCCCCTGCGGCCTGCCAGATCGACGTCGACAGCCAAGGTCATATCAAAGGCTTATTCTAACAAGGAAGAAGTTTATTTATGCAATCAATCATCACAAACAGCGCGGCGGAGACAGAAAAATTTGCCCAGGAACTGGCTGGTAAATTAAAAGGGAATGACGTGCTGGCTTTCTTCGGCGGACTGGGTATGGGAAAAACCACTTTCGTCCGTGGATTGGCGCGTGGCCTAGGATCATCAGACGAGGTTTCCAGCCCGACCTTTGCTCTTGTGCACGAATACCGCAGCACACCAAAGCTATACCATTTTGATATGTACCGGGTTGCTTCTTTCGATGACTTATACTCTACCGGATTTTTTGATTATCTGGAAACCGGTGCGATCTTGGCCATCGAATGGAGTGAAAACATCCAGCGGGCATTGCCTGAAAATACCATTCGGGTGACCTTTGAGCGTTTGGAAGAAGAAAAGCGCCGAATCACGGTGGAAGGAGGAAGCCGGTTTTGATCTTGCTGGGAATGGATACCTCCGCCGTTGCGGCTTCAGTTGCGCTGTGGGAGGATGGGCGGATCATTGGAGAAAGCTTTGTAAATGTAAAGCTCACACACAGTCAAACGATTTTACCTATGACGCAAAACCTGCTAAGCGCTTGCGGAAAGGATATTTCGCAGGTAGATGAATTTGCCGTTTCTACCGGTCCCGGATCTTTTACCGGACTTCGCATTGGCATTTCTGCGATAAAAGGGATGGCGTTCGGCACAAATAAACGTTGCGTTTCTGTATCAACGCTGGAGGCGCTGGCCTACCTTCTGATCGGTCAGGAATGTATTGCGGTAGCTGCCATGGACGCACGCTGTCAGCAGGTATATACTGCTACTTTCCTGGTAGGCAGAGAGTCCGTGCAGCGGCTGACCGGAGATGCAGCGCTGTCCATCGAACAGCTGTGGGAACAATTAAGCGAGATTTCTTCTGATTTGCCGCTGATTTTAGTTGGAGACGGCGCACAATTATGCTATAATAGTTGGGAAAGCGACAAAGTTCTGCTGGCACCGGAGCATCTCCGGTTTCAGCGGGCTTCTGCTGTGTGCATGGCGGCATTGCCGCGTCGGGGATTGGGCATGGATCCGGCACAACTGGTTCCGCAATATTTGCGGCTTCCCCAAGCACAGCGGGAGCTTTTGCAAAAACAGAAAAAAATTTGATTTGGTGATGCGATAGAAAGGAATGGAACAGATGATTGCTATCGGCAGTGATCACGGCGGTTTTGCGCTGAAAGAAGAAATCAAAAAACATCTGGACGAAAATAAGATTCCTTACGAGGATTTCGGCACTTACAATACAGATAGCGTGGACTATCCGCTGATTGCAGAAAAAACCTGTGCAGCAATTACCAGCGGCAAGTGCGACAAAGGCATCCTCTGCTGTGGCACCGGCATTGGTATTTCTATGGCGGCCAATAAAATCAAGGGAATCCGCGCAGCGCTATGCTCAGATTATTTCAGCGCCAAATATACACGTCTGCACAATGATGCAAACGTCATCTGCATGGGTGGGCGCACCATTGGCCCGGGTCTTGCTCTGGAACTGGTGGACATCTTTTTGAATACGCCATTTGAGGGCGGCCGTCATGCAAGACGGGTGGAACAGTTGATGAAGCTGGAGGAGAAATAGGACGATTCCGGCTTTTGGGAATGTATTATCAAAAATGCCGTTGGGGCGGAAATGGAGAAATGAATTATGTTAAAACCGGTCATTATGGATCATCCGCTGATTCAGCACAAACTGACGATTATGCGGGATAAAAACACCGGCACCAAGGAATTTCGTGAACTGGTGGGCGAAATCGGGATGCTCATGTGCTATGAGGCAACCCGCGACCTTCCCTTGAAGGAAGTGGAGATTGAGACTCCTGTGGCGGTAGCCAAAACCAAGGTTATTTCCGGCAGAAAGCTGGCTTTTGTTCCAATTTTGCGGGCTGGATTGGGCATGGTGGACGGTGTGATGCGCATGGTTCCTGCCGCAAAAATCGGTCACATCGGCATGTACCGCGATCCTGAAACTCATATGCCGGTGGAATACTACTGCAAACTGCCTTCTGATATTGGAGAACGGGATGTTATTGTTCTGGATCCGATGTTAGCCACCGGAGGTTCCGCCATCGACGCTATCTCGCAGATCAAAAACAAAGGCGCCAAAAGCGTGCGCTTTATGTGCATTATTGCAGCGCCTGAAGGTCTTGCCGCTTTGCAGGAAGCTCATCCTGACGTACAGATTTATATCGGCGCGGTGGACGAAAAGCTCAATGAGCATAAGTACATCGTTCCCGGCTTGGGCGACGCCGGCGACAGGATTTTCGGTACGAAATAGTTTTCGAAAGCCGCTCCCCTTTCCCGGGGAACGGCTTGTTTTTTTGCGCATATTGATCCCGAAGCAGTGCAAAAGAAGTTTTTGAACGTGGAACGGAGGAAAATGAGAATGACCACGGTTTATTTGGTCCGGCACGCAAAATCCGTCGGAAATACAGAACGGATTTTCCAAGGACGTTCTAACTTAGGATTGTCATCAGAAGGGATGGCGCAATTGCCACAGCTGGCGGAACGCTTTCGGGAAATTCCGTTGGACGCTATTTATTCCAGCCCTCTTCAACGAGCAATGCAAACGGCCGAAGCTGTCAATCACTATCACCATCTACCGGTCCAAACAGAGGAAGGATTGTGTGAAATTTTCGCCGGAGAATGGGAAATGAAACATTTTTCCGATTTGCCTGTGCTGTTTCCAGATCAGTGGCGCCTCTGGTGTGAAGACGAAGCACATTTTTGTGCGCCCAACGGCGAAAGCATTGTGCAGGTACACCATCGCCTGAGCAGCACAATTGACCGCATTGCCGCTCAAAACGACGGAAAAATCATTGCAGTGGTTTCCCACGGATGCGCACTACGCTGCTATCTATGCCATGCACTGGGAATTTCTCTAGAGCGGATTGGGGAAATTCCCCTCTCCCAAAACACAGCAGTAAGCCGGGTAATTTATGATAAAGGCAGTATCCGGGTAGACTATTATGATGATCTGTCCCATCTGGAGCCAAAAGTAAAACAGGAGGTATCAATATGAAAATCATGGCAGTGGATTACGGTGATGCCCGCACTGGGCTGGCCGCCTGTGACCGAACGGAATTTTTAGCATCTCCTCTGGGTGTTATCCACGAATACGACTTTGACCGAACAATTGAACAGGTCGCTTATGCGGCACAGGAATATCAAATCGGCAAAATCGTAGTAGGTCATCCGGTCAATATGGACGGCAGTGCCGGTGAGCGGGCGCAAAAATGCGCTTTGTTTGCTCAAAAGCTTCAGGAAAAAGTCAATGTTCCCGTTATCCTTTGGGACGAACGCGGCACCACCGTCACCGCCCATCAGTACCTGAATGAAACCAACGTCAGGGGAAAAAAACGCAAAGACATGGTAGATGAGGTTGCTGCCTCTATTATTTTGGAAAGCTATCTTTCCTATCGGCAAAACCATCCGGACGAAAAATAGGAACTGCAAGGAGCGATGAATGATGTAGAAAGAGAACGGATATCAAATGCCCTTCTCTAAAGTCTACCCTCTCCTTATCCATAAAGGCGTCTGTAAAGACCGCACAAAAGATGAGGTAGATGAAATCATTCACTGGCTCACCGGATACAGCCAACAGGAACTGGATCTCCAATGAGATCAAAACGTTCACTACGAGGCGTTTTTTCAAAGCGCTCCGCAGATGAATGAAAACCGAAATAAAATAAAAGTTACTGTTTGTGGAGTGCGAATCGAAAATATCGAGGAACCTTTGATGCGGGAAATTCGGTATCTCGACAAGCTAATCGACGAGTTGGTCAAAGGAAAACCCATGGACAAAATCCTGCGGACATAAATCCTCCCCAAAACCAAAATACAACATCATTCTCATACAGTATCCTCGGAAGGAGCATCTCTTTTCTTCCGGGGCTTTTTTGTATTCTTAGAAAAGAATGTTTTAAGCCCAAGATAAAATAGAAAAATTGCAAACAGCTTGGAAAGGACAAAAGATTCCATCCGAGATGCAACCCATACACCGAGAAAAACGCCAGGCAAGCCCCATAGCCCGCAGACAACCCCTTTTTTTATCTGCAAAAGGCCTGACTTTTGATGGAACAGCAATGCTACCGCTCCTATTGGCAGAAAAAAGAGAAGATTGATTCCCTGTGCCGTAGCCAGTGGGATATCAGAAAAAACTGTCAAAAATAACAGCAGAACCGCACCGCCGCCAATCCCCATGGATGCAATGGCAGCAGAAGCAAATGCAATAATCGAGGAAAGAAGCCAATTCATAGATCAAAATAAGGGCAATATGCCAATGCCCTCCTCCTTATTTCAAAAATAATCGAACAGCAGCATACAAAATAAAAAGAGAAAAAACTTTCTTCAGCCAGAAATCTGGTATTTTCGGCAGCAACCAACCGCCGAAAACAGAACCTGCAATTCCTCCCGGCAGGTAAGGGAGAACATCAGCAAAAGATACATATCCATTATACCAATACAAAAATCCGCTGACTGCTGACAAAAAGATCATTACCGCTACGGCAGTGGCGTGCGACGATTTATCTGGCATTCCCATTTTCTCAAACGCCGTTACCGCTACGATACCTCCCCCAGCACCAAACAGACCATTCAGCAATCCAATTAAAATACCCGTTCCGTACGTCCTCATTTTTTTCACAAAATCACCTCTATAGAAATAGTTTACCCAACCGCATTCGTTTCATTTTCAAAAAATAGTATTTAAAATTAATAATTATATTGACAAATTATTATATTCAGATATAATAGTAAAAGAAGGAGGGGCGATATGAATCGGAGTATATACAGTTTACTGCTGATGGATGATATCATTCGGGCAGTAGATCAGTTGGCATATGCACAAAACACCAGTCGTTCGAACATGGTTAACCAAATTTTAGCTGAACACCTATCTGTTAAAACACCGGAACAACGTATGCACGATATTTTTGAGCAGATCGAGGCGTTGATGGTACAACAGAATGCTTTTCAAATTCAGTTTCAGCCTTCGGATGCCATACTTTCTGTCCGTACCGCACTGGCCTACAAATATAAACCAACGGTACGTTACAGTGTAGAGCTTTTCCGCAACGACCCCAAAATATTAGGGGAACTACGCGTTTCCGCACGCACACAGAATGCTGGCCTTTTACGCATGCTGGATCATTTCTTTCGATTATGGGAAAAATTAGAAAACCGCTACTTGTCCGCTGTTTACCCTGCGGGGGTTTCCTGCCGAATTGAAAACGGACGGTACTGCCGTACTTTTTTCTGGCCGGAAGAAAGTTGCACCAATGCGCAGCTTGGAGAAAGCATCAGTTCTTACATCCAGAATTTTGACTGTGCATTAAAAGCCTTTTTTGAGCTGGATGAGCAAAATTGGAAGGTGGGAATCGATCAAATCAGCCTGCGATATCAAAAAGCGCTTCAAAAGGAAAAAATACTTTTATAATAGGAGGGAAAAAGTATGAATGTGCAAAGATTAACGAAAAAATCTCTGGAAGCGGTAGAGGCCGCACAAAACTATTCCCGTGAATTGGAAAACATGCAGATTGAACAGATTCATTTACTATGGGCGCTGGTACAAGATCAGGAGGGTTTAATCCCCCAGCTGCTTATCAAAATGGATCTGACTCCTCAGCAGGTTCTGTCTGCAGCCGAGGCAGAAGCGAAAAAGCTTCCGGGTGTATCCGGTCCCGGGCGGGAAGCAGATAAAATCTATATTTCTCAAAATCTTGACCGTGCGATGACCGCTGCCGAAAAGAAAGCGGATTCCATGAAAGACGATTATATTTCAGTCGAGCATCTGTTCTGGGGATTGTTGGAACACCCGGATGCAGCGGTCAAAAAAGTGATGGAGCAGTGCCGCATAGATAAAAATGCGTTTCTTTCGGCTTTGATGTCGGTGCGTGGCAATACCCGTGTAACCACTGACAGCCCGGAAGGAACCTACGACGCACTGAAAAAATACGGAACAGATCTTGTAGAACAGGCGCGCAAGCAAAAACTGGACCCCGTAATCGGGCGGGATACGGAAATCAGAAATGTCATCCGTATTCTGTCTCGAAAAAGCAAGAACAACCCGGTGCTGATCGGTGAGCCTGGGGTCGGTAAAACCGCTATTGCAGAAGGTCTGGCACAGCGGATTGTTCGAGGGGATGTGCCGGCAGGACTGCGGGATAAAACCATCTTTTCGCTGGATATGGGCGCGCTGATTGCCGGCGCCAAATATCGTGGCGAATTTGAAGAACGGCTCAAAGCGGTACTGGGCGAAATAAAAAAAAGCGAAGGGCAAATCCTTTTGTTTATTGATGAGCTGCATACCATTGTGGGAGCCGGCAAAACCGAAGGTTCCACCGATGCTGGAAACCTGCTGAAGCCAATGTTAGCCAGAGGCGAGCTGCACTGTATTGGCGCAACTACATTAAATGAATATCGCCAATACATTGAAAAAGATGCTGCGTTGGAACGTCGGTTCCAGCCAGTTCTGGTAGATGAACCGACAGTAGAAGACACGATTTCTATTCTCAGAGGGCTAAAGGAACGTTATGAGGTGTTTCATGGCGTCAAAATCCAGGATCAGGCCCTGATTGCAGCTGCAACTCTCTCCAACCGTTATATTACTGATCGATTTTTACCGGATAAAGCCATTGATCTGGTAGATGAGGCTTGTGCTACCATCCGCACCGAAATGGATTCTATGCCCGCTGAGTTGGATGAAATCTCCCGAAAAATTATGCAGCACGAAATTGAAGAAGCTGCATTGAAGAAAGAAAACAGCCGTTTGTCCGCCGAACATTTGGCGGAGATTCAAAAGGAACTAACGGAAATGCGGGAACAGTTCCAAGAAATGAAAGCTCGCTGGGAAAATGAAAAAGCATCGATCGGACAGGTGCAGAAGCTTCGTGAAGAAATCGAGCAGGTAGGGTCCCAGATCGAACTGGCAGAACGGGAGTATGACCTGGATAAGGCTGCGGCATTAAAATATGGCAAACTTCCCGAGCTGCAAAAGCAGCTGGCAAACTTGGAAGAAAAAGGCGGTACTCAAGAGGCAACACTGCTTCGGGATAAGGTTACGGAAGAAGAAATTGCCCGCATCGTAGGCCGCTGGACCGGCATCCCAGTGACTCGTCTTATGGAAGGTGAACGGGAAAAATTGCTGCATCTGGACAAAACGCTGCATCAAAGGGTGATTGGTCAGGATGAAGCCGTTCGGAAAGTCGCCGATGCAATTATGCGCTCCCGAGCGGGCATTCAGGATCCTGACCGTCCTATTGGCTCTTTCCTGTTTTTAGGGCCTACCGGTGTGGGAAAAACAGAACTGGCCAAAGCGGTAGCCCAAGCATTGTTCGATGATGAACGCAGTATGGTGCGGATTGATATGTCCGAATACATGGAAAAGCATACGGTTTCCCGTCTGGTAGGCGCTCCTCCCGGATATGTCGGCTATGAGGAAGGCGGTCAGCTAACGGAAGCGGTACGCCGGAAGCCCTATTCCGTTGTGCTGTTTGACGAAATAGAAAAGGCGCATCCGGATGTATTCAACATTCTGCTGCAAGTGTTGGATGACGGGAGGATCACTGATTCGCAAGGCCGGACAGTCGATTTTAAAAACACCATTATTATTCTCACCTCTAATCTGGGATCTGCCGCTATTCTTGATGGGATTGATGAGCAGGGGCAAATCTCCGAACAGGCAAAAAATCAGGTGGAACAGATGCTAAAATCTGCATTCCGGCCGGAATTTTTAAACCGTTTGGATGAAATCGTATTTTACAAACCACTGACCAAAGACGAAATAATCCAAATCGTCGAGTTAATGCTGGTTGATCTGAAAAAGCGGCTTGCGGAAAAAGAGCTTGGCCTTGCCGTCACCGATGCGGCGAAATCATTGATCGTACAGGAAGGCTATGATCCTATTTATGGCGCCAGACCTTTGAAGCGCTATATCCAGCAAAAATTGGAGACGCTGCTGGCCCGCTATATTCTGGAGAAAGACCCCAAACCGGAAACTGTCCTGAAAGCGGACTGTGTGGACGGACAACTGGTCATTAGCGAATAAGTTCTCTGCATATACTGTCCGAAAAATCCATCTTTTTGTGTCTCGTGAAAAAAAAGGACGCCTCGGCGTCCTTTTTTCATTTCCAGCCTTCCGGTTTATCCGGGAAAATCCTGCTTATTTTTTGTACCGGAAAGCACTCCGGTCAAATCAAAATTGGGAATATAAACATGATCTGCAGAAGAAAGTTCTTGCAAAAAACCATCTTCGATTCCCTTTTGAAACAAGTATTCTTCTACCTCATCATATTCCTGCTGATATAATCTCCGGTTGATTTCCGGAAAGTCCGCTGCCCGCCCGCAAGGAAGGTATTGACTCATCAAACTGAATAAAACAGTCCCTGCCGGAAAACAATCTGAAATCCAATCAATTACTTGTTTGCTGTTTTGTATCTGCCCCGGTAAAATCAAATGCCGAATCAAAACGCCTGAACAGAGCATGCCATCCTGATCCAATCGATACGGCCCGGTCTGCCGCACCATTTCCCGAATTGCCGCGCCTGCTTGTTCAAAATAATCTGCCGTTCCTGAATAGCGTATTGCCAGCTGATTGTCAACATATTTAAAGTCCGGCAGATAAATCTGCACCTTTCCTTCTAACATCCGCAGAGAATCTACAGATTCGTAACCACCGCAGTTATAAATCACCGGCACCGGCAAAAGTTCTTTTAATGACTGGGCAATCGCTCGCACAAAATGAGTTGGATTCACAAGATTAATGTTATGGGCGCCTTGTGCAATCAGTTCATCGTAAATCTCCCGCAGCCGAAAAACGCTGACCTCCTGCCCAAAATTTTCTGTACTAATACGGTAATTCTGGCAAAAAACACAGCGTAAAGAACATCCGCTGAAAAATATGGTTCCAGACCCACGACTGCCGCTGATGCAGGGCTCCTCGCCAAAGTGCAGCGCTGCCCGAGCGACAACCGGGGCAAAGGGCATAGAACAAATTCCCATTTTCCCCGCTGTTTGAAAAGAATCCGGACGCTCCACCCCGCAGCGTCGGGGGCAATCACGACAAACCGCCATAAAATAATCCTCCCAGCCGTTTACACATCTTCCCAATTTGACCAGTGATTCTTCGTATAGCATGCAATAACCTTTTCCGAGTTTACATCCGTCTAACGGCAGATCTTTAGAAAGATAAAAAGTTTGCACTCCGTTATGAGAAATTATAACACACCGGTACGCAAATTCCCATACTCAATCATCAAAAAGCGTCCGGAAGTACCGGAAAAAGTGGATTCCCAAAAAAGACAGGCAGAGAACAAAAATCCCCAAAGCAGTACAGACGCTGAGAAAAAGAGATAGAATCTGAGACCAGCCTGCCTGTATCAAACGAAAAAATATTAGCCAGGAGGAGCAGCCGGCAGCCGCTCCGGACAGGAAGGGAGTGAGGAACCAATTTTTCCATTGTATTTTGATTTTTACCGACCGGATCACCCAATAAAAATTCATTGCCACTCCAACTAGCTCGCTTCCTACGCAAGCCAGAGCATAACCACCAATTCCCATGCTGCCTACGGTCAGCCAAGTAAATAAAATTTCACTGACACCAGTAACCACAATACTTGCTGAAGCTTGCTTCTGCATTCCGATTCCGTTTAAAATGCTCCCCGTTGTGATGTGATAAAAGGTAAAGAAGGTGGCCACGGACAGGGCAAAAATATGCTCTCCCGCCGAAGACTGATGATAAATCAGCTGCGCCAGTTCATTTCCCAGAGGAAGCATAATAGAGAGTGAGACAGAGATCAATATGCTGGTAATCTGTATGGCTTTTCCCGCTTTTCGTCTGGTTTGTGCTTCATTATTTTTTGCGCTGTATTGGGAAAAGCGAGGAAGTAAAACCGTGTTCAGTGGATGAATAAAAGCTGTTGGCAGCATTAAAAGAGGCATGGTCATACCCACCATGACTCCAAAACTGGACATAGCCTCCTGTGCAGAAACACCGGCTGCCATCAATCGGTTAGGAATCAGAATCGTTGTTGCACTGGAAAGAAAATTATTAAGCAGGCCAGCAGAAGAAACCGGAACTGCAATAGCTGCAACTCTTCGGAACATGCCCTTTGGTATTTTGAGATGCCCCTCCCTTTTCGGCAGAATACGTCTACCCGTCTTTTTATAAAAGGAGGTAAGGATTACGACACTGAACACCTCGCTGATCACCATGCCCAGGACAATCATAGCAGTAGCGGCACCAGGATCTTCGGGGCAAAGGAAAAGTAAAAGCCCCAACCCTGCAATTGTCCGAACGATTTGTTCTGTCAATTCAGATACGATAGGCGGCAAAATGTATTTGATTCCATGAAAGCAAGACTTGAAAATATTTTCAAATCCTGTCAAAAACAAACATGGAAGCAATAAAAGCAGCGCCACCTTGATTTTCGGTTCACCTAATACAACACCGGCAATCAGATCCGGAAACAAACAGACCGGAATCGCGGCACAGGCGAACAAACAGAGAAATACTAATTGCGAAAATCGAACAACTCCCCTTACTCCTGCGCTGTCTCCAGCAGCCTGATATTGGGCGCATAAGCGTGATACTGCTAAAGTCAGTCCTGACATAGTAAAAGACATAATGACCGAATAGGCCGGCATAATGAGCTGATACATCCCCATTACTTCAGCGCCGCCAAAACGGCTGAGCCCGATGCGGTAAACAAAACCAATCAGCTGCAGACCTATCGAAGACATACATAAAAAAAAGGCATTATAAAAAACAGACTGCTTTCCAAGTTTCATGAAATGACCCTCCACACATTCATTGTATGACAACCATTGGAAATTCAGACTTGCATATCCGCTTTTCATTGACTTTTGCAGAAAATTGGCGTAAGATGGATACGGTTTTTGCATATTTACACACGCTGGTCAAACTGTTTCCCATGCCGTATCGTTAATATCCATTATCCTTTGCAAAAATCGAGGAGGAGATTTTATGGAACTCACCTGGCAAACGTTTGCAATTGTCTGTCCTTTAGTCTTTTTAGGAGGATTTATGGATGCAGTAGCAGGCGGAGGCGGTATCATCACGCTGCCGGCATACATGTTTGCAGGAGTTCCTATTCATATGGCATATGGTACCAATAAATTCGGAAACAGCTTTGGTACGGCAATCGCCACCTTCAATTATGGACGTGGCGGATTTATCCATTGGAAACCAGGTTTTGTCTGCGCAGCTATGTCTTTGATCGGCTCCTGGTTGGGAGCGCGACTGGTTGTCGCGCTGTCTGCGCAGACATTACAGTACTGCACAACGATTCTTCTGCCTGCCATTGCTATTTTCATGATTCTGAACCGAAATATTGGAAAAGAAGAAAAGGCAGAACAAACCGGCAAAAGCCTTTATCTTCGCAGTGCTTTCATCGGCCTGGTCATTGGATGTTACGATGGCTTTTTCGGACCTGGAACCGGCACTTTTATGGTAATGGCCTTTACCTCTTTGCTGGGTTATTCTTTGATACGCGCCAGTGGCAATGCCAAATTGGTAAACCTCGCTTCCAATATCGGGGGGTTAATCGCCTATATCTACCATGGAAATGTCTTATTTTTGCTGGGTATTCCGGCGGCAATCTGTTCCATTCTCGGCAACTATATCGGAACAAAAATGGCAATTAAAATTGGCGGTAAATTTATCCGCCCGGTTCTTCTCACCGCAATGGGACTTTTGGTTATCAAACTCATTTGGGATACGTTAAGCTAAAACAGAAAAATTAAAACCACTAGTAAACTAGTGGTTTGCTCAAACCCCGGAGGGGTCAGTACTTGTTGACCCCTGAAAGGGGTACTGAGAGTTTGCCAT
>CAKXHL010000019.1:0-24131 GCA_934875375.1 uncultured bacterium
CTCTCAGATCGCCCGCAGCCTGAATGATGACGGCATCCCGACGCCGGGGCAATACTTCAAGAGCAAGCATCCCGACAAGAAGAAGTTCAGTAACATGAGCGAGAAAATCGGTTGGGAAACCGTGATGGTCTACAACATCCTCAAAAACCTTGTTTACACTGGAACGCTGGTCAGCCGCAAAATGAAGTCCTGTGGTGTCGGCTCAAAAAAGCGTGTTGTCAATGAGCCGATCATCGTAGAAGGTATGGTGTGGATGCACATGGAAACTGTCATCAGCTATATTCTCCACTATGAAGATCACTTCCGTGCGGTTGTGCAGGAACAGCTAAAAATAGAAAGTGACGAAAAGATACAGGCATGGAGAAAGCAGCTGACACAGGCTGAAAAACGTATTGCTGAGTTGGACAGACTGTTCGTGAAGATTTATGAGGACAATGCCAAAGGAAAATTGTCCGACGAGCGTTTTTCTATGATGAGTGGCAACTATGAAGCGGAACAGAAAAAGCTCAGAATGGACGCTGTAGAGCTTCAGAAGAATATCGAAGAACAGGAGCGTCAGAATGAGCGATTGGAGAAATTTATTCAGAAAGCAAAACACTATCAGGATCTGAATTCTCTGACTCCTGATGCGCTGCGAGATATGGTCAGTGCCATCTATGTAGGTGCGCCGGACAAGTCTTCCGGCAAACGTCAGCAGAAAATCGAAATTTACTACGATGGTGCAGGATTTATTCCGCTAAACTTATTGATGCAAAGAGAAACGGCGTGACCGAAGTCACGCCGTACTCTCCCCGAAAATCGGGACTTTTAATTTTTTCCTGTTTTACGGGCACCGCCCAAAAGCGCGAGCTTTTTCTTTTATCCGCTTTTTACATCATTTCAGCACGCCAATAGCATCACGAATCGTTTTTTCATAGGCTTCCCGGCCGTATTTGTCCACCTCGGCTTTATTTTTCTCTTCGTGGGTCAAACAGCCGGCGCCGCCGATACAGCCGCCAACACAGGCCATCCCCTCGATAAAATTCTCGGGCAGAACATTTTTGGAAGCTTTCAGCAATGCCATCCGGCAGGCCTCGATTCCGTCGCAGGCTACGGTTTTGGCTTCAAAATCCAGATTCTGTTCCTTCAGCGCCTGCGCCACCGCATCAGACAATCCGCCAGACCGGGCAAAAATACGTCCGTAATAAGAAGCGTTATCCAGCACATTTTCTTCCAGTTCGGAAATTTCCATATCCCGGCTGTCGAACAGTGCCTGCAATTCTTCAAAGGTCAACACGCTATCAATATACGGCGAAACGCTTTCTTTTTGAAATTCCATCTTTTTGGCCGTACACGGTCCAATAAACACAATTTTCGCCGTAGGATCAATGCCCTTGATATACTGGCCAATGGCTCCCATCGGCGAAAGGTTGTGGGATATATGCTCCACCATCTGCGAGAATTTTTTGTGGATATAATCTACAAAGGCCGGACAACAGGAGCTGGTCAAAAACCCTTTTTCCGCCAGTTCCGCCGCCTCGGAGTAAGCAACCATATCTGCACCCAGCGCAACCTCCACCACGCTGTGGAAGCCCAGCTTTTTGATCGCGGTAATAACCTGTCCCAGCTTTGCGTAAGAAAACTGACCGGAAATGGATGGCGCCACCACGGCGTAAACTTTATATTTCTGGTTGTTTTCGCTTTCTTTCAGCATTTTTACCACATCGGTGATAAAGGATTTATCCACAATGGCACCCCAAGGGCACATATAAACGCAGGCTCCGCAGGAAATGCACTTGCTGTTGTCAATCTGCGCGGCTTTGGACTCTGCGCTGGTGGAAATCGCATCCACCTTACAGGCGATTTCGCAGGGGCGGCGCTTATTGATGATGGCGCTGTACGGACACGCCTTGGCGCAGCGGCCGCAGTTGACGCATTTTTCCTTATCAATATGAGCCCGCTGGTGCTCATCAAAAGTGATCGCATCACGGGGGCACACATCTTCACAGCGGTGAGCCAGGCAGCCGCGGCAGGACTCGGTCACCTCATAGCCGCCCATGGGGCATTCATCACAGGCAATGTCGATAACCTCAATCACGTTGGGGTTTTCCTTAAAGCCGCCCATGGCCATATGGATGCGTTCGTTGACGATCGCCCGTTCTTTGTATACGCAGCATCGCATGGTCGGCTCGTTGCCCGGCACGATGGCATAAGGAATATCGATATACGCATCTGCCAACCGGTCCTCAAAGGCATGGCGGGCAACTTCCCGCAGAACCTTATATTTTAAGTACTGCACCTTGGTATCAAATTTCCTCATACCCATCCCCCTTAAAAATAGCTGACCTTAATGCGTTTCCCCATCTGTTTCAGGGAATCAGACAACTCATCCACCAGCCGCATTTTGATGCTGAAATTAATTGGCAGATCCGGATTTTGATGTGCTGGATTTACCGCCCGCCCCACATAGAAATTGATGTCCGTAGCCTCTTCAAACAACAGGCGGGCAATCTGAGAGGCACCATCTTGCTTATAGCTCCATTTGGAGTATTCCTGGTTATCTTCCAGATAGCTTTTGGCATAGGACAATACCCGGTTGATGGTAATGACCCCTTCGGTGACCAAATCTACCCCCTCGATTGTAGCGGTGGGAGGGATTTCCGGATCCAGATACCCCAGATTCGGCTGCACCGTTTTATGCAGAAAACGTGCGGCCACGGTTGAAGTCGTGCCGCCGCATACAATGTGCTTGCCCTCTTTGGAAAAGAACAGTCCCATCATCTTTTCGTCGTCTGCCGGGTCGGTAGGCGGCCCAATCATCAAATTTACCTGCCGGCGCTGGCGTACCTTCATCACGCTGACGGTGGTATCGTCGCCCGGCTGATAGCCGTAAAGCTTGTTGCACTCATCCAGCAGAATCGTTGCCAGCGTTTTAGCAGTAAACTCTTTGTCGTAGATCATCTCCATAAACTCGATGATATTTTCCCGCTGCCAGCCGAAGTTTAACGACATTCCCACCCCGGCATGGATGGCGCCGTCGCTGGTGGTGATGAACGTATCGTTTTCCTGCAGTTTTATTTTCGATTTATAAATGGTTTTTCCGCCGATCTCCATGGCGGTTTTTTCATAGTCATAGTTTTTGCCGTCCCGCAGCAGGATCACCAGCGGATTGTCATACTGGATCAGCTCCGCATACTCATTGTGCTCCATGCGGATAATGGTGAAAGTGGAATAGGCCACCTTTCTTACGTCGCACACTGGCAGCGTATCCGCAATGGTCTGCACACAGTTTTCCAGCGTCATATTGCTGGCCATCATGGTGGAAATGATCTTGGAGGTCAGGGTAGAAAGAATATTGGCCTTTACCCCGCTGCCCAGTCCGTCAGCCAGGACCATGACCACCGAATCGGCAGACGGCTCCACAATCTGCACCCGGTCGCCGCACAGCTGCTCGCCGTACTTGTTGATGCTGCGCCAACCCAGGTCTACGCAAAGATTATTCATCGTTTAAGTACTCCTTCAGATTGGTCAGTGCAATCTTGGTTTCTGCGGTGGTTTCACCTAAAAGCGACGCAATCTCCTGCACGATCCGCATCTGCTTCGCGACAACCTGGTCGGTGATTTCCACCGTCTGTTTGCGTACGTTTTCCTTTTGCGCCCGCTGATGTTCTTCTTCGGTGATATCCCGCATCAGCACCAAAAGCACCCGGTAGCTCTTATCATAAATAACGGTCATTTCCACATATTTTTCGTATTCAGCCAAAAACATCCGCTTATCGCGCACATCGCGGCCGGTCTGGATCACCTCGAAAAAGATCTGCGGATCCAGCACCCGCACCACCTGGTCGCCCATAATGTCCGCCGGACGGGACAGGCGCAGAATATCACAGGCGGCGCCGTTGATCTGCTGCACCTCCAGCGACTCGTTCAGCACAATAATCCCGTTGGGAGAATTGCGGATAATAGTATCGGAGAAAGTCTCGGCTTTCTCTTTCAAAAACGGCAGGCACATGGTCAAGTCCGCCTTGCCCCAGTAAACCGCCACCGCTTTTTCCCGGCAGGTATCATAGCCGCAGCTGCCGCAGTTGAGTTCATCCGCCGGGGAGGTTTTGCCCATGCGGCGCAGAATTTCCTCAATGGCGCGGCTGCCGGGCATCTGCCGGTTCAGGCCCAGATACGGAATCTCTTTTGTCAGGGAATTTTCGGGCGTTTGCACCACAAAATCTTTTTTCCCTGCATACCGGTCCACCGCCAAAAAGTCTCTGACTGGGGAGCGATGGGCCTTTTCCATGACCGGACCGCCGACGCAGCTGCCAGCACAGGCACTCATTTCAATAAAGCAGTTGGACAGCGTTCCATCCATAATCTCTTTCAGCGCATGGATACAGTTTTCGGTGCCGTCAATGGTCAAACGGCTGTAACCGTTGTCTTCTGTCCAGTCCATGGTGCGCAGGATACCGCCGGAAGTCGGGAACAGACGGGCACGGCTTTCCTCGTTTTTCTCCTGTTCCGGCTCAGTTGTTACCTGCTCGCCGTTCATCCACTCGGTCAATTCCTCAAAGGTCAGCACACAGTCAACGATGCCGGCATAGGTCTCCGCTTCCGCCTTTTTGGAAATACACGGGCCAATAAATACCGTTTTGGCCCCGGGGTGCTGTTCTTTGATCAGGCGGCAGTGGGCCAGCATGGGCGATTCAACCTTGGCAAGATACGGCAGTGCCTCGGGATAGTATTTCTGAATCAGCAAATTGACCGAATGACAGCAGGAGGAAATGATCACTTCCTGTTCTCCCTCTTTTACCAGGCGCTCATATTCCCGCTTGACCAGCGTTGCCCCGATCGCAGTCTCCTCTACTGCGGCAAAGCCCAGCTTTTGCAAGGCTTTTTCCATCGCGCCGATTCCCACGCCGGGATAATTGGCCACAAAGGACGGGGCCAGACTTACATACACCGGCGCACCGGACGCAATCAGCGCCCGGGCAGCTTCGGTGTCGTTTCGGATTTCTTTGGCGTTCTGCGGGCAGTTGACAAAGCACTGGCCGCACAAAATACACTCATCGTCGACAATATTGGCCTGGTGATTGGAAAATTTAATAGACTTGACCGGACAATGCCGGATACATTTATAGCAGTTTTTACAGTTGGATTTTTTTAATTTCAGGTATCTGGTCATGCCCGTTTTACCCCTTTATCGGCGTCAGTACATATTTTTGGAAAATCTCCGGGAACGTCTCCGGTGAAACGCCGGTAACGATCTCGTCATCCACCTTGATGGTCACGCCATGGGTGCATTTGCCCAGGCAGAAAGCGGCGCTCAAATTTACCTGATCGGTCAGGCCATTGTCTTCCAGTGCTTTCTTCATTAGTTCAATGATCTGATAAGAACCCTTTAGATGGCAGGAACTGCCTACACAGACATAGATGTTCATTTTCAGTCTCCTTATTCTCCGTAGTACGCTTTGCGGTAGATCTCTTCCAGCTCGCTGACCAGCGGATATCGGGGATTTGCCGTGGTGCACTGATCCTCGAACGCCCGCTCGGACAGGCCGGGAAGCGCTTTGAGGAAGGTTTCTTCATCCACGCCGCACTCGCGAATGCTCATGGGAACATTCAGTTCTTTCATCAGGCTGCGGATGGCTGCTATCAGGTTGGCAATCTGCTCTTCCTGGGTTTTGCCGCCCAGGCCCAGATAGCGGGAAATCTGCGCATAACGTTTGTCTGCTACAAATTTATCATATTTCGGGAAAATTGTAAACTTCGAAGGTTTTTGAGCATTGTAAGCAATGACGTACGGCAGCAGCACCGCATTGGCCCGGCCATGGGGAATATGGAATTCACCGCCCAGCTTGTGCGCCAGCGAATGGTTAATGCCCAAAAACGCGTTGGAGAATGCCATGCCGGCGATACAGGAGGCGTTGTGGACTTTCTCCCGGGCCTCTGCATCGTTGGCGTCACGCCAACTGCGGGGCAGATAATCAAAGATCAGCTCAATGGCCTTAATGGCAAGACCGTCGGTGTAGTCGGTGGCCATAACCGAAACATATGCCTCAATGGCATGGGTCAGTACGTCCATGCCCGTATCAGCCGTGATGGACTGGGGCATGGTGGAAACAAACTGCGGGTCGATGATGGCAACATCCGGGGTCAGCTCATAGTCGGCCAGCGGATATTTGATGTTGCCATTCTTCTTGTCGGTGATGACCGAGAAGGAGGTCACCTCGCTGCCGGTGCCGGAGGTGGTGGGGATGGCGACCATCTGGGTCTTTTTGCCCAAATTGGGGAAATGGAATGCACGTTTGCGGATATCCATAAACTTTAAGCGCAAACCATCAAAGCTGGTTTCGGGATTTTCATAGAACAGCCACATGCCTTTGGCCGCGTCGATGGCCGAGCCGCCGCCCAGCGCAACGATAACATCCGGCTGGAACGCATTCATGGCGCGCACACCGTTTTGAATGGTCTCTACCGACGGGTCCGGCTCTACCTCGGAGAAAATCTCACAATGGCAGTAATTTTCGCGCTTTCTCAAATAATACAGAACCTTATCCACATATCCCAGTTTAACCATCATGGGGTCGGAAACGATAAACGCCCGGGAAATATTGGGCATTACCTGCAGATACTGGACCGAATCTTTTTCAAAATAGATCTTCGGCGGGATTTTAAACCACTGCATATTGACCCTCCTTTGTGCAATGCGCTTTTTGTTGATGAGATTGACCGAGGACACATTGGAGGTGGTGGAGTTGCGTCCGAAAGATCCACAGCCCAACGTCAGAGACGGCGTATTGGTGTTGTAAATATCGCCGATGGCGCCCTGAGAGGACGGAGAATTGGCAATTACGCGGCCTACCTTCATCTCCTCGCCATATTTTACGCACAGGTCATGGTTGTCGGAATGGATGACTGCCGAATGGCCCAGGCCGCCCAGTTCCAGCATGGCTTTGGCGTACTGAAACCCCTGTTTGTCATCTTCGCAGACGAAGTAAGCCAACACGGGAGAAAGCTTCTCCAAGCTCAGCGGATACTCGCGAGACGGCTCCGGAAGCGGCGCTAACAAAATCTTGGTGCCGGCGGGCACGTTCACACCGGCATTTTTGGCAATCTCTTCCGCCGGATGGCCCACAATCGCCGGATTGACTGCCATTTTATCCAGATTGATCACATATTTGGTCACCAGCTGCGTTTCCTCGGGATTGAGGAAATAGCAATTGTTTTCTTTCATGATCTTTTCAAACTGATCTTTAATCTCTTTGTCTACGATAACCGCCTGTTCCGAAGCGCAGATCATGCCGTTGTCAAAGGTTTTGGAGATAATCAGATCGGTGCAGGCCCGCTCCAAATCCACATTCTTGTTGATGTAGCAGGGCACGTTGCCGGGGCCTACGCCCAGCGCAGGTTTGCCGGCGCTGTACGCCGCTTTGACCATGCCGGAACCGCCGGTAGCCAAAATCAGCGAAACGCCCCGATGGTTCATCAAAGCGGAGGTCGCATCCAGCGACGGAGTCTCGATCCACTGAATGCAGTGCTCCGGCGCACCGGCTTTGACTGCCGCATCCCGCAGGATCCGCGCCGCCTGTGCCGAGCATTTCTGTGCCGACGGGTGGAATCCGAAAATGATGGGGTTACGGGTCTTGGCGCAGATGAGGGATTTAAACATGGTAGTGGAGGTGGGGTTGGTCACCGGAGTAACGCCGGCTACTACACCCACCGGCTCGGCCACTTCCACATATCCTTCCATCTCGTTTTCGTCGATCACGCCGACGGTTTTCTGCTTTTTAATGCTGTGCCAGATATATTCGGTAGAGAAAATGTTTTTGATAACCTTATCTTCCATTACGCCGCGGCCAGTTTCTTCGTAGGCCATTTTCGCCAACAGCATATGCTTGTCCAGACCGGCCAGCGTCATAGCGTGAACGATTTTGTCCACCTGCTCCTGATCCAGTTCCATGTATTCCTTTAAAGCCTGCTGCGCATTCTGAACCAGACGATCGACCATTTCGAACGTATCTATCGAAACGGCTTTCTCCTGGGTGTTCGTCTTTTTCTCTTCTTTCTTCTGCATACAAAGTCCTCCTTCACGTTCTGTTTTCCGAAAATAGCTTCCCTTTTTCCGGATCTTTTCTCCGCCAAACGGGGGTTCCAGCGACAGGACCGCTCGTTTGACGAAAGCCCCTTGGAAAGAGGTTTTCCCTTTTGCAAAGCGGGTCCCCTTTCTTTGTTATTATTTTAACAAAGAAAGGCTCTTCTGTGTAATCTATATTTGACATGGCAAGCATGTATTTTTTTATATATCACTTATGTCATTTTCGCTATGGGCCTTTCTATCATATAAAACCGTAAAGCGATAAAAAAGCACGCCTTAAGGCGTGCTTTTTTATCGCTTTACGGAGGCTTCTTCCCGATACGCCGGCAGAACGGCCTGCCGGGTCGGCTCTCTCTCTCTCTCTCGGGCCAAGGGGCCGGCCCATATTTCTATCATAATAAATTTTTTCTCAAATGCAAATATAAAAAAGGAATAACCTTATTCCTTTTCCCTCCTTTGGACGATTTCATCCCGCTCCTGCTCTACCTGCCGGACAAACGCTTCATCCAGCTCACTTAAGCGATATCCTTCCGGATAAATCAAAATATCGCACATACATAGGTCAACGACATCGCACCTTCGCTGCACTAAGCCGTGCCGATCCAGCACTTCCTGCGGCATGGGCGACACCCACATAAAAGTATCCGGTACCTGGCACAGCAAATCGAACTGGCTGCCCCGTTCGTAAATCCGGATTTTCTTTTTGGCATGCTGATCCTCCTGCGGCCGCGCCCGGCCCATCACCGAAAGGCTGGGAACCGTTACATCGCCATGGAGGATCTCTACATAATTTTGCAGATCGTCCGGCGTGAACGACTCGGCTTTTGCCAACGGATGATTTTTGGAAAACAGCACCTGATAGGTAAACTCCCACAGAGAACAGCAATGAATGGATCTATCTTCCAGTAATTTTTGAAAATAGCTTTCATGGATCCTTTGATAGCGGATAATCCCCAATTTACTTTCCCGCTCAGCTACACTGTGAATGGCGTCGGTAGCGTTGGTTTCTTTAAAATTGATGTCCAGCTGCTGGGACTGATCCAATTCGCCGAGAAACCGGGCAAACGCATGCGTGATATAGCTGGCGCGAGGCACTGCCGCAGAAAAATGCAGCCGCCCCTCTCCGCCGGAACGGTAAAGATCTTCCATCCGCTCTACCTGATCCAGAATGCTCTTTGCATAGCGCAAAAATTCCTTTCCCTGCACAGTGGGCAGCACACCTTTGGAGGTGCGTTTGAAGATGGCAACGCCTAACGTTCCCTCCAGCTCTTTGATCGCTTTGCTCAAATTAGGCTGCCCCATGTAAAGATTTTCAGCAGCTTGGGTAATGGAACCGGTCTTTTCTACCTCTACTGCGTATTTTAAATGCTGCAGGTTCATGTGCTGCCCCCTTTTCCAAAATCCATACAGTTTTATTATACCCTACTGCCTGCAGCGGAACAATCTTTTTCTCGCTTTTTGCTGTAAAATTTGAAAATTGTCCACTTTTTCCCCTATCAAAAAACCGGACTCTTCGCCATCGGCGAAAGGCCCGGTTTTCACTTAGAAAGCTTCTTTTCCAAAAGCATTACAGCGTCTGTGCCCGCTGCGCCACCGCACTTTTGAAATCGACCACCTCATGATTATATTCCGTTTTCATCAGCGCAGACGTAATCAAAAAATCTGCTGTTGCTTTGTTGTTGGCAATGGGAATATCATAAACCTGCGCGATTCTTAAAAGCGCTTTTACGTCCGGGTCATGGGGCTGGGCTGTCAGCGGATCCGAAAAAAAGATGACGAAATCAATTTTCCCCTCCACAATTTTGGCGCCGATCTGCAGGTCGCCGCCTAACGGGCCGCTGTTATATCCCCGCACCGGCAGGCCGGTACGATCGGTAATCATCCGGGCAGTAGTCCCGGTACCGTGAAGAAAATGCTCCTTTAAAATATCCTTGTGCTCTTCACACCACTGAATAATGACCGGCTTCTGGCTGTCATGAGCGATCAGGGCAATATTTTTTTGCTTTCCGATGGTCCAGGTAACGCTTTTCTGCGGCATACCGCTTCCCCCTTTTTGACAATTCCAACCGCATCATAGCATAATTTTTGCCGGTTCGCAACCAATAGAGGAGGCAGCACCGGAAAATTTGTCTTTTTACCGCATGAACAGCGGTCCGGAAAACAAAACACTGTTGTTTTAACGCATAAACAAGATGAACAGTAAGCCACTGCCCAGTCAATCTGTCCAGCGGTCTATTGAAAAAGGTGCCGGCATTCTTCATGGCGTTGCCGGTTTATACCAGCACAAAACAGCATTGCGGCAGGGCCGAAAGCCTGCTATAATAAAGCGGAAATCAAAGGCCCCTGCCCAGCAGAACGCCGCCCGGCAAAAAGGCCGGCAGGGGGACAAGCTATTTTTGCAAAGGAGCGATTCCATGAGCTGGCAGCCATCTACTATTGCCGCCATTTCCACCCCCTTAGGAACCGGGGGGATCGGCGTCATCCGTATTTCGGGGCCGAACGCAATCCAAACAGCCGAGGCGGTGTTCACTCCCGTCAATGGACGGAGTTTGTCTGCTTCCCACGGCTATACTGCCCATTATGGCCGCCTGCGCGACAAAGACGGTGATTTTGACGAAGCGGTGGCCACTGTATTTCGCGCGCCCCACAGCTACACCGGCGAGGATGTGGTGGAACTATCCTGCCACGGCGGACTATATCTGGTACAGCGGGCGCTGCGGGCAGCGCTGGATCGCGGCGCGGTACTGGCCGAGCCGGGCGAATTTACCAAACGAGCCTATCTCAATGGTAAATTCTCTCTGGCTCAGGCCGAATCGGTCATGGATTTGATCGGGGCCTCCGGTCGCCAGGCAGCCCGGGCGGCTCTGGCGGGACGGGACGGCGTGCTTTCGCAAAAAATAGATGATATTGCCGCCGGTCTGGTGGATTTAGCGGCTCATTTGGCCGCCTGGAATGACTATCCGGACGAAGATATGGAATCGGTAGAACCCGGCCCGCTGGCAGAATCGCTGCGCCGCAGCCTCGAAGAATGCCAGACGCTTTTGGACAGCTACGACGCCGGCCGCATTCTACGTGAAGGCGTGGACACCGCTATCATCGGGCGACCCAATGTAGGAAAATCCACCTTGATGAACCTACTGGCCGGCGCGCAAAAGAGCATTGTTACCGCTATCCCCGGCACCACACGGGATGTGGTGGAGGAAACAGTACTGGCCGGTGAGATCATCCTCAGGCTGGCGGATACTGCTGGTATCCGGGACACCGACGACCCGGTAGAGCAGGCCGGCGTTCAGCTGGCCAGAAAACGTCTGGAATCGGCGCAGCTGGTGCTGGTGGTACTGGACCGTTCCGAGCCTTTGGCGGAGGGTGACCTATCACTGCTGACTGGGCTGGCTGGGCGGCCTGCCATTGCGGTGCTCAATAAATCTGACCTGCCGCCTCGGCTGGACGACAAGGCCTTATCAGGCCTTGTCAGCCAAAAAGTGGAAATTTCCGCCCGTACAGGCGAAGGAGCCGAGGCGCTGACGCAGGCTATTACCGAATTGCTGCATCTGTCCGATGTGGACCCGGCGGCCCCCCTTTTGGCCAATGAACGCCAGCGCGGCTGCCTGAAAAAAGCAGCGGCAGCTCTGAGGGAAGCGGTACAGGCAGTACAAGCGGGCATTACGCTGGACGCGGTGACCGTCTGCTTGGACGAAGCCATTGGCCCACTTTTGGAACTCACCGGGCAAAAAGCCTCCGACGCGGTCGTGGACGCGGTATTTGCCCAGTTCTGCGTGGGAAAATAAAGAAAGCTGTAATCTCTGACAGGAGGGATTTGATTTGGAAACCTATGAGGCCCAAAATTATGATTTGGCTGTGATCGGCGCTGGACACGCAGGAGTGGAGGCGGCATTGGCCGCTGCCCGGCTGGGCGTATCCACTGTGTTGTTCACCATCTCGCTGGATGGCTTGGCTAACATGCCCTGCAATCCGTCCATTGGCGGCACTGCCAAGGGCCATTTGGTACGGGAAATCGACGCGCTGGGCGGCCAGATGGGCAAGGCGGCGGACGCTACCTTTATTCAGAGCCGTATGCTCAACCGCGGCAAGGGACCGGCAGTCCACTCCCTGCGGGTGCAGGCAGACCGGCAGCGCTATCATATTTATATGAAGCAGGTGATTGAACGGCAGGAGAACCTTGATCTGAAACAAGCCGAGATTGTCGAGATCCGTGCAAAAGATGGCCGTGTAGAATCGGTGGTTACCCATTTAGGTGCGGTTCATCGAATCAAAACGGCGATTTTATGCACTGGAACCTTTCTGCGCGGCCGGATTTTTGTAGGAGATGTTTCCTACGAAAGCGGCCCGGACGGACTGCATGCGGCGACCCGCTTGAGCGAATCATTGCAGGCGCTGGGTATTCCGCTGCGGCGCTTTAAAACTGGCACCCCTGCGCGGGTCCATCGTGCCAGCATTGATTTTTCTCAGCTGGAGCCGCAGGAGGGCGACGAGCCCATCACTCCGTTCTCCTTTGAAACGGAACAGGAACTGCATAATCAAGCTATCTGCCACATTGCCTATACCAACGAGGCGACCCATCAGGTCATCCGGCAAAACATTCACCGCTCCCCGCTGTACGGCGGCAAAATCGAGGGGATTGGCCCCCGGTATTGCCCCAGTATCGAGGATAAAGTGGTTCGCTTTGCGGATAAGCCTCGCCATCAGATTTTCGTGGAGCCGATGGGGCTGGATACGGAGGAAATTTATTTGCAAGGCATGAGTTCTTCCCTGCCTGAGGACGTACAGCTGGCATTTTACCGTACGATCAAGGGATTTGAACAGGTCAAAGTCATGCGCAACGCTTACGCCATTGAATACGATTCGGTGGACCCGCTGGCGCTAAAGCCATCGCTGGAATTCAAAACAGTGGCGGGGCTGTACGGTGCCGGACAGTTTAACGGCACTTCCGGCTATGAGGAAGCGGCTGCTCAAGGGTTGGCGGCAGGAATCAACGCCGCCCGCGCCTGCCAGGGGCAGGAACCAATTATTTTTGACCGCTCCAATTCGTACATCGGCACTCTGATCGACGATCTGGTGACCAAAGGCTGCTCCGACCCCTACCGTATGATGACCTCCCGCTCCGAATATCGCCTGCTGCTTCGGCAGGATAACGCCGATGCCCGACTGACACCACTGGGATATGAAATCGGCTTAATTTCCAAAGAGCGATATCAAAAATTCCTGCACAAACAGCAGCTAATCAAAGAAGAAGTCGCACGGCTGGAATCCACCACCGTCGCCCCTTCCCCCGCTCTCAACGACCTGCTTGTTTCACGTGAAACATCTCCTATTTCCACCGGCTTTAAGCTGGGAGAACTGATTCGGCGGCCGCAGGTTTCTTATCAAGATCTGGCCCCCTTTGACCCGCAGCGGCCGACACTGCCCGCCGCCGTAGCGGAGGAGGCGGAGATTTTGCTGAAATACGAAGGATATATCAAAAAGCAGCAGCTGGAAGTGGAGCAGATGCGCCGACTGGAGGCCCGACTGTTGCCGGAAGATACCGATTATGCTTCTATTACCGGCCTGCGGTTGGAAGCAGTGGAAAAACTGGGAAAAATCCGTCCCCGCAGCGTAGGACAGGCATCGCGGATATCCGGCGTTTCTCCAGCGGATATTTCGGTGCTCTTCATCTGGCTGGAACACCGGCAAAAAGGAGGAACCGCAGATGATTGATCTGACCCGAGCCAAAGACATATTCGCCCAACATAAAATAGATCTTTCCGACGAGCAGCTGGGACAGCTGGACCGCTACGCCGAATTGCTGGTGGAATGGAACCAGAAAATGAATCTCACCACCATCACCGATCCGCAAGGCATTTTGATCAAACATTTTTTAGACAGCATTCTCCCCTTCACCCTTATCCCGCTTGCACAGAACGCCTCGCTTATCGATGTGGGCACCGGCGCCGGGTTCCCGGCGATTCCGCTTTTGATTTGGCGGCCGGATTTACAGATTACCCTGCTGGACTCTCTGAAAAAGCGGCTGTCCTTTTTGGAGGTTGTGCTGTCCGAATGCGCTCTTACGGCAAAAACCATCCACAGCCGCGCAGAGGACGGCGGCAGACAGCCGGCGCTGCGGGAGCAGTTTGATCTGGCCACGGCGCGGGCGGTAGCGAACCTGCGGGAACTTTCTGAATACTGTCTGCCTTATGTGCGCCCCGGCGGTATGTTTTATTCTCTCAAGGGCGGCGACGCGGTCGCGGAGACCGTCGGCGCTGAAAAGGCCATCCATCTGCTGGGCGGCCAGCTGAGTAATCGTATCTCTTACTCTCTGCCCGATGGCAGCAGCCGTACTCTGATCTGCATCGAAAAAATATCGCAAACTTCGACAAAATATCCCCGAAACGCTGCAAAAATGGCAAAATCCCCGTTGGTATAATGTCGAATCCTGCCGGTATTCTGGGAATACCGGCTTTTTTTGCGATTTTTTTCAGTGGAATCCTGTGCATAATTGTGTTATGGTGGTCATAGAACACAGGACAAGCCAAAACAAGGAGGGAACGGTATGGCTTTTGCAAATCTCGGGAAAGACCGAGTACGGTCACTCCCCTTAAGTCAGATTATGGTCAATCCGGCACAGCCTCGCACCCGCTTCGAGGATGAGGCGCTGCAGCAGTTGGCGCAAAGCATTGCCGCCAACGGACTTTTGCAGCCAGTAACCGTACGGGAAGCAGGGCCGGGCAAATATCAGTTGGTAGCCGGTGAGCGGCGCTGCCGGGCTTGTATGCTGCTGGGATATACTCACGTTCCCGCCATTGTCAAAAACTGCACCATGCAGGAATCAGCGGTACTGGCGCTGATTGAAAACTTACAGCGGCAGGATCTGGACATTTTCGATCAAGCAGAGGGGATCAGCCGCCTCATTGGCTATTGGGGTGTGACTCAAGAAGAAGCGGCTGCTAAACTGGGGCTGGCCCAATCCACCCTGGCCAATAAATTGCGCCTTCTGCGGCTATCAGCTCCCGTCCAGGAGCTGATACGCCAAAATGGGCTTACGGAACGGCATGGCCGCGCTCTGCTGAAGCTGCCGGACGAAGCTGCGCAGCTGGCGGCAGCCAAGACAATCTGTAAGAAATGCATGACAGTTTCCCAGGCGGAGCAGTACATCAATACTCTACTGGCACGGCAAAAAATGAAAAAACCTACCCGGCTGTTTATCTGCAAAGATATTCGACTGTTTATGAACACCATTGACAAAGCGGTTAAAACCATGACCGAGGCGGGTCTCGCCGTCCAGTCCGCCCGGGAGGATCAGGGCGAATTCATTGAACTGACCATCCGCATTCCAAAAGAGCCCGGACAGCGGCCAACCGCCAAACCTGCCTGATATGGTCAATCGCGGCGACTCGCCGCTTTTGATAGATTCATCGGGGCTTTCCCTGCCCCGCCATCACAAAGCTTTCCCAAACCGAGAAAAAGCCCCGCTTTCCCCTGTTCACGGCCGGTCAGCCGAAATGGGGTTGTGGGGTCTTTTTCTTTTTGATATACTGACAATATCTTATACAGAAAAGAAGGCAGATTGCATGAATGTTTCCTTCATCACCGATCCCGAATTAAAAGAGTCCATCACGCTTTCTGTTATGCACCAGCTTCCTCTGTGGTTTTCTCCACCGGAGGATATTGACTATAAGGCCAAAACACACCGGAACTACCCTTTTTTTGCTGTACTGGATCAGGGTCAACCAGTGGCTTTTGCCGCTGTAAAGATTCACAATCCTTATACGGCTGATATTTATAACATCGGCGTATTGGAGCCTTATCATCACCAAGGCCTCGGGCATCAGCTGATGCAGGCCATTCTGGATTGGTGCGCCAAAGAAAACTTTGTTTTTTTAACAGTAAAAACCCTGGATGAATCTGCCGACTATCCGCCTTATGACGGCACCCGCGCTTTTTACCGTAAAGAAGGGTTTCTCCCCTTTGGAGGTATTTCCCACTTTTTGGGACGAGGGCAATCCCTGTTTGTTTCTGGCCCGCACTGTAAAATAACTACTGAAAAGGGAATGTTTCACGTGAAACATTCCCTTTTTGGTTGAAAGGATAACTCTTCAGTGCTATAATATTTCTCGAATGGAACGCCGGTTTTTCCGGCAAGCATACAGGAGGGCTCTTATGGGCAAAATTATTTCTATCGCCAATCAAAAGGGCGGCGTCGGAAAAACGACTACCACTGTAAATCTCGCCGCCTGGATCGGTGCAAAGGGGAAAAAAGTCCTTCTGGCGGACATCGACCCACAGGGCAATGCTACCAGCGGATTCGGCATCAACAAGCGCAGTCTGATGCGTTCTTCCTACGATCTGCTGATCGGCACTGCCGAAGCAGAGGATATTATTCTTTCCACTTCTTTTCAGAACGTGGATGTATTGCCGTCCAATATCGCTTTGGCCGGTGCGGAAATTGAGATCGTGGAGATGGAGGATCGGGCCATGCGATTAAAAAAAGCGCTGGCTCCGGTGAAAAACCGCTATGATTTTATCTTCATTGACTGTCCCCCCTCTCTGGGTTTGATTACCCTCAACGCCCTAGCCGCCAGTGATACGCTGATGGTTCCCATCCAGTGCGAGTACTATGCTCTGGAAGGATTAAGCCAGCTGGTAGCCACTATTCGACAAGTAAAAAGGCTTTACAACCCCACCCTGGATTTGGAAGGGGTGTTGCTGACCATGTATGACGGACGGTTGAATCTGACCATGCAGGTAGTGGCGGAAGTGAGAAAATTTTTTCCGCAGAAAGTCTACAAAACCACCATTCCCCGAAATGTCCGTTTGTCCGAAGCGCCAAGTTACGGACAGCCTGCTCTTTATTTTGACCGAACCTCCAAAGGCTCTGTCGCCTATGGCCAGCTCGCGGAAGAATTTTTATCCAAAAACCGCGGTTAACCCGCAGAAAGGCGGAAAATACTTATGGCAGTCAGAAAAGGCGGCCTGGGCAAAGGCCTGGACGCGCTGTTTATCGACAATACCACCGATAATGGACCAGTCACGTTGCGCATTTCTGAAATCGAACCTAACCGCAGCCAGCCCAGAAAAGAATTTGACGAAGCAGCTTTGGCTGATCTGGCCGATTCTATTCGGGAGCACGGCGTAATCCAGCCGCTTTTGGTACGACCTCTTCCCTCCGGCGGATATCAGCTGGTGGCCGGCGAACGGCGCTGGCGCGCCTCCCGCATGGCCGGAT
The DNA here is from genome assembly GCA_934875375.1 of uncultured bacterium. Lineage (GTDB taxonomy): Bacteria > Bacillota > Clostridia > Oscillospirales > Ruminococcaceae > UBA3818. The sequence continues at coordinate 17,286 of CAKXHL010000019.1, forward strand.
TGAGCGAAGTGCCGGTGGTCATCCGGGAATTAAGCGACCACGAAACCATGGAACTGGCGCTGATCGAAAATCTGCAGCGGCAGGACCTGAATCCGATGGAGGAGGCCCTGGGTTACCGGTCGCTGATGGACGAATACCAGATGACCCAGGAGGAAGTTGCCAAGGTCATCGGAAAATCCCGTCCAGCCATTGCCAACAGCCTGCGGCTGTTGGCATTGCCGCAACCGGTAGCCGAATGGATTCAAGAAGGCAAATTGTCTGCCGGCCACGGTCGGGCACTGTTGGCACTGGAGGATGAGGCCGCTATTCTCGAAGCGGCACAGACTGCTCTTAAAAAGCACTTGAATGTGCGGGAAACAGAAAAAATGGCCCAGTCCGCTCAAAACCAGCCCCAAAAACGTGTCCAGCCGGAAAAGGACCATTATTACACGGAATTGGAATTGGCACTGACCCAAGTGCTGGGCCGCCAGGTCACTATTACCGCCAAAGGCAAAAACAAAAAACTTGCAGTGGAATTTTTTGACAAAGATGACCTGTCCGCTCTGGCCGCCCGCCTGTGCGGCGATCAGGAGCTGCTTTAGCAGGAGGAAATCCTATGGCATTTTTCGAAGACACCTTTACCCTTTCTGCCTCCGAAGCAGATCTGCACCGGCGGATGAAACTCTCCGCCGCACTGCGCCATATGCAAGATGCAGCCAGCCGCCATCTGGACGCATTGGGCTACCCTTATGAAAAACTGATGGAAAACCGCCAGGTTTTTTTGCTGTCCAAAGTGGAGGTGGTGTTTTCCGGCAGTCCTGCGCTGGAACAAAAGGTGACGGCCTATACCCGTCCCCATCCTTCCAAAGGCGCCTTTTTCCTACGGGAGACACAGCTGGCAGTAGAAGGCCATCCTATGGTTTTGGGCAAGGCTGCCTGGATTTTGGCCGACTATGACACTCATCAGGTACTGCGTCCCTCTGCTTTTGGTTGGGACTATCCGTTCGATCAAGTCGATTTTGACGGAGAAATTGCCCGCCGCCACATCCGCGCACCGGAAGATGCTTTCCCGCTGGGACAGCGGCCAATCCGTTACTCGGATTTGGACGGCAACCGCCATGTGAATAATGCCGTGTATGGCGATATTCTCTGTGATTTTCTGCCGGGGGATTGGCAGCGCAGCCATTTTCTCCGCAGCGCCGTTTTGCTGTATGAGCATGAAGCCCGGTTGGGTGATACGCTGCAAATCACTGGGTGCCAAATCGGCCCGGACAGTTGGTACCTGGCTGGATACCGGTCCGGGCAGCGATGCTTTGCGGCACAGGCGGCATTTGACCGCGCATAAACTGAGGGATCCGGCACATCCTATTGAGGATGTGCTCTTTTCCAAAACTCTCACTGCGATCGGCACGGCCACCTGTTGGCATACTGATGTTTTCGATTTTCCCTTTTGCCACAGAAAAAAATCGCAAAAACTGTTGACAAACCCCGTCATATTGGATATAATAGTCTTCGCCTGATATTGGGCGCAAAAAATGTGGCGGTATAGCTCAGTTGGCTAGAGCATGCGGTTCATACCCGCAGTGTCGGCGGTTCGAATCCACCTACCGCTACCATGTGTATTCTATCCTGTTTGGGATTGAAGATAAATCGGCCCGTTGGTCAAGCGGTTAAGACACGGCCCTTTCACGGCTGTAACACGAGTTCGATTCTCGTACGGGTCACCAAAAGACGAAATCATTCCGATTTCGTCTTTTTTGTTATCCGCCTGAAAATCCGCGTCCTTTCGGGACATACTGTTAAGGAGTTTGTCAAAGGACGGGATTGTAATGGAACCTTTCATTCAGATGACCAATGTTTCCAAAATCTATGGTGTAGGCGATGCCCAGGTCGGCGCTTTAAAACGGTTGAGTCTTTCCATTCACCGCGGAGAATTTGCTGCGATCATCGGCCATTCCGGGTCCGGGAAATCCACGCTGATGAATTTGCTGGGCTGCCTGGACTTTCCCACGCAGGGAGAATATCTGCTGGACGGAAAGCCTGTGGCCGGACTCAGCGACCGGCAGCTTTCCCATATCCGCAATGAACAGATCGGCTTTGTCTTTCAAAGCTTTTACCTGATTCCAAGCCTGAGTGCACTGGAAAATGTGGAACTCCCGCTTCTGTATCGGGGTGTGCCCCGCTCCCGCCGCCGGGCCCTTGCGGCGCAGGCACTGGAACAGGTAGGTCTGGCCCAGCGGATTTTACACCGGCCAGGCCAGCTTTCCGGCGGCCAGCAGCAGCGGGTTGCAATCGCCCGGGCAATTGCCGGCTCGCCGCCCATTCTGCTGGCAGATGAGCCCACCGGCAACCTGGATACGGCGTCCGGGCAACAAATTATGGATATCCTCACCAGCCTGTGGCGGCAGGGCCGCACACTGATCTTAATCACCCACGATCCGGATGTAGCCCGCGCCGCACCGCGTATTATCCGCATTCAGGACGGCTGTATTACACAGGATTCCCAGCTGTTATCATCTTAAGGAGGATCTCTTATGAAAAAAACTTTCTGTTTTCTCTTCACCGCATTGCTTTTTCTCTTGTCGCTGACTGGCTGCGAGCAGACCGTGTCCGAGCCCTTACCGCAGGAATTACCCCCTCAAAAGGGGGAGGATATCGCCGTGATGGAAACCTCTCTGGGGACCATCAAACTGCGGTTTTTCCCTGAACAGGCGCCCATGGCGGTGGAAAATTTTCTCACACTCGCCAAAGAAGGATATTATGACGGCGTTTCTTTTCACCGGGTCATGTCCGATTTTATGATTCAGGGCGGGGATCCCACCGGCACCGGTACCGGCGGCAAGAGCATTTATACCGATGTAGCCGGCAACCGCGGCTATTTTCAGGATGAGTTTTCCGACCGGCTTTTCCATTTCCGCGGCGCGTTGTCCATGGCCAATTCCGGCTCTGATACCAACGGCAGCCAGTTTTTTATCGTCCAAACGTCTCAGCTGCGGGAGGGGCAGAAAGAATCCATGAAAAACAATGGCGTTGACAAGCAGGCCATCGCCAAGTATGAAGCAGAAGGCGGTACCCCTTGGCTGGATGGCCAGCATACGGTTTTCGGCCAGGTAATAGAGGGAATGGAGGTGGTAGATGCTATTGCAGCAGTTGCCACCGACGAGAACGATCGGCCTTTGGAAGAGGTCTCCATCCTGTCGGTGACGGTAGAAACTTATACCGCCCAGTAACCGGGGTGATACAACGCATTATTTTCTTGCAGCGAAGTGTCATCCCCGCAGCAAGCGGCGGCTGGAAAAAGCTTTTCTCACGGCAGCAGTAACAGGATTGCCCGTCCCAAGGAAAATTTTTCCACACTCATAGATTTTTCTTCAAAAGAGAGCGCTTTGATCCGCTCTCTTTTTCCATACTGGGAGCTTTGTCTATTTTCATTAATAAATCTTTCAACCGGCGCGCTTACATGCAGCGCTGGTTTTTGCTTTTTACGCCTGCCAGATTGCCAAAAAAATTTTTTCTTTTTCTCCGTGCTTCCAGAACCAATCCCTCAAAAGGTTCCAAACCCATAGCAAGATCCTGCAATAAAAGAAAAAAGTCTATTACAAAGCCCACAAAAAAATAGAAATTCTTTGTCATTTCTCCATAATTGACAGCCCTTTTCCTCTATAATAAGATGAAGTTAGCCCTGATCTTCCAAAAATTAGGCATAACGAAAACAGGAGGGAAAACGATGAAAATTGCAACTGCCGGTTTTACCTGTGTTGACAACTACGCCAACCTGGACAACCGCCATTATCCTGCGGGCAACGGCTTTGACGCACTGGTCAATCTGGCCAAAATGGGTGTGGAGTGTGCCGTAGTCAGCGCGGTCGGCCCAGACAAATACGGAGAGGAAATGTTTGAGGTACTCAAAAAATATGGGGTAGATTCTTCCCATCTGCATGTGCTGCCCGGGGAGACCTCCTTTATGATTATGGAGATGACCGAAAACAACGACCGGGTTCACGTCAAAAATATCCCCGGCGTCATGGACGATTTTGAGCTTACCAGAGATGACGTTGAATTTTTAAAAGGCTACGACTATGTCCATACTGAATTTTCCAAGGTGCTGTATCCGTATCTGGCCGAGTTGCAGGAGGCCGGATGCAAAATCATCTTTGACCTGTCGACTTCTTATGAAAGACACACTGAAACCGAAACCCTGCTTCGAAATATCGACTACGCTTTCATGTCTTACCCGCAGCGGGATGAGCATGTCAAAGAGCTGATGAAAAAATATCAGAGCCTCGGCCCCACTCTGGTCGTTGCCACCTTCGGCGAAGACGGCTCTCTGGTTTGGGACGGAAAAGAATTTTACAGCGCGGGCATTACCCCAGCGGAAAAGGTCGTCAACACTGTTGGGGCGGGCGACTCCTTCCTGGCAGGCTTTATGCATGGAATTATGACAGGAAAATCCATCCCCGAATGCCAAAAAGAAGGCGCAGATCTGTCCGCCAAGATCGTCGCTATGTTTGATCCGTACTAATCGGTAAGCGGAACTTTCCGCAAAGCTCGCCATGATTTGTATTGGAAAGGAGCGATTATACAAATGGTAATTGATGTACACGTTCATCCTAACGGATATCCACAGGTCGCACAGGATCCCGCATCCCGCGCTTTCCGTGACCGGGTGTTTCAGCGGCGTCCGCAGGATGCCCTGTCCGCCCCCATTGCCATGACAGGCAAACCTTCCGGCGGCAATGGCGGCGGAAACAAAAACTTTGACGTTTTGTTCACCCGCATGGATCACGAGGGGATCGACCGCTTTGTGCTTCTTCCCATGGATCTTACCACCCGATATGGCGGCTGGGTGGTTTCCAATGACGAAATAGAACAGATTGTCGCCGCAGCGCCAAACCGGTTCATCGGCTTTGCCAGCGTGGACCCCTATCGCCCCGACGCGTTGGAGGTGCTGGATCACGCGTTTAAAAATCAGAAGCTGGCCGGGTTGAAGCTTCATCCTTCCAAGCAGGCTTTTTATCCGGACGATCCCATGATGGATCCCATCTATCAAAAATGCCTGGAATATAATAAGCCCATCATGTTCCATGCCGGCATGTCATGGGAACCGGATTGCCTGATCAAATATTCTCGTCCGGTTAACTTTGAAGGGGTTGCGGTGAAGTATCCGGAGTTGCGCATCTGCCTGGCCCACTTCGGCTGGCCCTGGGCGGTGGAAACGGCCATGCTGTGCTTAAAATACCCCAACGTTTACACCGACACGGCTATTGTCCCCATGGATTCTCCGGAAGTATTCTTCCGCCATATCTTTACCCGCGAGTGGGGGCCCACCTGGTTCGAGCATAACTTTGCGGATAAGGTGATGTATGGCTCCGACAATCCACGCAACCACACCCATGGCATTGAAAAGCTGGAGATGCGGCCGGACACCCGCGCCAAACTCATGGGCGGCAACGCACTCAAATGGCTGGGAATGGAGGTTAAATAGTCATGGTCAAAACCACTACCATTGAACTGATCAGCAAAAAAGAATTTGAGCTGATCCGCATTACCAAAGACATCCTCAAAGCGGTTGAGGAATCCGGCGTTCAAAACGGCGTCGTTTACGCTATCACCGCCCACACTACCACCGGTATTCTGGTCAACGAGAGTCTGGCCTGCCTGGAAGTGGATATCGAAAGAAAACTCGAGGAGCTGGTCCCCACCTTCGACTCGTACAATCACAACCACTTTTTGCCCTCCTACGGCGCCATCGGCTGCAACGCGCCGGGCCATCTGAAATCCATGATCTGCGGCAACCACGCCGTGTTCCCCATTGTGGACGGACACGTGGTCTGCGGCAATGCGCAGGATGTTTACTTCGGTGAATTCGACGGCATTCAGCGCCGCAAGGTTTACATCACTGTTATGGGCGAATAAATCATATACAATATGAAATTTTAAAAGGAGATTATACACATGGTTATTGACGTACATGTTCATCCCACCGGGTACAGCCTGATTTCCCAGGATCCGGAGGAGCGGAAATTCCGCGATAAGGTATTCCAGAGAAAATACGATGAATCCAAACTGCCCATCGCTATGACAGGCAAACCCTCCGGCGGAAACAGCGGCGGCGGAAATTCTGAGGAAGTTACCTTCACCCAGATGGATTCCTTCGGCATCGACCGTCTGGTGCTGCTCCCGCTGGATCTGACCACTACCCACGGCGGCTGGATCGTTTCCAACGACCAGATCAAACAACTGGTCGATTTCGCGCCGGACCGCTTTATCGGCTTTGCCAGTGTGGATCCCCGCCGCCCTGATGCACTGGAGGTGCTGGATCACGCGTTCAAAAACCAGAAGCTGGCCGGCTTAAAGCTCAACCCCTCCAAGCAGGCCTTTTACCCCGGTGATCCCATGATGGATCCCATCTATAAAAAATGCTTAGAGTATAATAAGCCCATCATGTTCCATGCCGGAATGTCGTGGGATCCGGATTGTCTCATCAAATACGCGGAACCCATCAATTTTGAAGAGGTTGCGGTGAAATATCCGGAACTGCGCATCTGCCTGGCCCACTTCGGCTGGCCCTGGGCGGTGGAAACGGCCATGCTGTGCTTAAAATACCCCAACGTTTACACCGACACCTCCGCCATCCCCATGGACTCTCCTGCTGTGTTTATGGATCAGATCTTTAACCGCACCTGGGGTCCCACCTGGTTCGAGCACAACTTTGCGGATAAGGTGATGTTCGGCTCCAACAATCCCCGCCATCGCAGCCAGCGCATGATGCAGGGTCTGGAAAAAATCGAGATGCGGCCGGACACCCGCGCCAAACTCATGGGCGGCAACGCACTCAAATGGCTGGGAATGGAGGTTAAATAGTCA
>CAKXHL010000019.1:24230-41710 GCA_934875375.1 uncultured bacterium
GATGTTTACTTCGGTGAATTCGACGGCATTCAGCGCCGCAAGGTTTACATCACTGTTATGGGCGAATAAATCATATATGAATTGGAACAATTCATCTATATTATCCTATTTATAATCAATTTTGACTAAAATACTTCATTTTAGCCGTTTTACCCTCTAACAAAAAAGGCTTTGGGAACATTCCCAAAGCCTTTTGTTTTCGTTTTCTCGCCGCGCCTCTTTCCTCCCCTACCGGGAGGCCCACCCGATTTTTCAGCAGCGCAGCTTATTTTTTTCCAAAGAGCTTTTGATCAAGCCCCTTCTTTTCCAGTATCCAAACCAGCAGAACTCCCAGCACCAGGCAGGGGATAATCTGCCCTGCCGCCACCGAGACCGCACAGGTCCAAAACACATCCCACTGAAAACTGCCGGAAAGCCAGGTCCATTCCAGACCGATAATCAGTCCGTTGATTAAAATCGGCGGCAGCGCGGCGGGAATCGCCAAACGCTTGATGCGCACATTTCGTAAAAGATAGCTCAGCACCGCGGCAATTGCGGTTGCCAGTGTGCCGAACAGGATATCCACCGGCATGGTAAGGCCCAGCACAGTGCCCACAATATTGGTCAAAAGGCAGCCTACGGTAACGCCGTAGATCCCCAGCGGGGACAATACCGGTAAAAGGGTCAGACATTCCGCCACCCGAATCTGCATCACGCCGAACGAGAACAAGGACAAAGCCAGGCTCACAGCGGTGTAGACGGCGGCGATCATCGCCGATACGGCGATTGCTCTCCCGTTTAAATGTTTCATATTTTCTGTTTCCTCTCGTAGTTTTTATTTATAGTCAGGTTCTTGCGACTGACTGCCCCGGGTGGATTACGGCACGCTTTTTAAAAGTGGCCGGACACGGCCTTTTCATTGTAATCATTTCCGACTTGAAATGCAAGAGGAAAACAAAGAGCAAAAAACGCCAAACAAAAAAGGTCCGCTGCCGTCAGACTACGGGCCTTTCGGATGAGTATAATCCGAATCTATTTGCTGCGCGTTGGTGTTTACGCTTTCTGCCCTGCTTCCTGCGCCAGGATTTCCCACAGCGCTTCTAGGTTCTGAGGGTCGGTAGCCCAGCTGGTGACAAAACGCACCGCAGTGTGGTCTTCATCCAATGTTTCCCAAAAACTGAACGCCACTTTCTTGGCCAGCCGTTCCATCTGCCGGTTTTCCAAAATTACAAACTGCTGATTGGTCGGAGACTTGAGATAAAAGGAAAAGCCTGCCTCCTCCAGCACCTGCACCAGCCGCCCGGCTGTTTGAATGGCATTCTCGCTGATGCGCCAATACAGCCGGTCGGTAAACAGCGTGTCAAATTGGATTCCCAGCAGCCAGCCTTTTGCCAGCAACGCGCCATGCTGCTTGACCTGCGTCAGAAAATGCCTGGGCGCATCGCCCTGCGGAAAGACCACCGCCTCCCCGCACAACGCGCCGACTTTGGTGCCGCCGATGTAAAACGCATCGCAGCAAGCGGCAATGTCCGGCAGTGTTACATCCGCTTGGGGGCTGGCCAGGCCGTAACCCAAACGGGCCCCGTCCAAGTACAGCGGAATCTCATAGGCCCGGCAGATTTTTGAGATGGTCTTTAATTCTTCTTTGGTATATAAAGTTCCATATTCCGTGGGGTGAGACAGATAAACCATCCCCGGAAAGACCATGTGCTCATGGTTCCCATCCTTCCAGAAAACGCGCAGATATTCCTCCAGTTGTGTGGCGTTGATTTTCCCCGCGTGATGAGGCAAGGTCAGTACTTTATGCCCGGTGCGCTCAATGGCGCCTGCTTCGTGCACGCTAATATGACCGGTGTCTGCCGCTACACCCCCCTCATAAGCGTCCAGCAGTGCGGCAATGACCACTGCGTTGGTCTGGGTTCCGCCAGTCAGGAAAAAACATCTGCCGCCGGACTCTCACAAACCGCGCGGATTTTTCCTTCGCACTCTCGCAGTAATGGTCTGCCCCGTATCCTCTCGCTATCGTCTCCGGATTGATCTGCAGCAGCCGGTTGAGGATCGCTTCGTGGGCACCCTGCGAATAGTCATTTACGAATGAAAGCATTGGCATCCCCCCCTTTTTTCATTTTATCATCTTTTTCCTCAGCACAATCCGCCCCAGATTCTCCCCTTTACCCTACGCAGAATTATGTGTATAATAAAAGGTACTGTAAAAGAGGAAAGGCGGTATCGGAAAATGGAATGGACCGAGGCTTCCATCTATACCTCCACCGAAGGGGTGGAGCTTTTGTGCGGAAAACTGCTGGAACTGGGCATTAACGGATTTGCAGTAGAGGACGCTCAGGATTTTGAGGCATTTCTGGAGGAAACAACCCCGCATTGGGATTATGTGGACGACAGCCTGATGGCGTTAAAGGACGCCGAGACCCGGGTTATCGTCTATCTGCCGAAAAACGTCCAGGGCGCTCAAACGCTGGCGGCAGTGTCTTCTGTGGTGCGCGCGCTGAAAGCCGACGATGCCGAGGGCCGTATGGGCCGGCTGGAGATCAGCTGCGGCAGCCTTTTGGAAGAAGACTGGGAAAACAACTGGAAACAATATTATAAACCGATTCGGGTGGGTAAGCATTTGGTCGTCGTCCCCTCCTGGGAGGAGTATGAAAAGCAGGCGGACGATATCATCCTGCGGCTGGACCCGGGCATGGCTTTCGGAACCGGCACCCATGCCACCACCCGCCTTTGCATGGAACTTCTGGAGCAATCGGTCACGTCCGGCTGCACTGTGCTCGACGTTGGCTGCGGCAGCGGCATCCTCGCCGTCTGCGGCGTGCTGCTGGGCGCGTCCCACGCCGACGGGGTAGACATCGACGAGCTGGCCGCCAAAATCGCCGGGGAAAACGCCGTCCTCAATGGGGTGGAAGACCGCACCCACTTTGTCCAGGGCGATCTGACCGATAAAATCAGCGGACAGTATGACGTCATCTGCGCCAATATTGTGGCGGACGTCATCATCCGGCTGTGCCCGTCCATCCGGCAGTTTTTAAAGCCAAACGGATACTTCCTAGCTTCCGGCATTATCGACGAGCGGTCGGTAGAAGTGCAAAAGGCCATTCTAAACTGCGGCATGCAGATTGTGGACCGCCGGGAAGAAGGCGGATGGGTGGCGCTGCGCTGCCGTTTTGCGGAGGAATAGTCTATGCCCAGATTTTATATCGACCCGCCTGCCGGAGATTTTATCACTCTCACCGGAGAAGATGCCAGGCATATCTGCCGCTCGCTGCGCATGGCCGTCGGCGAAGCGCTCACCCTATGCGACGGAGCTGGCATCGACTACAACGGCGTTCTGCGGCAAACTGACGGACAGATTGCCACGGTGGAAATTCTTTCCCGCCAACCCTCCCAAACAGAACCGACCGTTTCTATTCGTCTGTTCCAGGCTCTGCCCAAAGGAGACAAAATGGAATGGATTATCCAAAAAGCGGTGGAACTGGGGATAAGTGAAGTCGTGCCGGTGCTCACCGAACGGTGCATATCTCGACCAGATGAAAAATCAATGGAAAAAAAGCTGCTCCGCTGGCAAAAAATCGCTGTGGAAGCCGCCAAGCAGTGCGGCCGCAGCCGTATTCCTACCGTTTGCCCCCTGATGTCGTTTTCGCAGGCGGTGCAGGCGCTGGGTTCCATGGAAAAGGGATTGTTTCTTTACGAAAAAGGCGGCCTGCCTTTAAAAAAGGCCCTATGTGCGCCGGCAGCACAGATCGGCATTTTTGTTGGTGCCGAAGGAGGGTTCTCTTCGGAAGAAGCCCATCTGGCCCAAGAGGTTGGCGCTACCTGTACCAGCTTGGGCAATCGGATCCTTCGGTGCGAAACGGCACCGCTGGCTGCCCTTTCGGCTATTTTGTACGAAACCGATAACTTTTAACTGCACCGTGAGCCCGGCAAGGGGGAAGGAGGAACTTTTCGGTGGCACAAAAAAGAAAACTGCCTTTTCTCCTGCGGATCCTGTTGCCACCGGTGCTGGCCCTGGCTGTGCTTTGGGGCGGCAGCTTTTGCGCAACTGCTCTGCTGGATAGTCAGGGAGGACCCAAAGCCAAAGAACTCCTTTTGCAAACCGGCGAAGAAATTCGTTCTGCCAACCAGCTTTTGTTTGAAAAAAAAACTTACCAAATTATCTGCGATTATTCCATCGCCTTTTTGGACAGTGCCATTGCCTTTGACTTTTTGCCCAATTATGATATTGGCGGTTTGTGGGGTCTGATTCAGCATCTGCCCCGCAATGTCCAAATTGAAAAAATATGGTTTTCCTATAATGCCGTTAGTTTTTCCGTCTCTACCGATTCCCCACAGCAGCTGATGGTTCTTTTGGAATATTTACAAAGCAGTGAACAATATTCTACTGTTTTTTTCTATCCGGATTCCCAGTCTTCTTCCCCTTATGCCGGGGAGTTCTGCTGTTATTTTTAAAAAAGCATCAAAAAAACCGCTGTTTCCCTCTCGAGAATAGCGGTTTAAAATAGAAAATGGCACGACAAAAGTCGTGTCATTTTCTTTAGATGTGCTGTAATTTTAACAAGTACTCGATTCATTATTATAAAGCTCAATAGATTTTAAATATCTTCCTTTTCCGACATGGAAGTCTGGCATCTGAACAAACCCTCTCGATACCAGTTCCTCATTCAGCATACCAAAGATCATATGGTATACTTCATTGGCCACCTCTTCTTTCGGGACACCATGCCGCCGACAATACAGCTGGAACATAATGGGTGAGTCACTAAGTAATTTCTTTATATCAATGCCAATACAATCAATGACAATATTAGATAGTCGTTGAATAATGGATTTGGCATTCTGGCGAAAAACAGGAACCGTATATTGATTGCCAGATATGTATCCAAAGTATTCAAAAAGCTGCATACAGTCCCGGTCACAAAATCCAGTCTCATCGTAGACCCGGAGTTCATTCAAAACATAGGACTTGAAATTATGATTACAGGAAGCCTTATTCCATATCTGGTTTATTTCCTTTGGCGCAGGAACAGCTACTCCTAATTGTTTTTGACAGTTGAAACGATAGAAATCCACCCTGCTGCCGTCTGCATCCCCAAAAGATTGCAATGCCCGTGTACCGTCACAAAAACGATTGTAAGAGCATAAGAGATGGTTTGAAAAAACACTTAATTCCGGACATTTTTCATATACGGTAATGATATAATCAACACCTGATGTATGCAAACGAGATGTGGTAAGCAATTGATTTTCCCTTAAATAATCAAAAAAATCACCGTCAAATACAGCACCGCATAACAAATGATACAGGTTCATTTTTTCATCAAAACCATTCTTAATAGAGCCGACGCAGCAATATATTTCTTTTTGCTTACAAACAATTTTATCAGCCAAACATGTGATTTCTGCCTCTAAGTAATCTCGAATACTCTTTATATCTTCCCGAACAATAACGGTAGAATCCAACAAAAGCATATCATTCACCGTCCGGAACAAACCAATTTTAATTAAGTTATTTATGCGTTCAGATGTATATTGACTGCACATATCCTGATACCTACAAGTAAAAGGGACAGCATTTACAACATCGGACAAAATCCCTGTAATGGAATGATTCAGATATGTGCGAGGATTATTTTCAGTAAGGATCTCTGACGCATCAAAATTTTCAAACAGGAAAAATTCAAAATTTTTCTGTTCCACATTCTCACCCCAATATCAATCGCCGAAAACAGCTGCTGTGTTCTTCATGTGTCTTTCCCATCGTGGCAATATGAAGTAACCCCATTCTTTCAAGCCCATGCTTTGCTAAGCATCCCTTACAAGGAGATACATACAATTGTTTTCACTAGGTTATAGTGGGTACTACATTTTTACAGAGCCCCATTATTTCCATTTTACGAACACTCTTCGTACTGAAAATAGCGGTTTTTTTACATTGCGTAATACTTTTGCAAACAATTTCGGATTTCCACGCTTTCCACAAAATTTTCAACAATTCACAAACAAAAGAGAAAAATTCTCCACATAAAATACAAAAAAAGCTGTAAAACGTTGTTCTTCCGCATAAAGCTAGCCTTTTTTCTGTGGAAATCTATGTGGAGAAAGTGGAAATTCGGGCAAAAAAAATCGCAGGCAACGGGCCTGCGGGCAAATAAAAAAAGAAGAAATGATGATAAAGGAGGGGGGATTGACCGGAAACAGTACAATACAGTTTCCTGTCTCTTATTATATCATAAGAGGTTATAAAATGGTGAACAAATTATGAACAAGCCCTTTATTCCGGAATAAAAATGAAGATTATTTCCCAAAATATTCTTTTTGTAACAAAAAATCAATCCATTTTGCAAAAAACACTCATAATTATTCTTTTATTTTTTTCGCCGCTGGGCAAAGAAAGACTCCAGCAGTTCGGCGCATTCCCGGACCAGCACACCGCCTTCATAATCAGGACGGTTGCCATAAGGCAGGTCAAACAGGCGTAGCATGCCGCATACCGCTCCTTCCTTGGGGTCTGCCGCGCCGTAAAATACTCGGCTGATCCGGCTGTTGAGAACAGCTCCGGCACACATTGCGCAGGGCTCCAGCGTCACATATAGATCGCATCCATCCAGCCGCCAATCACCGACAAAACGGCAGGCTTCTTCCAGCGCCAGCACTTCCGCATGGGCCAAAGCACTGTGTCCGGTTTGGCGCAGATTGTGCCCACGACCCAATATGTGACCCCGCCGGACCACTACCGCACCCACGGGAATTTCCCCCAGCCGGTTTGCTTCTTTGGCTTCTTCCAGCGCCAAACGCATATACCGTTCGTGTATTGTCTCCCCGTTCATGCTACCCTCACAAAATTCTGAACCATGAAGAAAAGAATCACTAACAAAACAAAAATCATTGCCACCGATGAGAAATATACACCCACCTTCTGGCCGCCACGCAACCAGGTCTGGGCAGGATACAACCGCAGGGGGCCTCGAACGCGTAAAATCAAAAACAGTACTGACGCCACACCTGTGGTAATCCAGAACACAATATAAACCAGATTTACCAGAATGAGTGTCTCTTCCCCCATCCCGTTCATGAAAATGCTCATCACACCGGCAGAAAAGTTAACGCAGGCGTGCAGTACCATCGAAATCCAAAGCGAGCCGGTACGCAGCACCAGATACCCAAACCAAAGCCCCAGCAAAAAAGCGTAGGGGGCCTGTATCATGTTCAGATGAAACAGGCCGAACAGCAAAGCCGAAACCAGCAGAGCAAATCCATCGCCAAAACGGCGCAGCGACTGCATCAGAATTCCTCGGAATGCAATTTCCTCAAAAATCGGCGGTAGCACTGCCAGCAGGATAAAATACAGCACCAAACCCGTCAGCGTCACCGGCGTAACGACATCATTGGTCACCGGTTGATAGCCGGTTACAGAAAACAGCAGAGAAAAAAGGGAGGTCAAAATTGACCCGATCACCGAAAGAGCAAATGTTGCGGGAATGCTCAACAATACGGTTCCGGCCCGCACCGGTCTTAATGGGACCGCAACCCGCCACGGCATCTTCAAAAAAAGCAGGTATGCCCCAAAGGCGACGGAAAAAGACAGGACATAAACGCCGATATTCAACAAATAATACGCAACCTCCGAATTGCCAAACAACTGCCGCCCGGTAAACTGATAGGACAGTTGAATCAAAAATCCCAGAAACAGACTGGCGGAAATGTTGATGACAAAATACAAAATCGCCGCAACGCCAAAACAATTGGCAGACTGACGCAGACACTTCTTTTCCTGGGCGTAGGCGGGGTTTTGCAGCGGGCGCGGTACCACTGGCGGCTGATATCCGGGCGGTGAACCCGCAGGCGGCATATTCTGATATGTGGTCATAAAGCGGTTCCTCCTTCTCTTTATCGGGCAAGCCGCTTAAAAAAGCGGCAAATCTATCGTCAGACAGGCACATGACAGCTGCCTTTTGAAGGGCCAAAAGCCGTTCAGGTAGTTATTCTCACAGTCTTTCAACGCTTCATCCCGCAAATCGGTATTCCCGTTTCCTTCAGGTTTTGGTTTTGACTGCTGCTTAAAACGCGTTTTTTGGCTGCTGTCATTTCTTAGGCCACCGGGCAAACGGTGAAAAGTCCACTGGAATCGCGTATTCTTCTCTGCTTTGCGGTTATTATACCACAGTTTCGCTTTCATAGGAATCGTCCTTTTAAAAAATCCCTCTTTTCTCTTTTCTTTCCGGGGAAAATATGCTATATTAGTTTCTGTATGCTGCATTTCTTCGATCTCATTGCTTCCGTTTACAGCAGGCGGAACAAAGAGCCAAAAGGAGGTTCTCCTGTGAAGCGGGAAAAATCCTGCGGTGCACTGGTCTACCGCATCACGCAAAACGGCCAGAAAGAACTTTTATTCATCAAACACCGGCATGGCACCCACTGGTCCTTTCCCAAAGGGCATATGGAGGAAGGCGAAAACGAGGTGCAGACCGCCTTGCGGGAGGTGAAGGAAGAGACCGGCCTGGATATCGACCTGGAAGGGGATTTCCGCCAAAGCGTGGAATATTATCCAAAGCCAAATGTCAAAAAGCAGGTGGTCTATTTTCTGGGACACGCCAGAAACGATCACGTGGTCCGTCAGGAGGAGGAGATCGGCGAAACCCGTTGGATTCCTCTGGAGCAGGCCCATACCTGGGTCACTTTTCGCAATGACAAAAATCTGATTAGCAAAGCCAAGAAGATTCTGTTGCCGGAATAGCGTTTTCCGGGAAAGGACGTCTTTATTCATGCAAAAAAAGCATTTTTCCTTGTCTGCCAATCCCGCCCGGGTAATTGCAGGCAGCTTTCTGGGCGTTATCATCACTGGCACTCTGCTTTTGATGCTTCCCCTGTCTGCCAAAAACGGAGCTGTCACCAATTTTTTTGATGCGCTGTTTACCGCCACTTCGGCCACCTGCGTAACCGGCCTGATTGTGGTGGATACCTATACCCACTGGACCTTTTTCGGGCAGGGAGTTATCCTGTCTTTAATCCAGATCGGGGGCCTGGGCTTGGTAACGCTGACGTTGTTCTTCAATCTGTTGATTCGGCGGAAGTTGGGACTTCGCACCCTGCAGCTGGCTCAGGAATCCACCAGTGCCAGCAATTTTGAGGATACGCCCCGGCTTCTCAGAGGAATCGTCGGTATCTCTTTGACAGTAGAAGCTATCGGAGCAGTGCTGCTACTGCCCGCTTTTGTACCGAAGTATGGGATGGAGGGAATTTTCATTTCTGTTTTCACCTCTGTCTCTGCATTCTGTAATGCGGGTTTTGACCTGTTGGGCCGGGAGGGGCCTTATTCTTCCTTGATCCATTATAACGGCAGCTATGTGCTTTTGGTTGTTTCGGCGCTCATCATCATCGGCGGTTTGGGATTCATGGTATTGTTTGATCTGCTGCATTACCATAAAAGCAAAAAACTCCGGCTGCACAGCCGGGTGGTTCTCCTCTCCACCGCCTGCCTGCTTTTCATCGGCACTCTGGGTTTTGCCGCGCTGGAGTGGCATAACCCTGCCACGATGGGCAATCTCCCGGTCTGGCAAAAGTTGAATGCCGCCTTCTTTCAGTCGGTCTCCACCCGCACCGCTGGTTTCAACAGCATTGACATCGCCTCTATGAACGAGATCAGTAAGGTTCTTTCCATCGGTCTGATGTTTATTGGCGCCGCGCCCGGTTCCACCGGCGGCGGCATCAAGGTAACCACTATCGTGGTGCTGATTATGACAGCCGTTTCGGTAGCACGGGGTTACGACGATACGATTATTATGAAGCATAAAATCAAGCGGCAGGTGGTCAACAAGTCTCTGACCGTTGTGTTCATCGGGTTCCTGGCGGTTCTGCTGGCCAGCGGCGTGATTATTTATACGACCCATGACGGCGGAGTCACCGCCTCCACTGTGGACGCTTTGTTTGAATCCACCTCGGCGTTCGCTACCGTGGGCCTGTCCTCCGGCATTACTGCGATCGCCAATCTGCCTTCTAAGCTGCTTTTAATCGCCACCATGTTTTTAGGACGTATCGGGCCGATCTCTTTTCTGTTATCCTTGGCAGCGGGTTCCGGAAAAGTCAACCGGAAACAGGTTATGCCAGAAGGGCATTTAAATGTAGGATAAAAAGACAGGAGGGGTTAAAATGGAAATTCGTCACACGAAACCAGCAGATATGGATGCGGTTCTCGCCCTTTACGATGCAGCCCGCTGTTTCATGGCGGAAAACGGAAATCCCGATCAATGGGTAAACGGCTATCCTGGCGCCGACCAGTTGTCATTGGATATGGCCAGCGGCGGCAGCTATGTCTGCGTGGACGGAAGCGCCATCGTCGGCACCTTCTACTTTGCCTTGGGCGACGAGCCAAACTATCACCGGATTGACGGCGGCAGTTGGCTCAACGACCGGCCCTATGGCGTTGTCCATCGCATCACTTCAGCGCCCGGAACCCGGGGAGTTGCCAGTTTTTGCTTGGCATGGTGCTTTGCTCAGTGCGGTAATATCCGCATTGATACCCACCGGAATAATATCCCCATGCAAAAAGCGCTGATCAAAAACGGCTATCGGGTCTGCGGTACGATCTATCTGGAAAATGGCGATGAGCGGATCGCCTTTCAAAAAGAGCAGGAAAATTGATTGGCACAAAGCGTTTTCTCATCCATCACTGTTTTTGGGGTCCACCCGGATGTGCCGGTGCGGGCCTTTTTCATGCCAAAAGCGAAACAAACCGCTCATGTATCTGCCCACAGTACAGTCCATAACATCTCATCTATAAGGCAAAACGGCCCATATCGGCAAAACTTTATGCGTCACCCTCTTTCTATATCGTGGTGCACTTTAACCGCATACCATTTTCTCTCAAATACCGGTAATTTCTTGGTTTGTTCTCGCTCCTTTTGGCTTCCTCTCCTCCAAAGAAAAAAGAGCCTTTCGGCTCTTTTTTTTCTTTGGGCAAATAGGGAATGTTCTATCAAAAAGATGTCTGTCAAAGGTTATTTGTCCTCCATGCACAAAATCAGCACCGCTTTTTGCGCATGGAGCCGGTTTTCCGCTTCATCATAAATTTCGTCCACATGCTCCTCGAATACATTCTCAGCGATTTCCTCGTTCATGTGGGCAGGCAATGCTGCAGCATCACATCCGGCTTGGCGCAGGCGATCAGTTCCCGGTTAACCTGCCAGCCCGCAAAGGCTTTTTGGCGGGCTTCGGTTTCCGCTTCCTGTCCCATGGAGGTCCATACGTCAGTGAAGATCACATCTGCGTCTCTCGCTGCGGTAAACTGGTCGTTGGTCAGGGTGAAATGATCGCCATATTCCGCAGCTACTGCCAGCGCCTGCGGGTTCGGCTGATAGCCGTCCGGCGTGGCCACCGACACCTGTATTCCCACGCGTAGTCCGCCCACCAGCAGACTGTTGGCCATATTGTTGCCGTCACCAATATAGCAAATTTTCAACCCTTTCAGCGTTTTTTCCGCTCCCGCACCGTCATCAAATCCGCCAGCACCTGGCAGGGATGACTGTAGTCGGTCAGGCCATTGATGACCGGCACCGAGGCAAACTCGGCCAGCTGTTCCACATCCGACTGGGCAAAGGTGCGGATCATGATGCCATCCACATAGCGGCTGAGCACTCGAGCCGTCGCCTTAATCGACTCGCCGCGCTCCAGCTGAATATCCCGGCTGGACAGGAACAGGGCATGCCCATCCAGCTGGAACAGCCCAGTCTCAAAGGAGACGCGGGTTCGGGTAGAGGATTTTTCAAAAATCATCCTCAGCGTTTTCCCTTTCAGCCTTTCGTGGGCGATGTGGTGCTTTTTTCGTATTTTAGCTGATCTGCCAAGTCAAGAATCTCCGTGATTTCTTCGCCGGTCAGATCGGATCATTTTAACAGACGCTTCCATTCGGTTATCTCCTCTCAGGCCGGCAACACGGTAAAACGATTACAGCAGCGCGGCCAGCGTTTCTTTGGCGCAGGCAATCTGCTTTTTGACCTCCTCCGGGGCAGGCCCCCCCGCAGATCTGCGTTCTTTTACGCAGGTATCCAGCGAAATGGCATGGTACACATCTTCTTCAAACAAATCGCAATGGCTTTTCAGTTCCTCCATGCTCAGCTTTTCCAGCACCGTATCATGTTCGATGCAGTAAGCCACCAGCTGGCCGGAGACCATGTGCGCGTCCCGGAAGGGCAGTCCTTTCTTGACCAGATAATCCGCCAGGTCGGTGGCATTGATAAAGCCTTTTGCCGAGGCATGGCGCATATTCTCGCTTAAAATTTTTGCACTCTTGAGCATGGGGATAAAGGTGGAAACACACATTTTTACCGTGTCCACCGCGTCGAACAGCGCTTCTTTATCCTCCTGCATATCCTTATTGTAAGCCAGCGGCAGACCTTTCATCATCGTCAAAAGGGTCATCAAGTCGCCGTAGACCCGGCCGGTCTTGCCGCGGATCAGCTCGGTGATATCCGGGTTCTTTTTCTGCGGCATGATAGACGAACCGGTAGAAAATGCGTCGTCCAGTTCCATAAATTTAAACTCCCAGCTGCACCAGAGGATCACTTCCTCGGAGAAACGGGACAAATGCATCATAAAAATGGACAGTGCGCTTGTCAGCTCCAGCGCATAATCCCGGTCGGAAACGCCGTCGATACTGTTTTGGGAAATGCCGGTAAAGCCCAGCAAGTCCGCCGTCATCTGCCGGTCGATGGGATAGGTGGTGCCGAAAGCCGCGCCGCAGCCTAAAGGCATGGTGTCCAAAATGCGCTTATCACAGTCGAGAAGCCGCTGGATATCCCGCAAAAACATCTGGACATACGCCATCAGATGGTGGGCGAACGTGATGGGCTGCCCGCGCTGCAAATGGGTATATCCGGGCATGACCGTTTCGGTGTGCGCCTGCGCTTTTTCCAAAAGCGCTTCGATCAATTCGCGGCACAGCGGCAGAATCTGGCCGATTTCGTCGTGGAAATACAGCTTCATGTCCAGCGCCACCTGATCGTTGCGGCTTCGGGCGGTGTGCAGCCGTTTGCCCGCGTCGCCAATGCGGTCGGTCAATTCCGCTTCGATAAACATATGGATGTCCTCGGCGTTGGGGTCGAAAGCCAGATCGCCGCTTTCGATATCCTTTAAAATATCGGTCAGTCCCGCCGTAATGGCTTTCTTATCTTCTTCAGAGATGATCCCCTGCTTGGCCAGCATGGCGGCGTGGGCAATGCTTCCCTTAATATCCTGCGCATACATCCGGTTATCAAAAGAAATAGACGAGTTAAAATCGTTTACATGCTTGTCAATCTCTTTGGAAAATCTTCCGGCCCAAAGTACCATAACGTTCCCTCCATAATGAAAACAGATTTCTTTCCCAACAGGAAAGGCCAATCCGGTACAAGCCGGACCAACGCTCTTCATTGTACCATAAGCGGGATTATTTGCCCAGTTTTTCATCCAGCAGCGCTTTCACTTTAATCGGCAGACCGAACAGATTGATAAAGCCCTGGGAATCCAACTGATCATAAACCTCGTCCGCGCCAAAGGTGGCAATCTCCTCGGAATACAGCGAGTAGGGGCTAACGGTTCCCGCGGGGATGATATTGCCTTTATACAGCTTGAGCTTTACATCGCCGGTAACCGTTTGCTGGGTGGTGCTGACAAAAGCGCTGAGCGCCTCCCGTAAGGGGGTGAACCACTGGCCGTAGTAAACCAGCTCCGCAAATTTCAGCGCGATCTGTTGTTTGTAATGCTGGGTATCCCGATCCAGGCAAAGGGTTTCCAGCAGTTCATGGGCCGCGTAAAGAATGGCGCCGCCGGGCGTTTCGTATATGCCTCTGGACTTCATACCCACCAGCCGGTTCTCCACCATGTCCACAAGACCGATACCGTTGGCGCCGCCGATTTGATTGAGCGCGGTGATGATGTCCAACGCCTTCATTTTTTTGCCGTCCAGCGCCGTGGGAATGCCTTTTTCAAAGTGCAGCGTTACATAGGTGGGTTTATCCGGTGCCTTCTCCGGGGAAACACCCAGTTCCAGGATTTTATCATAATCCGGCTCGTTGCCGGGATCCTCCAAATCCAGGCCCTCATGGGACAGGTGCCACAGGTTTTTATCCTTGGAATAGCTGGTCTCTCTGCTGACATTTAGCGGGATTCCCTTTTTCTCCGCGTAATCAATTTCTTCGTCCCGGCTCTTCATCTCCCAAGTCCGCCAAGGGGCGATGACACCCATATTCGGCGCAAACGCTTTAATCGCCAGTTCAAACCGCACCTGATCGTTTCCTTTGCCGGTGCAGCCATGGGCAATGGCGTCCGCCCCTTCCTTCTTCGCGATTTCCACAATCTTCTTTGCGATAATCGGCCGCGCAAAGGAGGTTCCCAGCAGATATTTGTTCTCATAAACTGCGCCGGCCTGCATGGTGGGGATGATGTAGTCGTCTACGAACTCCTCTTTCATATCCAGAATATACAGTTTAGAAGCGCCGGTCTGGATTGCCTTTTCCTCTAAACCGGAAAGCTCCGCTCCCTGCCCCACGTCCGCGGCCACGGCGATGACCTCGCAGCCCTCATAATGCTCTTTCAGCCAGGGAATGATGACTGACGTATCCAAGCCGCCGGAATAAGCCAATACGATTTTCTGATACTGTTTCATGCTGCACTCTCCTTTTGTCCCTTTTGCGTTTCTCCAGGCGTTTGCCGGAAATTCATATTATAATTATACATATACTTAGCATAAAATCAACTATATTTGCAATATTATTCATTTATAGGTGTATTTTGTTCATTATTATAAGTTTTTATGAATGTGTACCCCCGTTTTGTAGCATATCGCCTACTTCGCGAAAAATCAGTCTGATTCCCTTTTTGCGCATATCTACCGTCAAAAATTCATATGCTTTGATAGCCTACTGCCGGACATCTTCACAACGGCAGAATAAAATACAGGCAATCAGAACCGTATCGGCGGCAGATGATCAAGGAGGGAATTGGGTGAGACGTTCCGGCAGATTCCGGCGGCTGTTGGGCACGGCGGCTGCCATCGCTGTTCTGGCGGGTTCCTTGGCGGCCTTTCCTGCCCTGAGCACAGCACTGGGTTCCTTTTTGGGAAAAGCCGCCGCCGCTTCTGCCATGTTGCAGCTGCCTGAGGGCGGCATGGCCTATCTGCAAAACCGATTTCAGGACGATCTGGTACAGGACGAGCCCATATCCGCCTCCCAGCCGCAGGCTGAAAAGCCGATCCAAAGCGCTATTAGCGCGCAGGAGCCAAGCATACCGGCTCAAAGCCAGGCGGAATCTCAAAGTCAAAGTACGATTGTCATCCCACAAACCCCCGAATCTCCATCCATCGAGACCATTGCGCCTCAAAACCGTGGGACGATCACCGAAAAGACTTTTACGGCTGGTCAAAGCTCTTTGTATATTCCGCTTTCTGCAGGGTATATTAAAAATTCAACCAGCCTGTCTAATCAGCAGGTTTTATCTTTACTGGCCCAGCCCATGGAACTTGCGCTGGAAGATACCGACCAGCCTCAGGTACTGATCGTGCATACCCATGCCACGGAAAGCTTTGAACCTTTCGACCGGGATTTCTGCGATACTTCTTATACCTGGCGGAGCACCGATAATACCCAAAATGTGGTTTTCCTGGGGGATATCATCGCCAGCCAGCTGGAACAGGCAGGGATCGGGGTGATTCACGATACTACACAACACGACTACCCCTCTTATAACGGCTCTTACGAGCGCAGCGCCGATACCATCCGCAAATGGCTGGAGCAGTATCCTTCCATCAAAGCGGTCATTGACGTGCACCGGGACGCCATAGAAAGTCCCGCAGGCAATTTGATTAAGCCGGTGGCGATGATCGACGGGGAAAAAACCGCACAGGTCATGATTATCGCCGGCTGTGACGACGGAACCATGAACATGCCGGACTGGGAGCGGAATCTGCGTTGGGCCGCCGCCTTGCAGTCCACTGCGGAGACAATGTATCCCGGACTGACCCGGCCGGTCTTTTTCTGCTACCGCAAATACAATATGGACCTGACCGGCGGTTCTTTGCTGATTGAGTTCGGCTCCCACGGCAATACCTTGGAGGAAACTGCTCGCGCGGCTGAATACATGGGCAAAGCTATGGCTCAAACGCTGCTGGATACACTGCCCCAATAGTCTGTTGTCAGCACAGCCTCTGTGCAGGCCGGAAATACCGGAAGCAGTCAGCACCAGAAATGGCTTTTTCCTTATAACCGGCAAGGCATGACGGTAGCCCAAGAAAGCCCGCAAACCAACGCAGAAAAAACAGCCGTGTTCGATTTTGACTCCCCTTTTCCCACCGTGCATATCTGCTGCCGTTCCCCGCCAGGCCCCCATCATACTATTTTTATTCTCGCTTCCCCATTGATCAAAGTCGATTCTTATTAACACATCATCCGCTTTTAACAAGCCTTCTGTTTTCTGTTATTTCGCAACCTATCGTTTAAAAATATTCCGTTTTAAAATCCCCAAACAGCCTTGTTGCCGGTTACAACGAGATAAAAAATCCGAAAAAATACTTTTATTTAAGGAGAAAAAATGCAAAAAAAGACGCAAAAACAGATTTTTTGGCTCAGTTTTTTCTTTGTTTTGCTGCTGTTTTCCGCCGCAGCCATGTTCATGATAGCGGAGTACAATACCACCCGTTCCGGATATACACCGCAGCCGCCGCTGTACCGTTTCGCCACACAGATCATGGAATCTTTTTCCCGGGCAATGGAACCGGTGCTGCAACGGCTCCACCTGGCCTAAACTTTTTTCCGGTCAAAACGCAACGCCGCGCTTCCGGCAATCGGGCAGAACGCGGTGTTTTTGTGCTACCGATTCTTTCCTGGAATAAAGCCGCGGACGAGAGCAAAAGCTCTGTGTGCGATTTGACTGATAGAACGGGAATCGGCAGATCGGAAAAATCCGCTCGAGCAAACGGCACAAGCAAAATACCCTCGCCGCTGCAAGGATCCTGCAACAAAATGGCCCTATGACGCAAAGTCGGTGGTGAAAGCAAAGAGGGCATCCGCAGATAGAGCCAGCTAAAGCGAAAGATCTCGCTGCGGACGCATCACAGAAGGGATCTCGGCACAGAAATACAAGGAAGAAACGTAAATTTTCTGTACCGAAGTTATTGGAAAATTTCAGCAGCCGATCGAGAAAGCCCGGTGGAAACTTTTTTCTCCCACGGTTTTTGGGCAAAACAAAAAGAGGGCGGAAGGGAGAGGCTTCGTAAGGAAGTCCTCTCCCTTTGGCTTTTGTAATCAGTCAGAATGATTGAATTGTAGGTAAAATCAATCATAATTGGAGGATTACAAAATGGATAAGTACATTTATGACGAGAAAAACGGGCTTTGGTATGAATTGCAGGGTGATTACTATCTTCCCTGCCTGAAACTGCCCGAAGAAAGAACGGCTTATATCGGCGTATGGGGACAGCGGCATTTGCGGTATCTGAAGCAGTATCACAGGGTACGTTACTACAT
>CAKXHL010000020.1 GCA_934875375.1 uncultured bacterium
ACGGAGGCTTTATTTGCCATGGCTTTTTTATTTACCCCTGGTTCCTACCAGGGGTTTTGTTAAGCCTAAAGGCAACAGCAAAGGGCCGGATACAAAAAATTTTTGCATCCGGCCCTCTTCTATTTTTCTTCCAAATCTTTGGTCCCAGATTTAACGGGCTTCTACTATAAACACGGGATGGAAAGACAGAAAATACATTGGAACAAAACTGCGTTTTTTCATATTAAACAACAAAAGAAAAAAGAGACTTGTTATTTTCCCCTTGTTTGCTCTGTACTGGTACTTTCTCCTGCATGTTCCTGTTTTTGCAAAACAGTTGTTTTGCGGTGCTTTTTTATCTGGCGCAGACAAATCCAGATAATCATACCCGCAAAAGCTGCCCAAATCAGCAAATACGGAAGATTAACCACAAACCAAACGAAGAAATCTACACAACTATTTTTCAACCGGTAAAGGGTGTCTGACCATCCGGCAGCAATGCGCTGTCCCACAGACCGGTCGTGTACGGTAGTCACCCGTTGTACCTCCTGCACCGACAGATGAACCGTGCTGTAATCAATCAGGCTGTCATATCGGTTTTTTGCTGAATGATAGCTTTCCAGCTGATATCGCACTTCTGATAAGCGACTTTCCAGCTGGATGACCGATTCCAGATCCTGTGCTGACTCCAATAAGGTCAACAGCCTTTCCTGCTCAACCTCCAGCGCCTCAATACGTGATTCCACATCAATATAATCGAGCGTCACATCTTCAGAGGACTTGTTGGTATAAGTAACCGTACCAATCTTGCCCACCTGGTCCAGAAAAGGATCCAGTTGATCAGGGGGAATCCGAATGGTCATGGTTCCATAACGGTTAGAGGTGTATTGAATTGAACTGCCGCTGACCGAAGAACCTTCCAAATAGCCATTGAAAGTTTGAACTGCCTGTTCCAGGTTAGACAGGAAACTGTCAAACTCCAATGTCTCTGCTTCGATATCCACTGTCCAAATAATTTTCCGCTCCGCTGGTGCCTGCGCAGGAAGCATAACGTTGGATGATGAAAATCCTCCTTCTCCAGGAGCAGCTGTTTCAGTAGTGTCCTGTTCTTCCATCGCATTTTCATTCTGTGCCGCAGTCGGCACATATGCCGCTGTGGAATTAGACTTGTCTGCAAGGCTGATCGAACCGCAGCCAGTACAAAGAATCAGCAAAAAAATCGTGCAGACGGCAACCGAAAAAATCTTTCGTTTCACAAAAATCCCTCCCAAACTTTTATACTCAAAACAAGCCTTTGGTAAATAAGTGCAAGGATTTTTCTTTTTTATTGCAGTTATTCGATGGATTTTAACGATTCCACCATGCTGATTTTTCGCAATTTAAAATGCATAACCAAATTCACCAAGAAAGAAAACGCCATGGTCAACGCCGCAGAATAGAAGTAACTTGCCCACTTTACCGTTCGTCCGAACATAACAATATCCGTCTCTGCGGTAATTACTACATAATGGTGCAACAGGACACCTAGGCCCAGCCCTGCCAATGCCCCCATCAAGGTCAGGAAAATATTTTCTCGGTAAATATATGCAGATACCTCTCGGTCGTAAAACCCCAATACTTTGATGGTGGCAATCTCCCGCATCCGTTCTGTAATATTGATATTAGACAGATTATACAGTACGACAAACGCCAACGCGCCAGCAGAAACAATCAACACCAACATGACATAAGTCATACTGTGGATCATGTCTTTGAACTGATCTTTGATCGTAGAAGTATCGGATACCGCCAACACACCGTCCGAAGCGATTAGATTCTGGGACAGTAACGTCTGTGCTTCACCACCCGGCTCTACCAAAATTGACTGAACCATATTATAGGACGGTGTCTGGCCGAAAACCTGTTCATATGCTTGCGGCGTCATATAAAGATAATGATTGGTATAGTGTTCCGTTATGGCACTCACCGGTACCGTATAAGAATGATGGTCTGCGGTGTTTATGGCAATGCTGTCCCCCTCTTCAACTCCAAGAAAAATTGCCGCCTTTTCAGTAAGAATAACGCCTTCTTGCGACAAAGACAACTGCTTGTGTCCTTTCCTGGTTCGAAACGTTATAAAAGAATCCAGTCGATCCGGCTCCTCCGGTACAAAAAGATAGATATCATAGCTTTTCCCGCTTGGAGCCTTTACCTCCATCGATTCTTGCTGAACATACATGGACTGACGCACTTCTTCATTTTCAAACAAATACGCCTCTACCTGCGTTTTCTGCTGGGCAGAAAGTTCTTCCTGCAAAACAGTCGTCAGATCATAATGATACAATTCTCCGAACTGAATGCCTACAATATCCCGGATAGAATCATACATACCAAATCCGGTGAGCATCAAAGCGCTGCATCCAGCAATCCCCACCACAGTCATCAACATTCGTTTTTTATAGCGAAACAGGTTGCGGAATGTCACTTTATAACTAAAGGAAAGCCGGTTCCAAAGAAATCCGATCCGTTCCAGCAATACCCTTTTCCCTGCCTTTGGCGCTTTCGGACGCATCAAAGAAGCAGGCTGTTCCGACATTTCTTTCCAGCAGGAAAACAAAACTGTTATCAACACTGTAACAGCGGCCGCCAACGTAGAAGCAACGGCAATCCCCACTCGAAACGGGGTACGGGCGGGAATCATCGTATAAAGGATACCATAGGCGTTATAAATAATCGTCGGGAACAGATACATACCGACAGCCAATCCTGCCAAACTGCCTGTTACAGTCGCCACCAGCGCGTAAACCAAAAACTTCGATACAATTGCGCCAGAACGATATCCCAATGCTTTCAAAGTTCCAATCTGTGTACGCTGTTCCTCTACCATGCGGGTCATAGTCGTCAGGCAGACCAACGCCGCCACAAGCAAAAAGAACACAGGAAACACACGGGCAATCGCAGCGATTCGATCTGAATCATCTCCAAAATCTGAGTGTCCCGGATAATCGGTACGGTCCAAAACATACCATTCCGGCACTTCCAGCTCATTCAGATCCTTTCTAGCCTGTTCTAATTCTTTTTTGGCATCAGCAATCTCCTGATCCGATTCCGCTTTTCCCTCTTCATATTCCTTTTCGCCATCAGCAAGTCCTTGTTTCCCGTCAGAAAGTTCCTGTCGCGCATTTAAAATTTCCTGCCATCCCTCTTCTTTTCCATCTTGGAATTCCCGCTCTTTTTCAGTCAGCTGAGTCCAACCGTCATCCAATTCGGCACGGGCTTTTTTTAGCTGTGCGGCGGCATCATCCAATTGACTGCCGGCACTGTAAAGCTGCTGTTTGCTTTCTGCCAGCTGTTGTTTTCCTTCATTGAGCTGCAGCCAACCGTCGTCTAACGCTTTCCCCTGTTCATCTAATTCAAGATTTACCTGACGGACAACTGCCAAATGATAAGCGTTTTCCTGAGGGGTGATTTCGGCCGGATTAGAAAGGTAATCAGCTAAATCTCCAGCCCATTCCTGACTCGTATCCGCTTGTGACAGCGCAGAAAGCTGACCAATCAGAAGCGCTGCTCCCGATGGGTCGGCATAAGGATCCGACAAAACGGCTGATACCGTACTCTCATCGGGTACCAAAGTCCGCACCTGGTCATACTGTGCCTGTCCCTGAGTCAGCTCCTGTTCTTTTTGCGCCAACATTTGCTCTGATTCTTCTATCTGCGGGAGAGCCTCGGCCAATGCCTTATCATAAGCAGCCTCTCCTTTTTCATATTCCCGCAGGCCGGATGCATACTCTTTTTCCCCATCATTTAATTTCTGCCGTGCATCCGCGATCTGCTGTTGGGCATCGGCAATAGAGTCATAGTACTCCTGTGTCGCGTCCGCCAATTTTATCTCGCCGTCTTTCAGTTTTTCTCTGGCGTCATCCAGTTCTTTCCGTGCATCTGCCAATTCTTTTTGTTGGATTTCAACCCCTTCATCCAGCTCTTTTTGCGCATCAGCAATTTTTTCGTTCGCTTCTTTCCGGACTTCTTCCAAACGAATAACCGCTCTTTCTTCTCCCAGCTTTTCCAATGACGGAATCAGCGACTGAATCTGCTGCCGATACTCCTGCGAGTAAGAGGACAACCCTTCCACATCCTCTGCCCTCAGATAAATTTCGGTATAATAGTCCTCTAAAAAAGCATCGTTTGGCACCATGATAAATGCGTTAACTTTACCGCTTCCGATGGTAGAGGTCCCTCGATCAATACTGATATAAAGCGGATTTTGGACAATGCCGACAATGGTAAAGCAGCTAC
Source organism: uncultured bacterium (assembly GCA_934875375.1). Taxonomy (GTDB): domain Bacteria; phylum Bacillota; class Clostridia; order Oscillospirales; family Ruminococcaceae; genus UBA3818. Next base: position 4,255 of record CAKXHL010000020.1, read on the forward strand.
CGGCCAATGTATCCGCCAAATCGGTGTCAGCTTTTCCGGAAGTCAACGCAATCGTGTCACCCACTTGAAAAGAAACACCAAGGATTTCCTCAGTGGCTTCTACCACACATTCATCCGGAGATTGGGGAAAACGTCCCTCCAAAAGCAAAGGTACATTCATCTTGCCTTCTCCGCCCTCATGCAGTTGGTCAAAATCATATCCCATGACTTTGACTACTTCGCTGTCCACTTCCGTTTCCAAAACCGTATCTACCCAATGTCCAGGCTCTGCCACCTGTATGCCTTCTGTCTTGCGAAGCGCCTGCACATCGTCATCTGTAAAGCCCATCGTGGAAACCAAACGAAAGTCACTGAGATTTTGATTGTCAAAATAAGTGTCGGCTGTCAGCTTCATATCCGGCCCAGAAGCGGTCAGCCCTGAGAAGAAACCGACTCCTATGGCCACAATTAAGAAAATAGAAAGGAATCGGTTTTTCGTTTTCAATATCTCTCGTAAAACATCCTTGGAAAAGGCACTGCAGATTCCCTTTTTCCATTTCCGATTTGTTACCATTCAATCGCCTCCACCGGTACGATGTGGATATTTTTCTCCATAGACTCCACTCGGGCGTTTTTGATGCGAATGATCCGATCCGCCATCGGGGTCAGGGCAGAATTGTGCGTAATAACTACAACTGTGGTGCCACTTTTTCGGCAGGTATCCTGCAGCAGTTTTAGAATGCTTTTTCCCGTCAAATAGTCCAGCGCGCCTGTTGGTTCATCACATAAAAGCAACTTTGGTCGTTTGGCTAACGCCCGCGCAATCGCCACCCGCTGTTGTTCACCGCCAGAAAGCTGCGCCGGAAAATTATTCAACCGCCCGCCCAATCCTACTTCTTCCAGCATTTGCGCTGCATCTACTGGATCAGGGCAAATTTGTGAAGCCAGCTCCACATTTTCTTTTGCGGTCAGATTCTGCACTAAATTATAAAACTGAAATACAAAGCCAATGTCCAGCCGGCGATATCGAATCAAGTCTTTTGGAGAAAGTTTACTGATATCCCGTCCATCCACCAACACGCTGCCCCGGGTACAGCTATCCATTCCACCCAGAATATTCAGCACCGTCGTTTTGCCCGCGCCGGACGGTCCTACAATCACGCAGAATTCCCCTTTTTCAATTTCAAAATTTACGCCGCCTGCAGCTGTGATGGTCACTTCACCCATTTTATATTCTTTTACCACATCTTTTAAAGTTACAAAAGCAGCCATACGCACCCTCCTGTCTTTGAAAAAATCATCTCGCTCTTTGTCTTCCCTGCCCCATTATCTTTTGATACAAGTGTGCATTCTTCTTTTTTCGATACCGAAGCCTCAAAACCTGAATTTTGTATGGATCATACAGATACATCCAACTATTTTTCAGGCATACACGCCAACCGGCAGAATCCTAAAAACACATCAGTCCATGTCTCTTTGTTTTCAATCGTTACGTGATAAAAAAAGTCCCTACTCTTTTCTTTTATCATACCATAAACGCCCGAAAAACGATGAATAATCCGTAAAAAAATCAACAAAAAGACCTGGCAGACGACGGTTGACTTTTTTCGCCATTTTTTCTATAATACAAGGTAATATCAAACACAGAATTCAGGGCAAAAAAAGGATTAACGTGCTGTTATCAGCGGATAGGAGAATGGAAGTTATGGCATATTTTTACGAAGAACCTTCTCACACTTTTAGCGAGTATCTTCTGATTCCTGGATACTCTTCTTCGGAATGTATCCCCAATAATGTGAGTCTGAAAACTCCCGTTGTAAAATTCAAAAAAGGGGAAGAACCTGCATTGACCATGAACACCCCTTTGGTTTCTGCCATTATGCAGGCTGTTTCCGGCGAAAAAATGGCGATTGCATTAGCGCGTGAAGGAGGTATCTCTTTCATCTATGGTTCACAGTCCATTGAGGATGAAGCCGCAATGGTTGCGCGGGTTAAAAATTACAAGGCGGGCTTTGTCCGCAGCGACTCCAATATCCGCCCTGATCAGACCTTGAAAGATATTTTGGACTTGAAAGCAAAAACTGGCCATTCCACTGTCGCAGTGACCGATGACGGCACTGCCGAAGGCAAACTGCTGGGTATTGTCACTAGCCGGGATTACCGTGTCAGCCGCATGGACCCTTCTACCAAGGTAGCAGAATTCATGACTCCTTTTGAAAGCCTGATTTATGCCAAAGAAGGCATTACGCTGAAAGAGGCCAATAATATTATTTGGGACCATAAGCTCAACAGCCTGCCGGTTATCGATGAAAATCAGCGTCTTTTGTATATGGTATTCCGCAAAGACTATGATTCTCATAAGGAAAACCCGCTGGAACTGTTGGATGCTTCTAAACGCTATGTTGTCGGTGCCGGAATCAATACCCGCGATTACGAAGAACGCATTCCCGCTTTGGTAGAAGCCGGTGCGGATGTGCTGTGCATTGATTCTTCCGAAGGCTTTTCGGAATGGCAAAAACGCACGTTGGACTGGACTCGTGCCAAATACGGTGATTCGGTAAAAATCGGCGCGGGAAATGTGGTTGATCGGGAAGGCTTTTTGTTCCTGGCTGAGGCTGGAGCAGATTTTGTCAAAGTTGGTATCGGCGGCGGCTCTATCTGCATCACCCGCGAGCAAAAGGGTATCGGACGTGGGCAGGCTACCGCTTTGATTGAGGTTGCCAAAGCCCGGGATGAGTATTACGCCAGAACCGGCATTTATGTTCCGGTCTGCTCTGATGGTGGCATTGTTCATGACTATCATGTAACTCTGGCACTGGCCATGGGAGCCGATTTCATCATGCTGGGCCGGTATTTCTCCCGGTTTGATGAAAGCCCCACCAATAAAGTCATGATCAATGGCAACTACATGAAAGAGTACTGGGGTGAAGGTTCCAGCCGTGCGAGAAACTGGCAGCGTTACGATCTGGGCGGTGAAGCAAAGCTTTCTTTTGAAGAGGGTGTGGATTCTTACGTTCCCTATGCCGGTTCTTTAAAGGATAATTTGACTCTCACGTTATATAAAGTTCGTTCTACCATGTGTAACTGTGGCGCCCTTACCATTCCGGAACTGCAGGAAAAAGCAAAAATCACACTGGTTTCCGCAACCAGTATCGTAGAAGGCGGCGCCCACGATGTTGTCCTCAAAGAGAATAATAAAATATCGAAATAATCTTTTTCTTTGAGTTTGGCGAAGAAAAGAGGTTTTCATCCCCCGCTTCGTCGGGGGATTTTTTATGAGGGCATATTGGGACATGTATCTTCTAAGCCCTTGAAAAGGAGTATTTATGGCATCCTGTATGATTCATTTATATGCTGGCTGGCTATATGCACAAAAAAATACGGAATTTTTGGATCATCCGAACTTTTATTTGGGCTGTATTCTACCTGATTGCGTTAATTTGGGTGGATTTGCGAAAAAAGAAATTCGTTGGCATTCCCATTTGAGGGCAGCAGATCTTTCCCAATGGGAAGAAAATGCCTTAGCTTTTTATCAAAAGAACCGGGACAGCATTTCCGCCCCTCTTTTAACCGGATATGTCATACACATTCTGACCGATATTCTTTGGGACCGTTATTTTCATGAAGAAATTTGGTCACAAGCTCAGAAAATGGAACCGCAAATACAAAATGGCTTTGATCCGGGTTGGAATGAGTGTTTCCGCTTTGACAAAGAACGAATGATTTCTCCTTGGTGGCAAAACGTGATCCGTCCTTTGTTGGAACAAGCTTGTCCGATTCCCATCAACGGCCTGTCGGTTTCTTTGGAAAAAAATTATCTGCAGTATATCTTGCATAAATATGAAAAGGGGCTTCCTTTGGCCCCGCCCCGCATTCTTACTCTGGAGCACATGGAAACGCTTGGGAATTATTTGCTTCTTGCCGGAGCAAAAGTCTTTCACAAAATTTCGTAAAAATTTTCACAGAACTAAATTTTAAGGAATTCTTTTGCCAGATATATCGTTTACAAAAGAACCTATGTATTTTTATTGCAAGGTAGGAAAAGGATCGAACTGTCCCTGTTTTCTGACGTTTCTGGTGCGGATGACAATTTTTTGATTTTTACGATACTACTTTATCAAGAAAGGATTCGAAAACATGGCAGGACAAGAAGTCGATCGATCAAAAAATGATTTCTCAAAAGGACCGGTATGGAAATGTATTGTCATGCAGGCAGTCCCTTTGACAATTGCGCAGTTGGTTCAGCTTTTATATAACGTCATCGACCGTATTTATATCGGGCATATGGGAGACGGAAGCAGCATTGCGCTGACCGGCGTGGGGCTAACCTTTCCTATTGTAACACTTATTATGGCATTTACCGCACTATTCGGAATAGGCGGCGTACCACTGTTTTCAATGGCACGAGGCGCCGGAAAAAAGGAGCAGGCAGAAAAAATCCTTGGCAATTCTTTCGGATTGCTTACCATAAGCGCTGTTATTTTAACTGTGGTTAGTTATTTATTCTGCCGCCCCATTTTATTTTTATTTGGCGCCAGTGAAGCTTCTTATGGGTATGCACAGTCATATTTAAAAATTTATCTTATCGGCACCCTTTTTTCGATGTTGACAACCGGACTGAATGGCTATATCAATGCACAGGGATTTCCTCGGATTGGTATGCTGACAACAGTTTTAGGTGCAGTTGCCAACATCATACTGGATCCTATTTTTATTTTTGTACTCGACATGGGTGTTGCGGGCGCAGCACTGGCAACAGTCATTGGTCAGATGATATCCGCGGTGTGGGTAGTACAGTTTCTAGTCGGAAAAAAGGCGGTCATTCGCTTAAAAAAAAGCTGCATCAAGCTGGACAGAAAAATTACCAAAAATATTTTCTTGCTGGGCACCTCGAATTTTATTATGCAGGGAACCAATTGCGCTGTTCAAATCGTATGCAATTCCACTTTACAAATCTATGGCGGAGACGTTTATGTGGGGATTATGACGGTACTCAATTCTATTCGAGAAATTTTTATGCTCCCGCTTAACGGAATCGCTAACGGAGGGCAGCCCGTTATCAGTTTTAACTATGGTGCAAAGAAAAACGACCGAGTAAAAGCAGGAATCCGTTTTATTACATTGATCGGATGCGCGTACACCTTGATCGTTTGGGCATTTATCGTCATATTTCCCCGCTTTTGGTTCAGCATTTTTTCAAATGATATGCAAATGACGAATTTAGGAATCGACGCGTTGAAAATTTACTTTTTTGGCTTTGTTTTTATGTCGTTTCAATTTGCAGGACAGCATACATTTCAGGCCTTGGGAGATGCGAAACATGCGATTTTCTTTTCTCTGCTTCGCAAAGCAGTCATTGTCGTACCATTAACTCTGCTTTTACCCATATTGGGATTCGGTGTGAATGGTGTTTTCTTAGCAGAGCCAATATCCAATATCATCGGCGGGTTATCCAGCTATATCACAATGAGGATGACAGTATACAAAAAATTGTAGGTTCATTTGTCAGAAAAACTTTTTCCATCTTATAACAAAATCACCCTATCAATAATCCTTCTACTCCCCTTCACTAAAACGTGATTAGGATTATTTAGAGAAAAATTCAACATTCTGCGCCAGATGATGATTTTGTGAAAATAAGTCAGCAATTCAGATACAAAAAACATCCGCATGAATTTATCATGCGGATGTTTTTATTTTAGCGCTAAAAACAGTTTTTTCATAGCGGGGGGCAGTTCAGCTTCACGCCAATCTTTTGGTCCCTCCAATAAAGCAGCTGGACATCTTGCTACTTATTAGCAGGCTCCCATTTGCAACGGACGGGAGAAACAATCGCTTCTTCCTTTTTCAACTCTTTAAACGCCTTATCAATTTCTTTCCGGTCCAGCCCTGACAGTTTTTCTACTTCGCCGGCAGAAACCGGTTTTCCCGCTTCCCGCATAACTTCCAACACTTTTTCTTTTACTTCCATGGTAAAACCTCCTAAAATCTATTTTTCCACAGGAATAAAGCTGTGGGTTCACACAAATACGATTAAAATAGTATGAGTTAATTATAGCATAAAACGGAAACCAATGCAAATCATTTCCATTACTGTTTTTTCGATTTTCGCCAAGAATAAAGATATTACTTTTTAAATGATGAAACGGAGGAGAATATATGGACTATCTGCAGTATTCCCAGGATTTTCAAATCAATTCCTATTTTAATGCCCTTCCGCCTTACGTACGGCAAATTATATTAGACGCCTATGGTGAAATCTCCACATTAGGAGAATTAAAAGAATGTGCAGATTACATCATGAACAGCGGAATGTACTAATTCTTATTCTATTACTGTACGCTTACGAGTCAGTAGATAAACCGCGAACAGAATCAGCGCACAGCCTAGCAACTTTACCCCTGATAAGCTTTCATTCAAAATCAAAACACCGCAAACCACGCTGGTAATTGGCTCAAACATACTTAAAATAGCAGAGGTAGAAGCACCCGTATAGCGGATTCCAACCTGCAAAAACGCATTGGCTCCTACCGACACAGATACTGCAACGATAAAAGTATAAAGCCAAGACAGAGGCGTCAAATCAAAAGTGACCTGATTAGTCATTGCTCCGTACAGAAAAGTGTAGATCGAAACAAAGAGACAGGTATACAAAGAAAATACCATCGGATGCATATCTTTAATCCCCCACTTATCTACCGACATCATATAAAAAGCATAAGTCAGGCCAGAACCTAATGCCAATAAAATACCGACAAGACTACCACTGGCACCACCCTGGAAAAAGCAGAGAATTCCTGCGCTGGAAATCATCAAAGCAAGGATTTTTGCACGGTCAATATGTTCTTTATAAAACAGAAAACATAAAATCGAAACAAAAGTAGGATAAACAAAATGCAGAGTGGTCGACATACCCACCGGAATATAATTATAGGACATATTAAGCATTACAGAAGTAACCGTTGACCCAATCAATGCAATAATACTGATTTTTCCCAAGGTCTTCGCTGGAATTTTGATCGGGATTTTTTTGAACAACAAAAAGGCCAAGATAATCGGGATCGGCAGCAAAGAACGGAACATTGTCATCATAACAGGATTAGAGCCATGCGTATATGTGTACTTGGCCATCGTCGGTGTAATACCAAAAATAACTGCGGACAAAATCACCAGGGCGATTCCTTTCATCTTGTTCATCTGAAAAGTCCATCCTTTTTTAATTCATTCTGGATATGGCAATTGTCTTTATTGAATCGACAGGATAATTCTAACATTGACAAAATGGGAAAACAAGTATAAATTAGTAGTATATAGAAAAAGATTGACTTGTTTTCCTGGAGGGATAGACCAATGAAAAAATCGCGGAAATTTTATGCCCTTTTTTGTGCATTTACAGTTATTATGCTTTGTATTCCTCATGTGCAGGCCGCGCCAGTATTGAATCCCAGTTTTTACGATGTCGGATTAGGGTTCGGTCCCGGCAACGTTTCCTCTTCTTCATCCAGCGGCGAAGAGCCTGCCCAAAATCAACAGGATCAGCAACAGCAATCCAATAATGCGCCGGCATCTTCCCAGCAAACACAAACCGGTTCATCCTCCGGGCTTACGCCGGAACAGATTGAGCAACAGCAGCAACAACAAAATCAGCTGAACAATTTAAATCAGCAGATTTCTAACCTGCAGCAGCAACAATCTGCTTTGCAGCAACAAATCAATGCAACCAAAGACCAAAAAGAGCAGGCCGCTATTCAAAAAGCCAATATTGACAGTCAGCTTTACAGTACCAGCCAGCAAATCCAGTTGGTTAACCAAAAGATTGCTCTATTGCAAAACAATATTGATGAAGCCAATCAGCAGATCGGTGATCTGGAGGTCGAAATTGACAGTCAGTATGAACAGTTTAAAAATCAAATCCGCAGTTCCTATATGTCTCCCGAATACTCATTTTTAGAATATTTATTGGGGTCTGAGAGTTTTGCAGATTTTTCCGTCCGTATGGAAACGGTAACACGTATTTCCGAATACGATCAGTCAGTTATTAATCAGTTGGAGACGCAAATCAGCGATTTACATACGCTTCAGGAATCTCTTGCGGCAGACAAAACGGATCTTGAGGGCAGCACCACTGAGTTGGAATCTTTGAAAAATCAGCTCAACTCACAGTCTGCTCAAGCACAGGATTATATCAACGACATCGATGAGATGGAAAAAGCTTTTCTGGCGGATACCGCTGCACTACAGGCAAAACAAAAAGCAATCCAAGCAGAAATTGACCAAATTTATGCTAATCTGGAGTCTACTGGCGAATACCAAGGAGATGGTACCTGGGCATGGCCAGTACCGGGATATTCCTACATTTCCTCTGCTTATGGCTGGCGCTTTCAAGGGACAGACTTCCACACCGGTATGGATATTGCCGGCAGCGGTACCAGTATTTATGGCGCACGAATTGTCGCCAGCGGTGCGGGAACTGTTGTAAAAGTACAGAACAATGGTAGCAATGGCTATGGATTATTCTGTATTATTGACCACGGCGGCGGTTATACTACCTTGTATGCTCATACTAGCAGTATCGTTGTTTCCGTTGGCGATGTCGTAGAAAAAGGCCAAACAATTGGCTATGTTGGAAACTCCGGTTGGGTTATCCCCTCTCCTTCCGCCTCTAATCCGACCGGCGGATCCCATTTACATATTGAATTCCGCATTAATGGTGCTCATCAAAATCCAGCGAATTTTCTATATTGACAGATCAACCCCGACGCAGAGCGCTGTGTCGGGGTTATTTCGTAAATAAAAAATCCCCTCTTGCTTTTTGAGAAGAGGGGATTTTTTTATTTCGTGTAATTATCAAAATATCCTTGAACCAATACAATAGGCGTTCCTTTGTCACCGCTTCCAGATGTTAAATCGCACAAGGAACCAATTAAATCGGTCAGGTGGCGGGGGGTCGTCCCCTGGGAAACCATCTGTCCAGTCAAATCTTGATCTTTATTGCGGATATAATCAGAAATCGCATCTTTCAGCGCCTGACCGTTCAAATGCGCAAAGTCATTGTCCGCCAGATATTTCAGCTTTACTTCGTTGGGTTGCCCTTCCAAGCCTTTGGTATATGCGGGGGAAACCACCGGATCAGCAAGCTCCCAAATCTTTCCTACCGGATCCTTAAAAGCGCCATCGCCGTAAACCATAACCTCTACCTGTTTTCCACAGGCATCAAAAATCAACTTTTGGATCCGTTCTACGACTGGATCACAATTACGCGGGAACAATTTTACTTTATCTTCGGTAGCCTTGTTGCTGCCTAATAGGCCATACTGTTCGTTGCAGCCGCTACCGTCCACCGGATGATTTAAAATTTCGTCCAAACACAAAACTTTCTCCGCCCCAGCAGCCTGAAGCAACCGCTTGCTACGGACCCGGGTATGAATATCACAGCAAAGGACGTTTTTGGTGTAACGCAGGATTGTACGACAGTCATTAGCCAGTACAATCTGCACCTCACAACCGCAGGAGGTAATCAAGTCTTTGTAATATTCGATATAATCCACACCGGTGAATACATGTTTTTGATACCCAAATAACTTTCGATATTCTGCCTCCGTAAGTACATCGCTCCAGGGATTGATTCCCTTTTCATCTAAACGATCCAAATCGATCAGATGATTTCCCACTTCATCTGACGGATAGCTTAACATCAGCACCATCTTTTTTACACCCATTGCAATGCCTTTTAAGCAAATGGCAAAGCGATTTCGGCTGAGAATAGGAAAGATCACACCGAGAACACCATCCGGGAATTTGGCCTTTACATCTGTCGCAATCTGTTTTGTAGTAGCATAATTTCCCTGGGCACGGGCTACTACCGCTTCTGTTACAGCAATCACATCCCGGTCACCAATCGAAAACGAATCACTTTCGGCGGCGTTGAGCACGCTGTCGGCTACAATTTTTGCAATATCGTCCCCTTCGCGAATAATAGGGGCGCGGATGCCGCGAGATACGGTTCCAACGAGTCTTTCCACAATAGTTGACCTCCGTTCCTGTTTGAATCAGGAGAAAATAGAATTGATAAACAAATTGATTATACATGATTTCGACAAATTCGTAAAGTTTTTCTTTTGAATCATTCCTGTTTACCAAAAAACTGTTCCTGCAATTTTCTGGCAGTGGGCGTATCAGCCAGACCACCATCCGCCGTCTCTTTTAAAGAAACGGGAAGTGAATCTCCAATTCGTTTCATAGCGATAATCACCTCATCTGCCGGAATCGCGCTTTCAATTCCGGCAAGGGCCAGTTCCGCCGCCACAAATGCATTTGCTGTACCCATTGCATTACGCTTGATACAGGGAATTTCCACCAATCCCGCTACCGGATCGCAAACCAATCCCAGTATATTTTTCAGCGCAATCGCACAAGCATGCGATACCTGCTGCGGTGTGCCTCCCGCCATCTCCACCAAAGCAGCAGCAGCCATTGCCGACGCGCTGCCGCATTCTGCCTGACAACCACCTTCCGCACCAGAAATACTGGCGTTTTGGGCAATCACCATGCCGATTGCCGATGCGGTAAACAAAGCCCGAACAGCCGTATCGTCGCTGATACGATGTTCCTCCTGCATCGTCAGCACGGCAGCAGGTATGATTCCGCAGGAGCCAGCGGTAGGGGCGGCGACAATTTTACCCATTGCAGCATTCAGTTCGGAAACCGCCAATGCTTTCACCATTGCGGATCCGAACATTTTTCCACAGATATTTTTCCCATCATCCACCGAACATTTCATTTTGAACGCTGCCCCACCGGTCAATCCACTGGTTGACCGCAGATCCGGATAAGTGCCGTCGATTACCGCCTGGCGCATCACCGAAAGACTTTGAGCCATCGTCTCATATACCTTTTCCGGCGTCTGCTCCAGCTGCTCTGCCTGTTGAGCCAATACCAGATCCGAAATGCGGCAATTTTGCAAAACAGCAGTTTGCACAAGGCCATTGACCGAAAGATAATGAATCATCGCAAATCCTCCTTTTTATTGGGGTGCCAGCACGGTGGAGCTAATAATATTAGGCAACCGCTCCAAATCTTGGTTTAACTGCGTCGACACCGGAGAATCCACCTCCAGCGTCATAACGGCCAAGCCGCCTTTTTGCCGGCGGCTAAGTCGAAAACTGCCGATATTAATATTTTGTCCCGCTAAAAACTGTGTTACTGCCGCTATTGCGCCTGGCGTGTCGTTATGCAGGATAATAAACGTCGTAGCGGCGCCAGAAATATCCACTTCCATGCCGTTAACCTTATGAATCCGGATATTTCCTCCCCCAATCGAAGCTCCCTCCAATGAAATGTTTTTTCCACTTCGTCCAGTGAGCGCAATCAACGCCGTATTGGGATGAGCACCGTCAATATGCATCTCATAAAAAGAAATCTCCATTCCTTGTCGATTGGCCAAAACCAAACTCTGCCGGATTCGCCCGTCGCTGGGTTCCATTCCCATGATACCAGCGACCAAAGCCTTATCGGTACCATGCCCTTTATAGGTTTTGGCAAAGGATCCATGCAGCCCAATTTCCGCTTTTACCGCAGTTTCTCCCAGCAACGCACCAGCAATCCGGCCGATGCGCACTGCGCCGGCAGTATGAGAACTGGAAGGTCCGATCATGACCGGGCCAATGATATCAAAAACGTTCATAGTAAGGCTCCTTGCTTGTCTGGAATTTGTTTTCAGTATACCGCATCATCGGACAAAAATCCATAAAAAAATCCTTCTGCCAAAAATCTATTTCGGATAAAAAAACAGTTGACAATTTAGTTTAACAGCATTAAACTAAATATATGCCAGTTTAATACTGTTAAACCAAGGAGGGGAAATCAAATGGAGGATTATAAATTAGGCCCAATGGAGACCCGTTTTGCGGAATTAATTTGGTGCCACGCACCTGTTTCTTCCGGTGAACTGGTCAAAATCTGCCAGAAAGAGCTGGAATGGAAAAAGTCCACAACTTATACCATGCTGCGCCGTTTATGCCAGCGGGGCATCTTTCAAAATCAGGATGGGATGGTATCTGCGCTGTTATCCAGAGAGGAATTTCACGCACTGCAAAGTGAAAAATTTATTGCAGACACTTTTCAAGGTTCTCTGCCTGCTTTTCTCGCCGCCTTTACCAGGCGAAAAAAATTAACCGATCAGGAGATCCGGGAATTGGAAGAGCTGATTCATCAGAAACGGGAGGAATGACTTATGTTGCAGATATTATTTTTAAAGATTTTAAACATGAGTCTAACTTCGGCCTTGATTATTCTTTTGGTCCTGATTGTAAGGATTCTTTTTCAAAAAGTGCCGAAAAAGTATATTTATTTGTTCTGGAGCGTCGCCTTATTCCGCCTTTTATGCCCTTTTTCTTTGGAAAGTATCTGGAGTATGATTCCCAGTGCTGAAATTCTTCCCACAGAACTTCTCACATCTACCAATAGCTATGATTGGAGCATCCATACCGGCATTATGGCAATAGACCAAACTGTGAATCCTGTTTTGTATGATACTTCGCCGTCCGCTCTCGTTTCCAACTTCACAATATTGTCTTGGATTTGGCTGGCCGGCATGGTTGGAATGCTTTGTTACAGTCTGATTGCTCTGATCCGCCTGCGGCGCACCCTGATTGGCGCCGTCCGGCTCCGTGATCAGATTTATTTGTCGGATTACGTCGGTTCTCCATTTGTTGTTGGTGTTTTCCGCCCCAAAATTTATTTGCTTTCCAACCTTTCCACACGGGAGCAGCAGTACATTCTGCTTCATGAACAGACTCATATCCGCCGGTTTGATCCATTTTTTCGCGTAATTGCTTTTGCGGCACTTTCTATCCACTGGTTCAACCCTCTGGTATGGGCAGCCTTTTTATTAAGCGGCCGAGACATGGAAATGGCCTGTGATGAAATGGTTATGCAAAAACTGGGAGAAAATATCCGCAGCGAATATGCCCAGTCCCTACTGGATCTGACCACCGGCAAACGACTTCCCTTTGGGGTGCCACTGGCCTTTTGTAAAAAAGATGCCAAGCTGCGAATCCGGAATATCATGGCTTATAAGAAACCTCGCCGATGGGTAATTTTGTCGGCAATCTTGGTATTGGTGTTTTTTTGCACCGGGCTGGCTTTCAATCCGAAAAAAACACAGGAGCATACGATTTCTTTTCCAGCTTATCAGGATGGAAAGACAGAATATAACGAACAAATCTATCATATCGATCCCTTTGCACTGCACATAAGCCTTCCCAAAGGATGGTCCGCTGCATTGCCTGTAAAGGAAGAACGAGACGCATCTCTCGTCGGTTTCACACCGGTGTATCTGATGGAAAACGGAGAAGTTCAGGCTATCGTCTGTTACAATACGTTTGAGCTGTATGACGAAGAATTCCCGCCGGAGGAATTTTATAAAACGGTATATGCTCCGCTGCGCCTAGGAAGTTTGTACCGCTGGGACGATTATACTCCCATAAATTCCTCCCAAAACACCGAAACCGCTCTGGCCACCGTTTATTATAAAGAAGAAGTGCAAGGGCAGTCTGCGGCACAATGGCCGGATCGTACCGTTCCGGGAATCCTCTTTTATGACAAGGAGCGCCTTGTTTATCTTGCGCTTCAGTTTACCGATGTATCCCTGTCAACGCAGCAGATTCGCACCATAGCGCAAAGCATTCGGATTTCTGATACAAAATAAAGAAAGAGCGGAGAATCACAAATTTGATTCTCCGCTCTTTTCCTCTGAAATTCACTTTGTTTGCGGTGCTGAAAGTCCGTCTAAAATCCGGAGCATTTCTTCTACGGTGGGCATATCAATGCTATTTTTCGCATAATGCGCATAGACAACGCTGCCGTCCGGATCCACAACAAACATAGCGGGAAGCTGCTGCTCATTGCCCTCATACTTTCCGTGAACAAATCCCGCTTCTTTTATCTTTTGTTTTTTTGCCTCCAGTTTAGCAATATCCTCTGGCAAAGTCGGCATTCTCTCTTCTTTTGTCGCAGTGGCAGGGATTTCTAATGTCTGATAAATCATCTGACTCTGGTCGCAAATGATGTGATATGGAAGAGGACTGTCCTTTAAATCTTCCAGCACCACAGCCGGATCACTCTGCATCACGACATAAACCTGCACGCCTCTTTTTTGAAACTCCTCATAATAAGCAGCAATTTGGTGGATATCATAGCGGCAAGTGGTGCAACCAATGTAGCGCAATACCCAAAAAACCGTGCGCCCATTGCGCAAAACAGATTCGGTGGTCAATCCGCTTTGGGACTCCGTTTGAAATGTAAAAAAAGGCATTTTGTCTCCTACATGCAGTTTTGCCATAATGATCTCTCCTGTTAATTAAACTTTTTTACAAAATAAGCGATTGAAAAACGATATCCTGCCGTTTTCCGATCCATTTCCAGTTTTAGTATAGTAGAATAAAAAGAAAAAAACAATCCCAACTATGGTTTTGGGTTGAAAGCACCGACTTTTAGCAGGTATAATGGAAAAAAGAACGGAAGAAAGAAGGCAAAAAAGTTGAAAGGAACCATTTTTTCATTTTCTCCTTATAAAAGGTCCTGTTTCATCTATTGCCCACCCAATTACGAGCAGTCAAATCTGAGATATCCCGTGGTTTACGCATGCGGAGAGCGGCAGGATGAAGCAGCATCCATACTCAGCAAGCTGGAACCACAATTCCGCAAGGGGCTTTCCCCCTTTCTATTCGTCGGAATCCATGCAGAATGGGAACGGGATTTAACGCCTTGGCCCGCACCGGCTGTTTTTCGGGAATCTCCTGATTTTACGGGAGGTGCCAAAGCGTATTGGCAGGAGTTTACCGAGTATATAAAACCATTTGTAGATCAAGATTTTCGAACGCTTTCTGACCCGCCGCATACTGCCGTATGCGGCTACTCTCTGGGTGGGCTGGCAGCTTTGTATGCCCTTTATTTACATTCGGAAATTGGACTGGCCGCCAGCATATCCGGTTCTTTATGGTATGAAAACTGGATTTCTTTTATGGAAAAGAATCTGCCGACCTATCCCAATGCCCGAATCTACCTGTCCCTAGGGCGCAATGAGGAAAAATCCCGGCATCCGATGATGCGCAAAATTGGAGATTGTACCCGCACAGCACAAACTTTGTTATCCAGCCAGCTGAACCGGGATATTCCATTAATTTGGCACAACGGAGGACATTATACGCAAATTGCCCAACGAAAAGAACAAGCTTTTATCTGGTTAGCCGAACAAATGAACCATATCCACTAAATCCTTTTCTGTTGTTTGGGAAAACGATTTTTCTTCTCTACTTTATAGTCCGTCCTGATAGGATAAAAATCAAAACCCGGTGTGATTACCGGGTTTTGATTTTTCTTTTGCCTTCGTTTTTTTCTTTCGGATTCCCCAAAGAATCAAAATTTCGGCGCAAAGCCCTCTCTGTTGGCAAAATAACACCGACTAGCAAAATGAGCTGCGCAAACATCAAAATCGTCGATACAGTTTCAAAGCAAGAGGTGCGGCAAAATAAAAACAATACCACAAGCGAAAGAGAAAGGCTGGCAATCCCACTATAAAACCAAATTTTTCCCGCATAGTGATGCGCAAATGTCCATGTAGCCTGGTTTTTCATAGACATTGCAGTCCGGTAGCCATACAGGCCGTTGATATTTTTCGGAGGCCTTTTTTGAAATAGAAAGCCAAATCCGATCATGGTACCAGACAGCAAGAACGTATAGCACAGTGTTGACCAAAATAAAATCTTTTCTTCCACACGAAACTTCCTCTCTAAAACTTTCGACTGCCGCCTCCATGACTGCGCCCGCTTCTGGACGTATGGGTAGAGGCCCCGCCAAAACTGCGGCTCCCTCCTCCATGTGTCTTACCACTTCTGGAAACATGGGTAGAGGAGCCGCCAAAATTGCTGCGAGAACCGTCTCCAGAAGGAGAACTAGTCTGTGGCAGGTGGCGCTTGGTCACATGTTTATCCACCAGTTTGTTTTCTTTTCGACACAACAACAAAGAACTGTAAGAGCGATAGGATTTTGGACGCTGCTTTGTTTCTCCTGATTTGCCTCGGGTAAAATAAAGCATTCCAACCGCCAAAAATCCGATAAGCAAGCTGATTGGCAACATTTGAGCCATGGTCTGCCCAATCGTTTTTTTCTTCTGGAGAGGTGCCGTTTTCTCCTGCTCATTCTCCGCATGAGACACCGTCTGGGATACATCCTGTGACGCATAATCTGCCACTCTTTCTACAAAGGCCTGTGCTGCCAACGCTGACTCTCCGTCGATCAAAAATCCCACTACTTCATCGAGAATTTTGTCAATTCGTGCGTCGGACAAGAGCCGGATTCCATATCCCGTAGTAGAAACCGCCACTTCAGAAGCACCCATATCAATCAAGAGCAGTACGCCGCTGTTATCATCTCCCATGCCAAATCCGCCGTCGTCAAAAAAATCATCTGCGTAAGCCTGCGCATCCTTATTTCCCGTGCTTAAAGCAGTCACGATTACCAAATCCAACGCAGCCTGTTCTTTCACCTGAGAAATTTTTTCTTCCAAAGCAGTTTCTTGCTGCACGGTAAAGAGGTCTGCATCATCGTATACCCGCTGCTGATTTGCTGCAACCGGAAAAATCATATTGACAAAAAGCAACAGGCAAATGAAAAAGCATAAAACTCTCTTTATCATAAGAAATATCCCCCTATTGTCAGCAAAATAAAAGAGATGCCGCTGACAAGGCCAAACAGTTTTGCCATCCGCCATATGCTGATCGGCAGTTTTCCATTCACCATACCATTTTGCCCATTCATTGCAAAAAAGTATTTTTTTCCGTGGTACTGATAAGTCAAAATCCACGCTGGAAGCAGAAGATATTTCCAATCAGTGCTTTTTTCTTCTATATCGCAGTTATGAAGTGAAATAGTTGTGAACCCGTCAAAACTTTCTTGCAACAGACGGGTTGCGTGTTCTCTCATTTTATTGCGCACCTGCTCCTCCAGGTCTGAGCGCTCCTGATTTCTGCGTTCCGCCTGAAATCCGGACAGGTAAGCTGCCGAAAAAGGTTTTATCTGACTATAATCATAGGTCAATATTCCTTCTAAAAGCGTTGTTTCCTCCCGGTTTAGTGCCACAATATCATAATTGCGCGTACTCATTTCACCCTCGCGGATCAGCGAATAAACGCTTGTCTCGGTGTATTCCGTTTCACCCGAAACCCAAATCCGGATATTTCTCGCCGTTGCCTCCGCAGCTACTTTGCTCTTTCCGCTGACCAGCCAAAACGGGAAATAAACCCCGCTGAGTTTTTCTATTTGAGACTCCGAAAAAAAGCGGCGATCTACAAAGGGATTTCTTTTACACCATTGCATAAATTTTTCCTTTGCCTGCTCCGCTGAAACAGAAAAAGGAATAATCGCATCTGGCTGCCACTGGCCGGAAAGGCGGCCGCTAACGGTCACCGGATTATGACAGTAGTAGCAATATGTAGCGGCGGTCGTACCTGTGGTCATCAGCTGTGCGCCGCAGGAAGGACACTGGTACGACACAGTCTCCTCCATCTGTTCCCGCGACTTATTTTCCTCATGGTTGCCGGCAACCGGCGCCATTTTATCAAGTTCTGGCTGAGCAAAGTGACTGCCACAGTAATCGCAGACAAAATGCTGTGATTCGGGCCGAAAAATCAACTGTGCACCGCAATTGGGGCATTTATAGGTTAAAACCGCCATGACCGGTTTCCGCCTTTCTCAAAATTTTTGTTACAGCCTTTCTCCGCACTGAGGACAAAATTTAGGGATTTTGCCATTTGTCAGTGAAATCAGATTGCCGCATTTGGGACATTTCTTTTCTGCCGCAGGCTTGGGTTCTCCGCATTGGGCGCAGAAATTGCCCTGACATTGGGCATGGCATTGGGGACATTCCCAATTCTCCGGTTTTTTAGCGCCGCACTGTGAGCAGAAGCGATCATTTTCTCCGTTCTGCGCACCACAGCTGCATTTCCAGCCATCAGACACTGCCGGCTGGCGGCTCATCTGCTGCTGATTACTCTGGGAAAAAGCCGACGCCATCCCAGAGCCAGACTGCATGCCCATTCCAATTCCTACAAATCCGGCGGCAGATCCATTGGCGTTGGAACCCGCCGCCTCAAAACCGCGGGCCATCGCTCCCTGCACATATCCTTCACGGATTGCCGCATCGCTTAACATTGCTCCTTGATTCCGCATTTGAATCAACTTTTGAGATTCTTCGTCATAAGAGATACTGGCGATTCCCACCGACTGTACTTCTATACCGCGCATCAGCTTCCAATCTTCATCCAGAATGCTGCTCATATACCGGCTTAGCTCCCGCCCTTTTGACGGTACATAAGAAATGCGAACCCCATCTGCCGACATCTGATTGATTGCAGCCTGCAAAGCCTCCATAAATTCGGAGAAGTATTGCTCGTTGATATCCTCAATCTCCACCCTCTCCTGATTTCGCGGCACCGCCTCTGCATAAAAACGCAGCGGATCCGTTATCTTGATGGAATAGGTGCCATGGGTACGCAAAAACAACTCCGCATTATATGCCTGGTCGAAATAGTTAATTGGTGTGCGGGTACCAAATCGAATCCCTTTGATCT
Organism: uncultured bacterium; assembly: GCA_934875375.1. GTDB lineage: Bacteria > Bacillota > Clostridia > Oscillospirales > Ruminococcaceae > UBA3818. Next base: position 22,863 of record CAKXHL010000020.1, read on the forward strand.
CCTGCAGGTTGATAAAATATACCTTTTGTGTACCGGACGGCACGCCGCCGTATTGAATCCGACGAAAGGATTCTTCCAGTGCATCACCGAACTGTCCATTGAATAACGAAGGAGCACCTGTATTCTCCACCTGATAGTATCCTTCTTCTGCAGTATAGTCTACCACCTTCCCACCGTCTACCAGCATCATAAACTGGTTGGGATAGACATGAACCACTGACCCATTGGTAATCAAAGCCTGCGTTCCTTTGTTATTTTGCCCCCGCTTATCTCTGGGACGAACCATAATGCCGCGAGTAAAAACAGTATGTTCTCCCATGTCATCCGGTTCAATCACCTCCAGCCACTGATCTGCCAGTGCACCGCCTGCAGCACTCAGCACAGCTTTGATGATTCCCATACTTATTTCCTCCTTTTTGCGTTTTTCTCTTGTGGATCTAAAATCTCTTTTTTCTTTATTATAACGTGAATGCCACTTTCCCGCAATGAAAAAAATGACGTTTACCGGTCCTCTTTTTGCCGACTCGCTGCATTCTTCAAGGCTGTAAGTGTATTTTTTGTTTTTCCCATAATAACCTGATCCAGCAAAGTATATAGGCATGCTCCCAGCTGAGGCCCTGTGAAACCCAGACCCGCCAAATCCTGACCATTGATTGCCAACTGCTCAATAGAAAAGCACTCTTCATCGGTCAAAATCCGCTCCAGAAGTTCCATCCGTTTTTGGCGGCAATCTGCTTCCCCTTCTAAGGCAAATCGGTAATCAATCCAACGGCGTGCGTTTTGCTGCCCCAAATCCCGCAAAAGGTATTTCATTGATACCCGCAGCGGTAAAGATAAATTTTCTTTCCACTGCAGCAACATCTGCACCTCAGCCGAAAGTTTTTTACGCAACCGCAATCGGGAAAGCACAGCCGGCACGTCGGTCGATTGAGAAAGCAAAACCGCTATCCGGATAACCAAATCGGTACTTGCCCGTTCAAGACACCCGGACAGTTTTTTCCAATCCTCAGCCTCTTCTCCGCATTCCGGCAAAATAACAGCAAATACCGGCCAAAAAGCAAACAAAACTCTTCCTGTGCCGCTTTCTGTCAAAAAGCGGCACAATTCTGTTTGTATTCGTTCTTTGGAAATCTGTTTCAAACCATCCCGGCAGGAAATAGCTGCCCGCGTTGTCTCTTTTTCCACATGAAAGCCATATGCAGCGGCAAAACGCATCCCGCGCAGAATCCGAAGGGCATCCTCTTGAAATCTCAAATTGGGGTTTCCTACGCATCGCAGGACTCTTTGAACCAAATCTTTTCGCCCTTTCCATGGGTCGATCAACCCTTTTTCCGGATGATAAGCCATTGCATTTACCGTAAAATCTCTTCTGGCCAAATCTTCTTTTAAATCGCGCACAAAAGTCACCGAATCTGGATGGCGGCCATCCGTGTATCCGCTTTCGGTTCGATAGGAGGTAATCTCATATAGGTGACCGTCCAGTACAACACCCACTGTGCCATGGCGGGAACCGGACAATACCAATTTTTTATCATAAAAGCAGGCTTTCACTTCTTCCGGACGCGCGGAAGTGCATAAATCCCAATCTTTAGGAGTCAGACCCAACAGCGCATCTCTCACACAACCGCCTACCAAATAACCTTCATATCCTTTTTGCTCTAAACGGCTTAATAAATACCGTACTTCGCCGGGAATGACGAGCATCTTCTTTCCTCCTGCAAACAAAAGCTGCCATTAGAACGGCGTTTCGAATTCCTGCAAAGGTAGTTTTCTGGCACTCACAGGCATTTCTATCCTCACAAGTTTTCTGATTTTTCACCGTATCTTTCGGCAGCTTTTATATTCCTTTTTTGCCCGCCTCTCGAAATAGGCAGACTATTCACCTGTTCTCTTGTATTCCAGAATATCGCCTGGCTGACAGCGCAGCTCTTGACAAATGGCATCCAAAGTGGAAAAACGGATCGCTTTTACCTTTCCGGTTTTAAGGTTGGATAAATTCACCGTAGAAATTCCCACGCGGCGAGCCAATTCGTTTAAAGAAATCTTTCGATCGGCCATGACACGGTCTAAGCGCAGAATGATTGCCATTTTATTGATACCTCACAGTGTTTCATCATGCTCTTTCTGCAGCACGCATCCATAATCAAAAATTTTTGACACCGCAAAAAGAACCAACCAGGCAAGTACAGAAAATACCGGTAAGCCTCCGGGGAAAAACGACCAGCATCCACCGGACAACGCGCTGAATAAGACGGTCTTCCCGATTTCAGGCAAAACAGCTCCCAAACACAGTAGGGCACCAATCCGGCGCAGATAACTTCCGTTGCGGATCGAAAAAGGATTTTCCTGTACGGTATCAAACAGAGAATGAGCTATAAAAAATACCGTCCATTGGAAAAGGCCCGCAAACAGATTCATGCCGCTTTCAATCAGATACGTTGTTTTTGCCATCGCTTCCATTGGCGTACTCGGCGCAAAATACCCTTGACGAATCAGTACCGTAAAAGATCCGGCAGAAAGACTCCACCCGCCGGAAGCAGTCTGAAAAACCTGCACTTTCTCCGCGGCACAGAACACCCCATAAAGCCAAGCAGATGCCGTCCACAGAAGAAACAGAGAAGAAATCACCAAAAGTCCCAAAAAAATCTTTCGAATCAATTCAGAACTTTTTTTCAGAGAATGTAAGCTTTTTTCCATTTGATTCAACCTCCTTCTATTTTCATTATAGAAAGAGTATTCTTTTTTGTCAATAATAATTTAACGAAAAACATTAAATTATTATTTTATATCATTATCTTCCAATTATAATTGTATAACAAAAATTCTCATAATGCAGTCGGCTGCCTTCTTCTGCTTCTGGCGGCAGCAGTGCCCGCGCAATCGGCAGAACATCTTTATCTTCTTGGTCGATCCTTTGCAGTAAAGCATAATCTCCGTCAATCCGGATCAATAAATATTCATATGGTCCCATTTTCTGTCCCTTCTCCCGTTTTGTTGTGCAAAACTAACGCCTTCATTATAAGAGAAGGAATCATTTTCTGCAACCGATTTCTTTTCTGTATCTCTATTCCCCCGCGAAAATACTCAGAATCTTGCTTGCCTTTTCCTATGAAAATGCTATAATCAATCTTACAAATATAAAGATAAAATAAAAATTATAAGCTTTTGAGGAATTCAAAATGAAAATCATCGTAGTCGGAGACGGTAAAGTAGGACTAACCCTAACCGAGCAGCTCTCCAAAGAAGAACACGATATCGTCGTCATCGACAAAAACCCTACGGTATTGCAAAACTCACAGGAAACATTTGATGTAATGGTGGTTCCAGGAAACGGTGCCAGCCGTCAGGTCTTGCTCGAAGCTGGCGCGCAGGATGCAGATCTGGTTATCGCTGCTACTTCTGCCGATGAAATCAACCTGCTATGCTGTTTGACCGCAAAAAAACTCGGATGTACCCATACGATCGCGCGGGTGCGCAATCCAGAATATGCAGGGCAGCTGGTATTCTTGAAAGACGAACTGGGACTAAGCATGGTCATTAACCCGGAAGCGACTGCCGCGCGGGAAATGTTTCAGATTTTACAGTTTCCTTCTTTTTTAAACCGTGACCGTTTTGCCAAGGGCCGAGTAGAAATTGTAGAATTAAAGGTCGAAAAAGGCTGTACAATCATTGGAAAGTATTTGCACGAGCTGCATGAAAATGCAAAAGTCAAAGTCCTGGTCTGTGCTGTGGAACGGGGAGAACAGGTTTACATTCCTTCCGGTAACTTTAAAATCGAGGAAGGGGATAAGATCCATGTTACTGCTGAAACAAGGGACCTGACTAAGTTGATCCATTATTTGGGCATTCCTCTTCCTAAAATGCGGGATGTTGTCATTGTCGGAGGAAGCCGATTGGGCTATTATTTGGCGAATATGCTGATTCAATCAGGTGTTAAGGTTAAAATCATTGAAATTGATTATGAACGCTGCCTGCAACTTTCAGAATTGCTGCCCAAAGCACTGATTATCAACGGGGATGGTTGCCAGCAAAAATTGCTGAACGAGGAAGTATACGGTAAGGCCGACGCTGTGATTTCGCTTTTAAATATTGATGAAGTCAACTTGGTAATCTCGATGTATGCCAAAAAGCTTGGAGTTCCCAAAGTCATTGCTAAAATAGATCGCATTGAATATATGAACGTCTTCAAAAGCTTCACGGAAGAATCCTTTATCAGTCCCAAAAATCTGATCTGTAATGATGTGCTGCGTTATGTGCGGGCAGTCGGCAACAGCGGAGAAGGCTCCATGCTCACGCTGTATCGACTAATCGGCAATCAGGTTGAGGCCATTGAATTTCTGGCTGGAAAGGATACCCACTTTCTGGGCGTACCTTTTTCCAAAGTTCCCATGCGTCCGAATTTGCTGATCGCTTCCATCCGACGGGATGATCGGACAATCTTCCCCACCGGCAGTGACTGTATCCAGTTAGGGGATCGGGTGCTGATTGTAACAACAGAGAGCGGCCGCTTCTATGAATTAAATGATATTTTTCTTTGATCAATCGGATAAATTGGAAAAGGATTTTTGACCTATCATGAATTTACGTATGATTTCCACTCTGCTTGGAAAAATCTTGCTGATAGAATTGATTACGCTTGCCCCACCCACTGCCATTTCATTGTACCATCAGGAAACAGAAGCGGTAAAAGCTTTTGTCATGACCATGATCATTCTGGCAGTAGTCGGCTTTCTGCTGTGCAGCACCAAGCCAAAGGTAAGAGCTTTTTATGTTGCGGAAGGCTTTGTTGTCACTGCATTGTCTTGGCTGGTTATTTCGCTGTTCGGAGCACTCCCTTTTTACCTCAGCGGCGCTATTACCAACCCTGTGGATGCTTTTTTTGAGGTCGTTTCCGGCTTTACCACAACAGGAGCCAGCATATTGTCCGATGTTGAAATACTCCCTATGGGGCTTTTGTATTGGCGTAGTTTTACCCACTGGCTGGGCGGCATGGGAGTGCTGGTATTTTTATTGGCCATTACTTCTTTTGGCGGAGGAGAAGGCCATTCTCTGCATCTGCTGCGGGCGGAAAGTCCGGGGCCGGATGTCGGTAAAATCACCCCGAAATTGCGCCAGGGCGCTTTGACTTTGTATGTCATCTATATCGCTTTGAGCATAATAGAAGTTATTCTGCTTTTATGCGGCGGCATGCCGCTGTTTGATAGCCTATGCACGATGTTCGGTACCGCCGGCACCGGAGGATTCTCAATCAAAAATGCCAGTATGGCTGCATATCCCAGCGCTTATCTGCAAAATGTTGTTACTATCTTTATGGCGCTGTTTGGCGTTAATTTTTCTATATTCTTTTTGCTTTTCATGCGCGATTTTTCCCAGGTTCTGCATGACGAAGAACTGCGCTGCTATCTGGGAATTATGGTCAGCTCTGTTGTACTGATTGCCTTCAACATTTATTCCCAGTATCAATCTTGGAGTCAGGCCTTTCATCACGCCGCTTTTCAGGTATCTTCCATCATGACTACTACCGGTTATGCCTCTGCTGACTTTAATGCCTGGCCGGAATTCTCCCGAACAATCCTGATTATTTTAATGTTTATTGGCGCTTCGGCTGGTTCTACCGGTGGCGGTATGAAAGTTTCCCGACTGCTGATCTGCTTTAAATCGGCGGCGAAAGAAATCAGCCGTATGCTGCATCCTAAGGCGGTTCGGGTCATCCGCATGAGCCGAAAAACGCTGGATACTCGTGTGATTCGCGGCGTAAACGTCTTTATGACTGTCTACTTTTTTACTGCCGCAATTTCCTTTTTGGTGATTTCTCTTGATAATTTTGGCATGATTACTAATTTTACAGCGGTCGTTTCCTGTCTGAATAATATTGGCCCTGGTTTGGAACTGGTCGGCCCCACTGGGAATTTTGGTGGTTTCTCTAATCTAAGCAAATTGGTGCTTTCACTCGATATGCTTTTAGGAAGATTGGAATTTTTCCCTCTTTTGATTCTTTTCAGTCCCTCTACCTGGCGCAGAAAAAAGCAACCCACTATACAGTAAATAAAACACCCTTTCAAGGGTGTTTTATTTTGGGGAAAATTTGATCATGCGGCACAAATCACAAAATTTTTGGAAACACTGATTTGTCTATATCTCTATAAATCGTCATTATAATGACGTTGAATTAATATAGCAATCCCCCATACGCTAATGATGTCAAGGAGGTTACTATGCTAAATCAAAATCTTTCTGCAAAATTAAAAAATCACAGAAAAAGCGTCTGGATGACACAAAAACAATTATCCGACAAATCAGGTGTCAGCCTGACAGAAATCAGAAATATCGAACGCCAAAGAACAAACGCAAGCCTTGATACTGTTGATTTACTCGCCGATGCTTTAGAAATTTCACCAATTGAACTTCTCAAATAATAAATTGTATTGATTCTCCGTACAGGGTACGGGGCTATTTACATTTTTCATGGAATGACAAAAGGGGCAGAAAAAATCTGCCCCTTTTTTGTGAAAACATCGGCCTCTTTTTTCGATCGATTCTGCAGGACAGATATATCGCGGCAAAAAATTTCCTTTCATTAAAATCTACTTTATTCGTAATTCCGTCAAAATGCCTTTTACCTGCTGATTCCTTAAGCAACAGTCCCTTTTAGCTCTCTTTGCGGCCACATGGAGAATGAATCTCCACTACAAAAAGGGCTTTCCAAAGTGTACAATCGGCATATAGGGTTTGACTTTCTCCCCCATCATAGTGAGGATCAATAAAACAAGTAAAGATTAAGGAAAAAAGGACAAACTGACTCTTTCCGATTCACCTGATTATGGAGGCTAAACTCCCGCTTTTGGCGTTCTCTCCGTTTAAAATCTGCTTGTTTTTTACTACCGAATACAATATATTATTTTCGTCACTATAATGATGTTGAAAAGAGATGCTCTTCTCCCATACACTAGATATGAGGAGGACACTATGCTGAATGAGAGGCTTGGAATAAATGTGAAAAAATACAGAAAGGCAGAGTGGATGACGCAAGAGCAGCTGGCCAATTTATCCGGGATAAGCCTGACAGAAATCAGAGCGATTGAGCGTTTCAGAGCAAATCCCAGCTTGAACACCGTGGAGTTGGTTGCCAAAGCCTTGGGCGTTTCACCGTTAGACCTTCTGAAATAAAAAATCACTCTTTAAAAATTGTAATAGAATCTCCTCTTTTCAGTATAAGTATTGTGGTTTTTTATATTTTTTGAGAAAATCATTTTATCTTGCTTTTTGCAAACCGCAAGCAGATTGGAATTTTCCCATCCTGGTTTTTAGAGTGATAAAACCAAAACATAACCTTATGATAAAGAAAACCAATGTTTCTATGAAAAACTACATGGCACTTGAAACTTTTCTATTTCTGGGCAATCGAATATATCACTAAAAAACATCGTCAGCCGTAAAAATATAGACAATCACAAAAATTGACATCCTCCTACGGCCTACGCAAAGGATCTACTTTGGTACTCGATTTTTATTACCATACTACCGCTACAGCAAAGCTCATTTGGGATAAAGAAAACCGTCCCATATTTCTATCAGGACGGTTTTCCTAATACTGTCTGTTCCATTTTAAAAAAGGCTATTCGCCCGCCTTTCTCCTGGAGAGAATCCGAACCAAGCGGTCAAAGAGAATAATGGCTTCTGTCTGATCTTCCATCGAAAGATTTCGGAAGGACTTGAGAAATTCCAAAAACAACTTTGCCGTGTATAAGTGTCTGGCGTCATATTCATCCGAAATCAAAGCCATCGGAGAAATCCTCAAGCGATTTGCAATGGTTTCCACCATATTCAAAGTCAAATTCGCTTTCCCGGCTTCAATATTCTGCAGCGTGGTCTTACTGACATCAATCTCCTCGGCAAATTCCACCAAAGATTTTCCGTACAATTTTCTCATGATCGAGAGCTTGCATGCCAATGTTTCATTCATTTTCATATGTTTCTACCTCCACCATCCTATATCGTCACAGTGGGGTAATGCTAACATATCTAACGAAACCAATAAGGGGCCTTTTTTGGTGAAACCTCAGGAAATCCTAACAAAAAATGAACAGATCAGTAAAAGTTCCAAAACGCCCAAAGGCGCTTTCATTATTTATCCAGTTCCCTTACCTGCGCCGGCTTTGCAGCCTCTTCCATGAGGGCCGCATCCTCTGGCGACAAACAAACACGCAGGGATTCACAGGTGTTTATCATGGTTTCCGGGCGGGTAAAGCCTGTCAAAAGATTGATTCCGGGATTTTGCAGCAGCGTCCACGCCTGCACAAGATTCGAATAGGAACAATGATATTTTTCCGTAAGCGGTTTCATAACATCAAAAAGCTTATGAATAGAACCTTTGATTGGCTCATGAATCCAGGGGAGCTTTCCGCGGACATCCCCTTTGGGGAAAGTGCGGTCCACATAGCACGGGTCCGTCAAAAATCCTTCTTCCAGCGCGCCGTATACCTGAAAGGTTGTCTGGTGCTGGTTGGCCATCGGGAAATAATCCACGCCGTGATAAGGAGCCAGCAGGCTGAACTGCTCCTGCACCAGCGCCACTGTTCCGTATTTTTCATACTCCTCCAGATCCTGCGGCTTGGAGTTGGAAATGCCGACCGCACGGATTTTTCCTTCCCGGATCAGTTCCTGCAGGGCGCCCATGGTTTCCTCCACCGGCCAGCTTTTGCATACATAGTGAACCACCAGCACATCAATATAATCCGTCTGCATACGAATTAAAGAATCCTCCACATCCTTTCGGATGGCGCGGGCGCTGGTATCGTTATTGACCGTATAGCCGTCCCTTTCATAGTGGAAATTTCCGCCGTCGTTGCGCCAGTTAAGAGAACACTTTGTCTGCAAAAGGAATTTGGAGCGGCGCCCTTTTTTCAGCGCCTCCCCCAGCAGCTGCTCGCTGGCGCCTGTGCCGTATACCGGCGCTGTATCAATATAATTGATTCCAAGCTCAGCGGCCAGATCCAACAGCTTTTCAAGATCTGCCACGTTTACGGATTTGTCAGACCATACCGATCCCCCGCCAATGCCCCATCCGCCAAAAGATACTACGGAAGCCTCTAGGTCGGTTTTTCCCAGCTTTTGATATTTCATTTGCATATCCCCCAATTATCCTGAGTTGTTGAAATGATTATAGCATGATTGCGGTGTAAAACGCCAACCAAATTCAAAAAAAATTACACAATATATTGAACTTTCCTATTTTTCTATCATTTGGTATAATAGAGCTATAAAAATCGACAGCGAAGGACGACATCATATGACAACGAATTGCCTGGATACCCATGAGAAATTCATTAAGCTGTACGAGCTATATTATCAAGACTTGCTCCGCTATGCAATTTCCATCGTGAAATCCCACTCTGCAGCCGAGGAACTCGTCCACGACGCATAGTAAAAATTTTGAAACGGATCGAAGACATCGAAGAGCCCGCTTCGGCCCGTACCAAACGTTATCTGGTCATCACCGTTCGCAATACCTGTTACGACTATCTGCTGAAATTTGTTCCCGCCGAGGACCTTACAGAGTATGAAGCGATTCAAAGCGATCCGCTGGACATGGTCTGGGACACTTTCAGCGTGAACGAAATTAAGAAAAAATTAATGATCTTTTTAGAAGGATTATCCGAGAGAAATCGTAACCTGTTTATAGACGCCGTTATTCTGGGCTATCACTACAAGGAACTGTCAAAGAAATACGGCTTGACGGAAACCAACATTTCGGTTAAAATTTTCCGGTTTCGTGTAAGACTTCGCAAACTGCTGGAACAGGAGGACTAAGAGATGGATGAAAAAGAGCTTTTTGAACAATTCATGCATCATAACATACCGCAAGAAGCGTTTGATCCGGACCAGGTATTAGCCGCTGCGCGCAAGGCTGTTCCGGACGATTATCAGCCGTCGGAACATTTCAAAAAAGGCATGGATAAGCTGCTTCGTCAATCCCGGCGGCAGGCAAGAATCGGCAGTGCGAAAAAATTTTTTACCCGGAAAGGGATTCCGCAGGTTGCCGTTTCGTTATCGGTTATCATCTGCGCGTTATTTGTGGCACAGGCGAACAACGGTGAGATTTTTGATTTGTTGTTTCAGACCCATCAAACGCATACCGGCATTCAGTTAACCGAGCAGGTTCGGGAGAAACTGATAGAAGGCAAGACGAGCAGCATGGATATGCAGGTGTATTTCCCGAAGTATGTACCGGAGGGGTACACAATTTCCAACGTAGAGACCGATATTCTAAAAGTCACTTTTGAATTGGTGAATGGGAATAATTATATTTTGATTGTCCAAAGACCGCTAAACGGCTACAATGCTAAAATTGCGTTAGATTCTGAAAACACTATTCTGGAGGAAGTGACTATAAATGAGCATACAGCATTTTATAAAAATAAAAACAAAATAGATTACTTGTATTTTTTCGATAATAACAATTATTATAAAATCTCAGGAGATGATCTTTCCAAAAAAGAAATCATCCGGATCGCTGAAAGCTTTGAGATGATTGTGGGGCTGTAAGTGTAATATTTTTTATCTTACCTCGTATGTCGTATGACATCAAAATTTTATAAAAGGTGGTTAAAAAAATGAAAAAAATTGTCTCTGTCCTTCTCGCGGTGCTCATGCTCTGCTCTTTGACTCTGGTCGCTTTCGCGGCAACCATGCGCTTCTCTGTAATTGATAATACTTATGCTGACGTGTCAACCACGCTTATTGAAGCCGACTTAGGGGCACAACAAAAAACCAGCTTAAAAATTACCGCACAGGTTTATAAATACAGCAGCGTAGCGGACGATTATATGAGATCCGTTAAGTTTGAAGAAAGTGCATCCAACTCGAGGGAATTGGCATTGCGCGAATATTACAACCTGAAGGTAAACGACAAGGTTGTATTCACCTTTACCGCCGGCGGCGAAACCTATACCGAAACCTGCTACGTTTCTTAACTTCATGATCCCCTCTGTTCAACAGAAAAGCGCCCTGTCAATGCCGGCAGGGCGCTTTTCTGTTGTCGCTTTTGATAAGGGTATGTCATAATCCCCTCTGCTTCTCCGTAAACCGGTCAAAATCCCCGTTTTAAGCTCTGTATTGAGCAATACAGGAAAGTTACCCTCAAATAAGGAAAAAGGCTTTCAGCGGCATTTTTGGCCGCTTTCCGTCGAAGGGGATCTTTGCCTGTAATCCCGGTGTCTGCATCCGGCCCTGTTTCGCCTTGCATCCGGCCCTGTTTTGCCTCACCAAAATTTTCTGATACCTTTTCATCGGTTGACCAACGGTAATTCTGTCATTTCCCAAAACAGCAGAAGAATTGACATTCTTTTTCCACTCTCTGCGTTTTCTTTTGGCCTCTTGTTCCGTTTTCCCATAGACGCTTTTTCTCTTCCTGCCATTAAAATCGTGTTTTACAAGATAAAAATTCCTGTAATTTGACTACACTCTTGGCCGCACTTTGCAGGAAAAAGAGGATAAAAAAGCGCATCATTCGTAAATATCTGGTCTTGAAAAATCGGATTTCTGCAAAACAAAAAGCCCCGACAAACGGCCTACACAAGCCATTTATCTGGACTTTTCTTTGGAGGCGCCAACCAGATTTGAACTGGTGAATAAAGGTTTTGCAGACCTCTGCCTTACCTCTTGGCTATGGCGCCGAATCGAACGCTGCACATCAGTCGTACAGCGTTTTCTGGAGCGGGTTACGAGGCTCGAACTCGCTACCTCCACCTTGGCAAGGTGGCGCTCTACCAGATGAGCTAAAC
>CAKXHL010000021.1 GCA_934875375.1 uncultured bacterium
GGTCAGATTATGGAAATCCTGCGTCAGCGTGGCGTTCGCCTTATCGCCATCAATGACGGCGTGGACAGTGCCAGAGGGGACGATGATTTTACCCCTTTCCGCAACATTATGAACGAGTATTATGCGAAAGACATTTCCAAGAAGCGCCGGATCGTGAACAAGATGAAAGGAAATGCAGGCGTTCCGCTTTCTCCGCCACCCTACGGTTACATCAAAAACCCGGACGATCCCCGCTTTTGGGTGGTAGAGCCGGAGGCTGCCGAGGCCGTGCGCCGGATCTACCGCATGGCGCTGGAGGGGTACGGGCTGGCAGAAACGGCAGCGCAGCTTGCCGCCGATGGCGTGGTCAATCCCACCTATTACTGGCGCAGTCGTGGGACGAGCCGGGGCGGGTCAAAAAGCACCGTGGAGCCTACCAAGTGGGGGCATACCACCGTCAAGAAGATCCTCACCTTGCAGGAATACTGCGGCGATGTGATCAACTTCAAAAGCTACTCAAAGTCCTACAAGATGAAAAAGCGGATCGAAAACCCGGAGGAAAACCGGGCGATCTTCCTCAATGTCCATGAGGCTATCATTGACCGCCAGACTTGGGAAAAGGTGCAGGCGCTCCAAAAAGGGACACGCCGCAAAAAGCCCACGGTCACGCAGGCACCCAGCGTATTCTCTGGCCTGCTGAAATGCCCGGAGTGCGGCGGCAACCTCAATTTCCACTTCAACCAGAACAACCACGACATCAAGTTTTTCAGTTGCCAAAATCACAACTCCGGCTATCGCAAGTGTAGCAAGACGCACTATATCCGGCTGGACTTCTTAGAGCAAGTCGTTTTGTACGAGGTCAAGCGGCTGGCCTGCTTCGCCAGCGAATACGAAAATGACTTTATCAAGGCCATGATCGGACGCTCGGCAAAGGTAGCGGAAAACACCGCGCTCCGCAAGCAGCGGGAGCTGGACGCTCTGACCGCCCGTGACCGGGAACTGGATATGCTCTTTGAACGGCTCTATGAGGACAATGTGGCGGGCAAGATCGACGATGCCCGGTTTGCCAAAATGTCCAAACGCTATGAACAGGAGCAGGGCGAGAACGCCAAGAAGATCAAGGCGCTGCGGCTGGAGCTGAAAAAGGACGAGAGCAAGCGCATGGACATCGACGATTTTCTTGAAACGGTACGGCGGTACACGGACGCGACCACCATTACAAAGCGGATGGTTGCAGAGCTGATCGACCACATTGAGGTGTACCACGCTGAAAAGCAGGACGGCGTTACCAATCAGCGTGTCGTGATCTACTACAACTGCATCGGCGCTTTCGATGTGCCGGATCGCCGGAAGATCCCGGAGGCCGACATTATCATGGAAACAAGAAAAGGCGTAGCACTCAGCTACGCCCCGGAACAGGTTGCAGTATAAGGAGGTACGACACGATGAAAGCCTATTTTTATTGCCGGGTCGCTCACGACGATAGCTTTTCCTTGGAACAGCAGGTCGCCAAACTTCGCCGTTATGCGGAACAGGCCGGGTACACCATCGTTGGTGTTGCCGCCGAGCATGGCTCTGGATTGACCCTTGACCGTCCGGCTCTGCAAGAGCTGACGGAGGCCGTTCTTGCCGGAAAGGTGGATGTAGTGCTGGTAAACAGCCTTGACCGCTTGGGGCGGGATTGGGGCATGACAAAGCAATACATCGACCTGCTGACCGAGCACAAGGTCAAGCTGCTGTGCGTGCGGGAACGGATGATGATCGACAGCTCCAGCTTTTCACCATTCTTCACATAAAAAAGCAGAGTGTCCATTACAGGATACTCAGATCCTATAAGGACACTCTGCATGGTCTGAGTGACGGGACTTGAACCCACGGCCTCTACCACCCCAAGGTAGCGCGCTACCAACTGCGCCACACCCAGCTATTTTGCGAAGATTATAATACCATACCTTTTTGCAAAAAGCAAGTGTCTTTTTTCATTTTTCTTTTTTCCGCTCTGCCGATTTGTTTCTGAATCTTTGATAATTTGTGAAAGTCCACAATAAAGCAGAGGATTTGGAAGAATTCAGAAGAATTTTTAAGATAAACCCGGTTAAAAATATGATTTCTTCATGTTTTTTCAGTAAAATCACTGTTTTTGAGAGTAAAATGCGAAAAAATAATTGACAAATTTTTGCATTATGTTATATTGGTAGTCGCTGTGTATTGTCGTTTTACCGGCAATACCTTTGCATCTGTGCACGCCGGATCTCCGGCAAAAATCCAATAGCCTTTTGCCTTGTGCAAAGAACGCGCCGGATACGGGTGCGTCATTCGCCTTGGCATAAAGACGAAGCGTCCAGTTTCGGTGCCGCCTAAAACGAACGGGATTTCCCGTTACGATTAGAACAAGCCTTTTGCGGGGAGCGGTATAAAAAGCTGGATGGGGTCGACAAGGTTTTATACTGCGGCGGCGGTTTTCCGCCGGCTGATTGCCCGTACCGCAGTCGGGCGGGAAGCGTAAACGGCACAGCGAAGCGCTTCCAGGAATTTTACTTGTGAGACTTAAAATCCGCAAAGGGGGATGCAAAATGAGCAACACAATCATCAGCCTCAAGGACATCGTGGTGGAATTCGACGGACAACGGGTTTTAGAAGGACTCAACCTGGATATCCACGACAAGGAATTCGTCACCTTCCTCGGTCCTTCCGGCTGCGGAAAAACAACGACGCTGCGTATCATCGGCGGCTTTGTGGATCCGAAAGAGGGAGACGTTTTCTTCGAGGGGAAACGCATCAACGACCTGCCGCCGCATAAACGCCATGTGAACACAGTGTTTCAGCGTTACGCACTGTTTCCGCATTTGGACGTGTTTGAGAATATCGCGTTCGGTCTGCGCATCCAGAAGGTGCCGGAAAATCAGGTCAAAGAGCGGGTGTCGGAAATGCTGGCGCTGGTTAACCTGAAAGGCTATGAAAAGCGCAACGTAAACCTGCTTTCCGGCGGCCAGCAGCAGCGTGTGGCCATTGCCCGCGCGCTGATCAACCATCCGCGGGTGCTCCTGCTCGACGAGCCGCTGGGCGCGCTGGACTTAAAGCTGCGCAAAGAGATGCAGATCGAACTCAAACGGATTCAGAAAAGCACCGGCATTACGTTTATTTACGTAACCCACGACCAGGAAGAGGCGCTGACCATGAGCGATACCGTCGTAGTCATGAACGACGGCGACATCCAGCAGATCGGAACGCCGGAGGACATTTACAATGAACCGAAGAACGCCTTTGTGGCGGATTTCATCGGCGAAAGCAACATCATTGACGGTATTATGCTGCGCGACTGCTTTGTGGAATTTGCCGGCACCCAGTTTGACTGTGTGGACAAAGGCTTTGCTCCCAATGAACCGGTAGATGTGGTTGTCCGCCCGGAGGATGTAAAAGTGGTGGGCGAAGGTCAAGGCCAGCTGTCCGGCATGGTGGAGAGCGTCACCTTCAAAGGCGTGCATTTCGAGATGTCGGTCACGGTATACGGCCAGGAGTGGCTGATCCATTCGACCCAGAGCCAGGAAGTCGGCTCGGTAATCGAGATTCGGCTGGACCCGGAAGACATCCATATTATGAAGAAAATGGAGGAATAGCCATGAAAACAAAGTATTCCTCCCTGTTTTCCCTGCCCTATCTCATCTGGTCGCTGATTTTTATTATCGTGCCCATGGGCCTTGTGGTCGTATTCGCGTTTACCACTGAGGGCGGCCAGTTTACGCTGGACTATGTGTCCCAGGTGGGCGAATATACCAATGTGCTGATCCGGTCAGTATGGCTGGCAGCCATAGCCACCATCATCTGCCTTCTGATTGGCTATCCGCTGGCATTCATCATGTCTCGGATGCCCGGGTTCCAGCAGCGGACGATGCTGATGCTGATTATGCTGCCCATGTGGATGAATTTTCTGCTGCGTACATACGCCTGGATGACCATTCTGGAGAAAAACGGCCTGCTCAACAAACTTTTCGGTCTGGTTGGCCTGGGGCCCTTTGATATGATCAACACCCAGGGGGCAGTGGTACTGGGCATGGTATATAATTATCTGCCTTTTATGATCCTGCCTCTTTATTCCATTATGACCAAAATCGACAACCGTACCATTGAAGCAGCGCAGGACCTTGGCGCCAACACCAAGAATGTCTTTACCCGCATTGTCATTCCCATGAGTATGCCCGGCATCAGCACCGGCATTACCATGGTATTCGTCCCGTCTGTCTCCACTTTTATCATTTCCCGGATGCTGGGCGGCGGCGGAAATCTTTTGATCGGCGATTTAATCGATCTGCAATTTTTGGGAAACGCATACAATCCCCACCTCGGTTCCGCCATTTCGCTGGTGCTGATGGTGCTCATTCTGCTTTGTATGAGCATTCTCAATCAGTTCAACAGCGATGAGGACCGGGAAGGCATGCTTTTGTAAGATTTTGCAGATCCCTCTAACATAAGATCAAAAGGAGTGTGGCACGATTGAAATGGCTTTCCAAGACCTACATTTGGGTCATTATGGCATTTTTGTACGCCCCTATCGGCGTTTTGATTTTCTTTTCCTTTAATCAGTCCAAAAGCCGCTCCAACTTTACCGGCTTTACGCTGGACTGGTATGTAAAACTGTTCCACAACGATCTGATTATCCAGTCTTTGATCAATACTCTGATCGTCGCGCTGGTTTCTTCCATCATTGCAACAGTCATCGGAACCATTGCGGCGGTGGGGATTAACAGCATGAAAAACTGGAAAAGATCCATTATCATGAACATCACCTATCTGCCGATTGTCAATCCGGAAATCGTAATCGGCGTGTCTTTTATGCTGCTGTTTGTCATGGCACAGGGGCTTTTGCGCAATGTGGGTATGGACTTTGAATTCGGCTATATGACGCTGATTCTGGCCCACGTAACCTTTAACCTGCCCTACGTTATTTTAAACGTAATGCCCAAGCTGCGGCAAATGGACAAATATGTTTACGAGGCGGCGCTGGACCTGGGCTGTCCGCCCGTAAAAGCATTTTTCAAGGTAGTACTGCCGGAAATCATGCCCGGTATTCTGTCCGGCTTTTTGATGGCCTTTACCTATTCGCTGGATGATTTCGTCATCAGCTATTTTGTCAGCGGCGCCACTTCCCAAACGCTTCCCATCACCATCTATTCGATGACCCGGCGGAAAGTCAGCCCGGAGATCAACGCCATTTCCGCCATTATTTTCGTGGTGGTTCTGGTGGTTCTCCTGCTGGTCAACTTTCATGGGGCGCACAAGGAAAAGCAGTCCCGCAGAGAGGGGGTCAGAATATGAAGCGCTTTCTGAGTTTGGCTCTTTGCCTGATTTTGCTGTGCTGCTGCGGTAAAACCGCGTTTGCGGAATCCGAAGCCGAGGTCATCGATGAGGATTATTACACCAAATTCCAGGGGCAAAACATCTCGATCTCCGTCTATAACTGGGGAGAATATATTTCCGACGGCTCCGACGATCTGATGGACGTTAACGCCGCTTTTGAGGAATTGACCGGAATTCAGGTGCTGTATACCACCTTTGCCACCAACGAAGAGCTGTATGCAAAATTAAAAAGCGGCGGCGCCAGTTATGACATTATCATCCCCTCCGATTATATGGTTGCCCGGATGATTGCAGAAGACATGGTTCAGCCGCTTGATTTTGACAACATTCCTAACGTACGCTTTTTGGACGAACAGTATCTTTACACTGATTTTGATCCGGAGGGTGCCTATTCGGTGCCGTACACCTGGGGAACTGTCGGCATTATCTACAACACCCAGTATGTAGACGAAGAGGATACCCACAGCTGGGACCTTTTGTGGGACGAACGGTATATGGGAGAAATCCTGATGTTCTCAAACCCGCGAGACAGCTTTGCCATTGCCCTTAAACGGTTGGGATACTCCATGAACTCCACCAGTGAAGAGGAACTGCGGGACGCCTGTGAAAGTCTGAAGGATCAAAAAGCGCTGGTACAGGCTTATGTTATGGACGAGATTTTCGACAAAATGGAAGGGGAGGAAGCGATGATCGCCCCCTACTATGCCGGCGACGCTATTGTTATGGCGGAAGAAAATCCCAATCTTGCTTTTTCTGTCCCAGGCGAAGGAACCAACCGGTTTATTGACAGTATTTGTATTCCCTCCAACGCCAAGCAAAAAGAAGCGGCGGAAATGTATATCAATTTCCTATGCGAGCCGCAGGTTGCTGCGGAAAATATCACCTATATCGGCTATTCCACACCGAATCTGGCTGCTTATGATTTGTTGGATGAGCAGATGCAGCAAAATGAAATCGCCTATCCTGCTCAGGAAGTGCTGACCAACACCGAGGCTTTTGTCTTTTTGCCCGCCGAAACCAGCACTCTGATGGATAAGCTGTGGACCGAAATCCTCTCCAACGATAAAAATTATAGCAAGTGGACCATCCCGGCTTTTCTGCTGGTCGGCATTCTCTTTTCCATCGGCATCAATGTGCGGCGGATGATATTGAAAAAGAAAGAGAATCTGATGTAAATACCAGTTCTCAAAACGTCCTGTAAAACAGGGCGTTTTTCTTTTCGGATGTCAATAATTAGAAAATCATCAAAATGATATTGACATTTCGTATCCGGTTGATTATATTATATTTAGACAGTCGTCTAAATATAATAAGGATGGAGGAGGTTTCGTGGGAATTCAAAAAACATTCAAAGCACTCTCAGACAGCACCCGCCGGGAAATCTTGGAGCTTTTAAAAGAAGGAGCCGTTTCCGCCGGGGATATTGCAGCACATTTTCATATGACCGCCGCAACCATCTCCCACCATTTGGCGGTTTTGAAAGCCGCGGAACTGGTCAGCGACGAAAAGCGAGGCAAATTTGTCTATTATGAGCTGAATATGTCGGTAATCGACGATATCATCCGGTGGATGACAGCTTTCCAAGGAGGGAACCCGAATGAAAAATAAACACAGTAAAATCATCATTTGGATTTTGGCAGCGTTGTCGCCAATTCTCTGTGCGGTGACTTATCCTTTTCTGCCGCAACAGGTACCCATGCACTGGGATATCAACGGTACGGTTTCTTATGAGGGAAAAGAAACTTTTATCTTCATGGCGGTTTTGCCCCTTTTGCTGGCGGGCCTGTTCATTTATCTGCCTAAAATTGACCCGAGAAAGAAAAATTACGCCAAATTTTCAAAATATTATGACTACTTTTGCATGTTCATGATGGTCTTTTTGCTGATCGCCAATCTTGTCGTCGTTTCGGAAAGCTTTTTCCCCGGCCGGATTTCCGTAGGCATCGTCATTCAGATGCTGGTTGGCGTTTTATTCCTTTTCCTGGGCAATATGATGCCCAAATTTAAAAGCAATTTCTTTGTCGGCATCAAAAATCCCTGGACCCTTTCCAATACCGACGTTTGGAACCGCACGCATCGCCTGTCCGGTATTTTGATGTTCGGAATGGGAATCGTTACTATCCTGACCTGCTTCTGGCTGCCGCCTTCTCTTTCTTTCTGGCTGATGATGGGAATGGTTCTGTTGTTGGTGCTGGTTCCCACCATTATGTCCTACATCTGGTATCGAAAACTGCCGGAAGAAAAACGAGACACTGAGAGGGGCGAAAAATGAAGAAAAATGTTTGGCTCTATCTGGTTTTCACCTTTGTTTTGACCTATGGAGCGGTGTTTGGCCTGATGCTGACTGGTATAGCCTACGGCAGTCCGCTTTGCATGGCGGTTTTCTCGTTGTGCATGCTTTTCCCCGCGCTGTGCAGCATTCTGACCCGCCTGGTCACCAAAGAGGGCTTCTCCAAAATGTATCTCAAGCCCCGCTTAAAAGGTCACTGGCGCTATTATCTGGCCGGATTGATCGGGCCTTCTGTTCTCACCGCCATCGGTGCAGCTTTCTATTTTCTGCTTTTTCCCGATCAATTTGATCCGCGCATGACAGTCTTATCCCAGACTTTGGAGGCACAGGGCGCAGACAGTTCCGCCGTTGGCATGATCGTGGTAATCCAGATGATAGTTGGCGCACTGACCGGAGGCATCATCAACCTGCCTTTTGCACTAGGCGAAGAACTGGGCTGGCGCGGCTATCTGCTTCCCCACCTGTGTCAAAGCATGTCTATTCATCGGGCCATTCTTTTTTCCGGGGCAATCTGGGGACTATGGCATGCGCCGATGATCGCCATGGGGCATAATTACGGCACCGGTTATCCTACTGCGCCGTGGGGCGGCATTCTGGCCATGATTGTATTCTGCATTGTCTGCGGAACTTTTCTAAGCTATCTGACGATCCGGACAGGAAGCGCCCTGCCCGCAGCGATTGGCCATGGTGCTTTGAACGCATTTGCAGCCGCCCCCGCTTATTTTATGGCAAGCGGCGTTTATAATCCCTTTCTGGGCCCTGTTCCCACCGGAATCATCGGCGGGGCCGGTTTTATTGTCGTGGCCGTCTGGTGTGCGGTACGGCTGCGAAACAAAAAGGAACTCAGCCAATCTCATACAATCTCCCTATAAAATTGACTTGTAGAAATAGTTTCGCCAAATAAGGAACGGCATCCCGGATATAAGGGATGCCGCTCTTATTTGTTCCTGTTTTATCAAAAAAGCCGCTATTCTTGGCCATATACTTCCTTTGCCATACGAAAAGCAGCCCATGCCTTCAGCCAACCGCCATAAAAAGCAGCATGGGTTAAAATTTCTGCCATCTCCTCTGCCGTTACGCCGTGGTTTCTCGCACTTTGAATGTGAAACTGCAAAGAAGAGTCCAGTACACCGCTGGCCATCAGCGCCACCACTGTGACAATGCTGCGGTCCCGGGCGCAAAGCTGTTCTTCTCTGGCCCAAACTTCTCCGAACAGAACATCGTCATTTAACTGGGCAAACTTGGGGGCAAACAGCCCCAACTGATTTCTTCCTGCCGTCACCTTTTCCACTGCGGCGCTTCCTTCACCGGCGGACGCAGAACTTCCGCCACATCATTTTATGGTCTATTTTAGCGCCAATCCGTCCCGGAATGCATTTCCCACCTTTGGCCCCAATGCCAGATAGGTGTTGTTCATTGGGTCAAAAGTAATCGGCCGAAGCTTTTCGGGATCGACTTTTCCGTTCTCATTTAAAACGGACTCCTCCGCGCTGACATTGACGATCTCGCCAATCAGGCAGCAGGAATCGGCATCATAGCGAATCAATCTGCATTCCAGCACCATCGGCAGTTCATCAATAATCGGCGCGTCTACCCGCTCGCTTTTCGTCGTATGGAATCCGGCTTTTTTCAGTTTATCCGGCACATCATTGGCAGAAACAATCCCTACGTAATCACAGGCGGCAACATGCGCCTCATCCGCCATGCTCACCGTAAACGCGCCCCTTTTTAAAATATTTTTTACGGTTTTATGGCCTGCGCTCAGGCACATAGTAATCTGCGTATCATTGCTGATGCCGCCCCAAGCGGCGTTCATGGCATCGGCAACACCCGCCTCGTCGTAGGTGGCAACGATGAATACTGGTTGCGGGTAGGTGTACGGTTTCGCTCCAAAATCTTTTCTCATTTTTATGCTCCTTTCTTTCTCTTACGAAAGACGCTCTGTTTTTTCACGCTGGATACTTGCAAAACGTTTTTTTCATCATACCACCTGGACTACACTCCAAGTCAAGCCCCTGACAACAGGGAAGCGATTTTCTCTTTTCACTGCCCTTTCGCCGAAGGATTTACTTTTCCGCACAGATATGATATTCTGTAATCACTTCCGAACTGGCCAGCGGACAAAGGGCGTCTCCTCTCTAGACAAGGCGGCTTCAGCAAGGGCGTCAAATTCTTTTTGTGCGGGAATCGGTTTCGCCGGACAGTGCTGCAAAAACATTTGAAATCAGGAGAAAAAATATGTACTTTTATTGCGATCCGGCTGCTATCGAGCATCTGAAAAAAGATCCCCGGATGAGCGCGGTGATCGACCAAGTCGGTGCCGTCCAACGCGAGGTCGATCCTGATTTATTTTCCTCTGTGGTTCACCACATTGTCGGCCAGCAGATCTCAACCAAGGCGCAGGCCACCATTTGGCAGAGAATGCGAGAGGCCTTACACAACGTGGATCCTGATTCTGTGCTATCTGCAGGCGCCGAAAAATTGCAGGCCCTTGGCATCAGTTTCCGCAAGGCGGAATATATTATGGATTTTGCCCAAAACGTCCACAGCGGCAGTTTTGATTTGGAGGGTATTTGGGAAAAAACAGATGAAGAAGCCATTGCCCAGCTTTCTGCTTTAAGGGGTGTCGGTGTATGGACCGCAGAAATGATCCTGCTGTTCTGCATGCAGCGGCCCAATGTGTTCAGCTTTGATGATCTGGCTATCCAAAGAGGTCTGCGCATGGTGTACCATCACCGGAACATCGACCGCGCCCGTTTTGAAAAATACCGCCGCCGATTCAGCCCCTACTGCAGCGTCGCCAGCTTGTACCTTTGGGGGGTGGCCGGCGGCGCCATCGAGGGGATGAAAGATTACGCCCCTTCTAAATCCGTCGGGAAAAAGAAACAGCCGGCCGCTGCCTCTCATGAAAACGCCGCCCGTGACCGCTTATGAAAAAATATTTCAAAAGAGCCGGAGAAAAAGATGTAGAATCTTTTTCTCCGGCTCTTTTGGGGATAGGACTCTTCCCTGTGGAAAAAATAAAATCATAAATCACCCGAAAAAGGAGAAAAACAATGGAGTCCATTTGGTTTGCATCCTGTCCAATCGAGCGCCGAGAACCGCTGAACCGGAACCTGCGGACAGATGTTGCGGTAATCGGTGCCGGAATAACCGGCATTTTAACCGCATACAAGCTTCAAAAAACCGGAAAAGAGGTGGTATTGCTGGAGGCAAACCGCATCGCAAGTGGTCAAACGGGGAAAACAACCGCAAAAATCACCTCCCAACACGGACTTTTATACCATCGCCTAATCCAGGATGGTGGAGAGGAAAAAGCCCGCCAATACGCGCAGGCAAATGAAAACGCCATTGCCGCATACCGCAGCCTCGTCCGGGAAGAGCAGATTGATTGTGATTTTGAAACAACCGACGCATATGTTTATTCCCAAAATGCCGAATCCCTGAAAAAAGAAGCGCTTGCGGCCAAAAAACTGGGGATTGCCGCCTCTTTTGTCCAGCCTGCCCGCTTTCCCATTGATACGGCCGGCGCCGTCCGATTTCAAAATCAGGCACAGTTTCACCCGATTAAGCTGATTGCCGCTCTTTCCTCCAAGCTGACCATATATGAAAATACCCTTGTCCGGTCTGTTGACGGCAATCAAATCGAAACCAACCGGGGAATGGTCCGAGCTGGGAAAATCATTTTTGCCTGCCATTACCCATTTGTTAATTTTCCAGGAATGTACTTTGCCAGAATGCATCAAGAACGCTCCTACGTCTTGGCATTGGAAAACGCAGACGTACCGGACGGCATGTGGATCGGCGCAGAGAAACCTGCCTACTCCATGCGCCGCTGGCAGAATATCCTCCTGTTTGGTGGAGAAAGCCATCGGACGGGGAAAAACCGGCAGGGCGGGCGTTACCGCGCATTGTCCGAAAAGGCCCAGATTCTGTTTCCGGGCAGCCATGTGGTGGGGGCTTGGTCCGCTCAGGACTGCATCACCCCGGATCATATTCCTTATATCGGCTTCTATTCCCCGTATCGTCCTGATTGGCTGGTCGCCACTGGATTTCAAAAGTGGGGGATGAGCACTGCAATGATCGCCGCAGAAATTCTATGCGACCAGCTTTGTTCAAAAGAAAATCCCTATGCGGATCTCTTCCGCCCAGGCCGCTTCTCGGCACAAAACATTTCCGGTATTGCCAGTGAAGGGACACAAGCGGTGCGCGGATTGGGAAAGCGATTTTTTCAAATACCGCAGGAAACGGCAAAAACAATCCCGGAAGGGCATGGCGGAATTGTTTTGGAACACGGTGAAAAAACCGGCGTGCAAAAAGATGAAAACGGAAAAACGACTTTTGTTTCACCCCGGTGCCCCCATATGGGCTGCCAGCTGGAGTGGAATCCCGACGAACAAAGCTGGGACTGCCCCTGTCACGGATCCCGGTTTGACCGGCAGGGAAATCTGCTGGAAGGGCCTGCCCAAACCGGCATCTCCCATTCTTAAGAAGGCGCTTCTCGACATAGCCTTTCATCACTTTCTTTTTCAAATGCCCGGCGCCGACCAAAAGCAATCGGAAAAGTACCTCAAAACTGGATTTTTTTGTGCTTTCGTGATAGAATGTGTCTATGAAACGGCAGGCCAAAAAGCAAAGTGAAAGGGGAAATCCAAAATGTATCTTACAGCCGTCTTATCCACCGTCGCCGCCTGGTTTGTGGGGCTCGTCCTGGACGTAAACCTCCCATTGGGAGATCCAATGGGATTTGCAAGCTTTCGGATTCTCTTTCCTATTTTGACAATGGGGTTGTGTATCCTCAAAGAGGTGAACCGGAAAAATCCCGAATAAAAATAAGCACAGCTTAACGCCGTCGGGCCAGACTATCCTCAGCAGCATAAGCGGGGATCGTCTTCCAGAGAAGGGGACAACAATATGATTTTAAAAAATGATCCGTTTACCATAGAACAGGAACCTATGCGCAATCCCTTTGTGGGGATTCCCTCCTTTCTCATGGCGCCTTTGTGTTTTGATCTGGATCAGTTGGAAGCTGATATTGCCGTCATCGGTATGCCCTACGATCTGGGGACCTCGGTCAATACCGGCGCCCGGTTCGGCCCCCGGGGCGTGCGGGAAGCCTCCAGCTACAACTGTTACGCCCACGAAGGATGGTACGACCCTATCCGGAAAGAGACCTTTTTGGGCGAGCCGTGGAAAATTGTCGACTGCGGCAACGTGGATGTCCTACATACCGAGCAGACCCGCAGCTTTCAAAACTGCGAGGCGGCCATTCGGAAAATCCTTTCCAAAAAAGCAATCCCCTTTGTCATTGGCGGCGATCACGCTATTACCACGCCGATCCTGCGCGCTTTTGACTGCTTTGACAATCTGTGTGTGATCCATTTCGATGCACACCTGGATTTCAGCAAAAATCCCTATGGCATTGCCGAAGGACCGGGCAGCCCCATGCGCCGTGCCTCAGAAATGGCCCATATCAGTAAAATCGTGCAAATCGGCATTCGGGGCATTGGCAGCTCGCAGCTTTCCGATTTTCAGGATGCCGAAGCCTACGGCAACACCATTATCACATCCCGCGAAGTGCGCCGAAACGGAGTGGAATGGGTAGCCAGCTGCATTCCGCAGGCGGAGCACTACTATATTTCCTTCGATATCGACGGGCTGGATCCTTCCATCGCCATCGGAACCGGATCCCCCGTTCCTTTCGGCCTGCTTTATGAAGAGGCTTCGGCCATCATCGAAGCTGTTGCGAACAAAGGCAGCATCGTCGGGATGGATATGGTGGAGATCTCGCCGCCCTGCGATCACCAGAATATGACCAGCATGTATGGTGCGCAGCTGATGCTGGACGCTATGAGTTTTCTGACCAAAGCCCGGGAAAAATGGTCCGTTGATTCTGTTGTTTGATTTGCCAAACCGGCACGTTTTTTCGAACGTCCCGCTTACATTCTTCCAAATGAAAAAGCCCTCCGCATAGCCGGAGGGCTTTTTATTATAGCACTTTGCTTAAAAAATTCTTGGTCCGCTCCTCTTTGGGGTGACTGAAAATTTCGTCCGGCGTGCCCTGTTCGATGATATATCCCTCATCCATAAACAGCACCCGATCAGCCACCTCTTTGGCAAAACCCATTTCGTGCGTGACGATAACAAGCGTCATACCGCCGTGGGTAAGCCCCTTCATGACATCCAGTACCTCTCCGACCATCTCCGGGTCCAGAGCCGAAGTGGGTTCGTCAAACAGGATAATTTTTGGATTCATGGCCAGCGCCCTGGCAATGGCCACACGCTGCTTTTGCCCGCCGGAAAGAGACGAAGGGTACCCGTCCGCTTTATCGCGCAAGCCTACTCTGGCCAAAAGCTCCAGCGCCTTTTTTTCCGCTTCTTTCCGGTCGATCCCCCGTACCTTTCTGGGGCCGATGGTCACATTGTCCAGCACCGACATATGGGGAAACAGATTAAAACTCTGGAATACCATCCCCATCTCGGTGCGTACTTCATTCTCATTTTCCTTCGACAAATGCACCCCATCAATCAGGATTTCTCCTTCGGTAATTTCCTCCAGACGATTCAGGCACCGCAAAAAGGTGCTTTTCCCGGACCCGGAAGGGCCGATGATGCAGACGACCTCATTTTCCTCAATGGCCGCATCAACGCCTTTCAGCACCTGCAGCGCGCCGAAATTCTTCTTGAGTCCTTTTACTTGAATAATGCTGCTCATAATACCACCATCTTTTCCGCCTCTATTGTTGCAAGAACGGCTTTTCTTTGTTTATTCTGCATTGCTGTTCGCCATTTTTTTCTCAAGATGTTTGACCAGTTTGGAAGAGGGGATGGTCAGCAGCATATAGACAAGCGCTACGCCGATATACGCTTCAAACGTGTTGAAAGTAGCCGCATTCCATAAGGCGCCTTTACGCAGGATCTCCACCACTCCCACATAGGAAAGTACCGACGTCTCTTTGATCAGGCTCACAAACTCGTTGCCGAAAGAAGGCAGCACGATTTTCAGCGCCTGAGGAATCACGATCAGTTTCATCGCCTGTGCCCTGGTCATTCCGATGGAGCGGGCAGCTTCCATCTGTCCCTTGTCCACCGCCTGAATACCGCTGCGGATGACCTCCGCCACATAAGCGGCGCTGTTGAGCCCACACACGATAACAGCGGGGATAATCAAATACGGCCAGCGAAAGGAAATGCCGCTGGACTGAAACAGCTGCGGCAGTCCGTAGGCCATAATCAAAGCCTGGACAATCAGCGGCGTGCCGCGGATAATTTCGATGTATAAGCTTGCAAGCGCAGTTAAGACCTTGATCCTGGACATCTTCATCAGCGCCAGGACAAGGCCCAGAACCACTCCGGTGACCATGGCAATCAATGTGACTCCCACGGTCACGGGAACGCCTTGCAAAGCTACTAAAAAGCCTTTTACATATAGCATTTAGTAAGCTCTCCTATTCTTGCTGCGTTATTCTTTGCCGGATTATGCCAGTCCCCATTTTTTGAGCAGTTCGTCATAAGTACCGTTTTCTTTTACATTGGCAAGGCCGGCATTAATCTTTTCCAGCAGCTCGGCATTGCCTTTCTGCACGGCAAAACCCAAATCTTCATAGCTGGCCTTGTCACCCACTACTTTCAGTGCCTCAGGGTTTTTGTCCATATAGGCCTGCACGATGCTGGCACCCGCCATAACAGCGTCCACATCGCCATTGATCAGCTGCAGCACACAAGTATCAAACCCATCCAGGATCACTGCTTCGCCCAAAGTGCCTTCTTCTACCATCGCCTGCAAATCATCCGCATAGTTGGTGGCGATCTGGGTTGCTACCTTCATATCGGCAGTCAGAGAATCCAACCCAGTGATGGCAGTGTTTTCTGTTTTTACCAACAGCGCCGCACCGTCTGTCCAGTAAGTCTCAGAAAAGTCCACCTTGGCAATACGCTCCGGGTCGCCGCTCCACATGCCGGCGGCAATGATGTCTCCGTTGCCGGTTTCGATGGCGGGAATCAGCGACTCAAACGCCATGTCGACAAACTCCACCTGGAAGCCCTGATCCTCACCGATGGCGGCAATCAGGTCCATATCAAACCCGATGATCTCTCCGGTGTTTTCGTCAATCGTGTCAAAGGGCGGGAAAGTAGCATTGGTCAGTACTTTGTAAACCGGAGTCTTTTCGCTTTTGCTTTCGGGGGTGCTTTCCGTTTGAACATTGCTGCCTTCGCTCTTGTCAGCCATGCTGTTTTCGCTGCCGGGGGTCGTGCCGCTGCAGGCAGCCAGGGTGCATACCATTACTGCTGCAAGCAGTAAGCTCAAAATCTTTTTCATTGTGTTCGTCATTTCCTTTCTAAGTACGTATATTTTTATTGCTAACCCAACATTTTAACCAATGTAGCCATATAGACCATAATGCAGTTGAGATAGTTTTCGATCGAAACCTTTTCATCGGCGCAGGCAATTTCATCCGTACCGGGACCAAACCAGGGATAATCACCGCCGATGGCCTTTTTGATATAAGCCACGTCGCATCCGCCCACCTTGGTAAAATGCTTGGGAGTTCTGCCGCAGACTGCTTCACAGCTGGCATCAATGGCCTTTACAATCTCGCTGTTTTCATCGTTGACAAATACGGGAGTATCCGGTTCATACCGGTTGTGGAACTCATATTCAAAGGTCGGATCGGCCTTTTTGACCTCCTCCAGTGCAGCGATGATTTCCGCATCCACCGATTCCGGCGTTTCGTTGGGCATATACCGGCGGTCAATGCAGATTTCAGCTCGTCTGGCGTAATTGTTCACCGCTATGCCGGCATGGATCTTGGTCACCGCCATATGGGACTGACCGTACTCTGTCACCGGTTTTTTGGCAATGACCTCGTCGGCCAGCTTGTTCAGGGCGGCTACCGCTTTCATTGCTTTTTTAATGGCATCCTCTCCGCCGTATTTGTTGTCCTTGTCGCCTGCTTTGATGGGTTTGGCCGCATGGCCGCCATCGCCGTATACGATGACCTGGCAGGGATAAACGCCCCCGTGTCCGATCATCAAGTCGGTGGTGTGATGGTCCTTACTGCTGGGCTCCATGCTGATACCGAAATCGGCTTTGATCAGGTTATCCTTCAGTAAAGACAGGATTCCGTGCTCGCCGCCGCTTTCTTCGTCGGACACATAGTTAAGCACAACGCTTCCTTTGGGATCGAACCCCATCTCCTTGAGAAATTTTACCGCCATCAAAGCTGCGCAGTCGCCGCCTTTCATGTCGCTGGTGCCGCGGCCATAAACAAATCCGTCTTTGATCTCGCCGGACCAGGCATTGTAGCTGGGGTCCTCCGTTTCTGTGGCAGGGAACACGTCCATATGCCCGTTAAACAGAAACGTTTTTCCCTCCTGAGTTCCTTTCCATTCCGCGATGAAATTGGGTCGGTCTTTCTGATATTCATAAGTGTCCACTTGGATACCCAGCTTATCCAGCCATTTTTTCATAGTCAACGCCATTGGCAGTTCGCTGCCCGTAGGACTGGGAGACTGGATTGCTTCTACCAGACACTGAAGTGCTTCTTCTTTACTGTCGGCCACCTTTTTTTTGATTTGCTCAACTGTGATCATAACTTCTCCTCTTTCACCTGTTGATTGTGCTATGATTGCATATTTTTTGTGTCTGAGTGTATAATAACGCATTAAAATACATTTGTCAAGGGTATTTTTTTATTTTTATTCATATTTTATGCATCTTATTGTATATTGTTGAACGATTTCCATCATGTCCAGCTATTTTACCGCAATTTGCTTCATGCGGCAAAATACTCCATATAAAACTTTGTACAGCAAAACGCGCTGTGGTCGTATACAAAATGGATGGCGTATCAAATTCTACGCATATGAGCCGGGCCTTCTCATATGTGCTGAGCGATTTTATGGTCGTGCTGCAAAACGGTATCTACCCAATTTCTCGATGATTTTGTCCTTTAAAAATCGCTATTTTTCTGATTTTTCTACCTAAAAATAAAAAAAATCCCGCTCAAAAAGCGGGAATTTTCCAGAAAAAATAATGGCCTTTTGCTATAAATAAGCGATTGCTATCAAAAAACTTCTTCCAAAATCCGGGCCAGACAGGTCAGCCCTTCCCGGTCTTCTTCATCAAACCGGGCAAAGCTGGTACTGTCAATGTCCAGCACACCCACAACCCGTCCACCGGCATGAAGGGGCAGAACGATCTCTGAATTAGAAGCGCAGTCACAGGCGATATGCCCAGGGAAAGTATGGACATTTTCCACCAGCAGAATCTCGTCCTTTTCTACTGCTGTACCGCAAACGCCCCGTCCTGAAGGAATCTCAATACAGGCCGGCCGTCCCTGAAATGGTCCCAAAACAAGTCTGCCTTCTTCCATCAGGTAAAATCCGACCCAGTTAACGTCATCCAGCGATTCCATCAGCAAAGCGGAGGCGTTGGCCAAATTGGCCGTTTGATGGGGTACTCCCCGAATGAGCCCTGTCAGCTGGGACGCCAACTGCAAATACAGCTGCTTTTTATCCGCCAGACAGCCCGGCGCCGTTTGTTTCTGCATCCTTCTTTTCCTCCATTCTGATCCGGCAGCCGCCCGCATCTTTCTCGGGCGGCACCCTTATTAAGGCGATAGCGGCTCGCCTTCATTTCCAGTGTCTGCGATAAAACCGGCAAACAGCGCCTGTAATTACAGACCGCTTGCATCAGCTCATAACCCTGTTGCTGCGGCACGGTAGGTCTGAAAAAAGCGTCTGTCACAACCCTGCTCACGTCAAGCCGCTGAAACGGCAAAAACCTCGGAATCTCTGCGCCGGCTTTTCATGAGGCAGCTGCCGCTCAAAATGTAGATTTACCATTCCCACCATCTGTCTACCCTTTTCAAAGAGGTCTCGCTAATCGTGCAGCTCCGCCAGCGGAAGCCAGCCAGTTTCGGTAAATCCGGCCCAGCCCAACTACCGGTTCTCCAACTTACGGACCAGGCGGTACAGCCTGCCAGCATCTGATGGATCGCTTAACCGGCGCATATGTTTCCCTATTTCGGCAAAAAAGGCCCGGACAACCGCCGGACCTGCAAAGACCTTTACTTTTCGTTTCGATTTTCCAGCGCCTGCATTTCATAACACAGCGTCATCAAGCTATCGCCCAGATGGACGTTTTCTACTGCCACATCAGGATAATACACGCCGATATCATAATGACTGAAATTCCAAAATCCCTTAATTCCCAGCTCTACCAGACGGCGAACCAAATCCTGTGACGCCATTTTGGGTACGCACAAAATGGCAACCGTCGGTTTTTCCTTTTGGCAAAACTGCTCCAGCTCGTCGGTGTGCCGGATCGGGATTCCTTCCAGCACTTCGCCGGAAAAGTCTTCGTCCCGGTCAAAGATTCCCACAATAGAGAACCCTTTTTCGGCAAACGCCATATGGGCCAAAATGGCACGGCCAAGATTCCCCGCACCGATCAAAATAGTCTTTTTCGGCAGGCTCAGCCCCAATATTTTGCCGATTTCCTCCCGCAGAGCTAACACGTTGTATCCATATCCCTGCTGGCCAAATCCTCCGAAACAGTTGAGATCCTGACGGATCTGGGATGCAGTCAGCCCCATCTTGGACGAAAGCTCCCCGGATGAGATTCGCTGTACGCCATTTTCTGCAAGCATTCCCAAAAAGCGATAGTACCGCGGCAGCCGCCGGATTACCGATGCGGAAACCTGCTTTTCGCTCATACCTTTTCCTCCTCATCGACTGCGTCGCTTATTCATTTCCCTTTTAGAATACCACCATTGATAATCTCTTGTCAATGGCAGGGCGGCAATGTCCATTTTTAAAAACGGCGCTGCACCTTGCGTTTATTGCCTTTTTCATCCACCAGGTAGGTATTTTCCAGCGTACCGGTCAAACTTTTGCGGATCGCCTCTAGGTATTCCTGCCGCAGAGCCGCCTGCTCTTTTTTTTCTTCTTCATTCAAACCAATCGTCCGTTCTTTCCGGGACAGATGGCTGATCCGTTCCATTTTTTCCTTTTCCATATGCTCTCTCCTTTTTCATCTATCGGCGTTCCAATCAGGAATGCGGTCAATGAGTCGGGCACCGTAGCTTTCCAGCAATTTGATCCCCGCCTGGCGCAGACTATCATCCTCCAGCGCGCCGGGAGAATGGGCATCTACCCCGATGATCACATCACAGCCTTCTGCTGCGGCAATCTGCCAAAACAGGTGGTGCGGATAATGCTCCTCGCCTGTTCGGCTGTCCTCCAGGGCGCCGCACAGGTTATACTCCAGCGCAAAGCCCATCTGTTTTGCGGCGCGGCACAAACGGACGCTGGCTTTTTCACAGTACCGGTCAAAGGCAGGATATCCGCGCATAAACAAATCCGGGTGGGCCAAATAAGCGTACAACCCGGTGGCCATACCTTCCAGGGCACTGTTCACATAGCGTTCCAGCGTCGCCTCATCCACCACGCGGCGACCAAAATAAAAGCCCGTCTCCTCGCTGTATTCAAAATGATTTCCCAAAATAATATAGTCGAGCCGTTCTTTCCGGATCAGTTGGCGCAGCCAATCCATATACGGCGGGAAATATTCGCACTCCAAACCGATGCGGATATCAATCTGATCTCGATATTTCCGGCGCAGGGTCCGGATGCTTTGCAGATAATCCTGAAACTGCTCCCGTGGATTCATGCGCATATGAGAACGGTAGGAGCTGGAAAACTGCCACGGACTATGGTCGGCAAAGCCCAGAATCTGATAGCCGCCGCGAATGGCGCTTTGGACATATTCCTCGTCCCGACCGGACGCATGGCAGCAGCGGGCTGTATGGGTATGAAAATTGGTCTTCATGGTAAAATCTTCGTCCTCCATTCAATGGGTAACTGTCTGGCGCAGAACAACCATATCGACACACTGTTCCTCCCCCTCCCAAATCGGTTCGGGGTAAAAATCCGTAAAAAAATGAGGAATGGTATGGTCATACGAAAAGCCGCATTTCTCATAAAAAGTCAGATTCCCGGAAGAAGTCCGGGCTGTACCGACCAAAAGAACCGTACCGGCAGGCAGGCGGTCTTTGACCTGCTGCACCAGTGCCCGGCCCACTCCTCTGCCCTGCCACGCCTCTTCCACCGCCAGATTTTTAATTTCCCACGCTCCGCCGGCCACCGGACAATAAGCAATCAAACCAACCGTTTTACCCTTTTCCATCGCCGTGAGAACTATGCTTTGCGGCAAATACCGATCAATCATGGGTTCGTAAGGGTCCGCCAGCAGCAAAAGCTCCAAATGCTGTTTGGGATCGTGACAAACGAAAAAATCCATCAGACTCCCCTCTCTTTTTACATGATTTGGATTCTTGGATATTGTACCATAAAAACGGGCGAAAAAAAAGCGATGAAACATGCCATTTCACTAATTCGCTTTAAAGCGTAAAATTTTTCTTTACTTTTACACTTTCCCATGGTATACTGTTGACAAATTCAGAAAGGAGAACCGTTATGGACCGTTTTACCATGACAGCGGCATATTATTATTACGGCTTTGCTTATGCTTATGGCAAGGCTTACTTCGCTGTCGCTGCAAAACGGAAACTGCCGTAAGGTCTTTCTTTCAAAAGACGCAGGATACGGTCCCGCAGCATGACAGCTGTGGGACCTTTTTTCTTGCGAAAACTTGATGAAATGGGGAAAAATTATGGTAATCGTACTCAAACAGAATCCCGACGGCAACAAAGTAGAACAACTGATGAAACGTCTGCGCGGCATGGGGCTGGACATTCACCAAAGCCAGGGAAAAAGTTCCACCATTCTGGGGCTGGTGGGAGACACCTCCTCTGTGGACATCGACGCTTTGAACGCGCTGGAAATCGTAGAAACGGTCAAACGGATTCAAGAGCCGTATAAAAGCGCCAATCGGAAATTCCATCCGGAGGACAGCGTGATCGAAGTGGGCGGCGCTAAAATTGGCGGTGGGAATTTTGCAGTCATCGCGGGACCCTGCTCGGTGGAATCCCGCGAACAGCTGTGCTGTGTGGCAGCCGACGTAAAAGCCGCCGGCGCGACTTTGCTGCGCGGCGGCGCATTTAAGCCCCGCACCTCCCCTTACGCTTTCCAGGGGCTGCGCGGAGAGGGAATCCGCCTTTTGCTGGAGGCAAAAAAAGAAACCGGACTGCCTATCGTTACGGAAATCATGGATCTGTCTCAACTGTATCTGTTCGACGAAGTGGATGTGATTCAGGTAGGTGCACGGAATATGCAGAACTTCGAGATGCTCAAGGAACTGGGGCACCTGCACAAGCCAATCTTACTCAAGCGGGGCCTGTCCAGCACATTGCAGGAGTTGTTGATGAGCGCCGAATACATCATGGCCGGCGGCAACCAGCAGGTCATTCTATGCGAACGGGGGATCCGCACCTTTGAAACGGTCACCCGCAACACCCTGGATCTTTCCGCTGTTCCGGCGCTGCACGCCATGACCCATCTGCCGATTATTGTAGACCCCAGCCACGCTACTGGTCACGCTTCTATGGTTAAGCCCATGGCCATTGCGGCAGCTGCGGCGGGAGCGGACGGTCTGATGATCGAAGTACACAACGACCCGGCCAACGCGCTGTGTGACGGGCAGCAGTCCTTAACCCCGGCACAGTTTGCAGATACCATGCAGGCGGTTCAGGCGGTTCTGCCGTTTGCCTGCCGCTAAGCCAGAAAGGAGCGATTCGCCATGCAGATCGGAATAGTGGGGCTTGGTCTTATCGGCGGTTCTCTGGCCAAAGCAGCCAAGGAACGGACGGATTACACGGTTCTCGGCTTTGACCGGAATGAGGCCGTTCTGCAGCAGGCCCTGCAGCAGGGTGCCATCGATGGCGTATTAGAGCCTGACCAGCTGAAAAACTGCCGGATCGTGCTGGTAGCGCTGTATCCGCAGGCGGCGGTGGATTACATCCTTTCTCACCGGGCTGCCTTCGGTAACCGCACCATTGTAGTCGATTGCTGCGGTGTAAAAGAGGTGGTCTGCACGCCCTGTGAATCCGCGGCCCGGGAGGCGGGCTTTGTCTTTCTCGGCGGGCACCCTATGGCGGGAATCGAGCGGTCCGGCTTTGCCTTTTCCAAAGGGGATTTGTTTGAGGGCGCGTCAATGGTGCTGACGCCGCCTG
The DNA here is from genome assembly GCA_934875375.1 of uncultured bacterium. Taxonomy (GTDB): domain Bacteria; phylum Bacillota; class Clostridia; order Oscillospirales; family Ruminococcaceae; genus UBA3818. The sequence continues at coordinate 22,762 of CAKXHL010000021.1, forward strand.
CCGGCACCGATCGGACTGCGGTGGACACAGTGTCCGGTTTCTGTATGCAGCTGGGATTTGGCCGCATCCGTCTTTCCACCCCTCAAGAGCATGACCGAATGATCGCTTTGACCTCCCAACTGGCTCATGTGTTGTCCAGCGCCTATGTCAAAAGTCCAGCCGCTTTGTCCCACGCGGGCTTTTCTGCCGGCAGCTTTAAGGATATGACCCGGGTTGCACGTCTGAACGAGGACATGTGGACCGAGCTGTTTTTTGACAACAAGCCGGCTCTTTTGGATGAAATCGAAGGGCTGATTGACCGGCTGGAGGCATATGCCGAAGCGCTGCGGCAAAACGATCGGGAAAAAATGCATATTTTATTGAAGGAGGGGCGGGAACGAAAAGAAATCGTAGGTTAGAATATCGCCTTTCCCTTGACAATATGGATGGAATAGACTAAAATAAGGAAGCAGTTTTCCATCCGTGCCGCTGTGGCGGAATTGGCAGACGCAAGGGACTTAAAATCCCTCGGTTGAATAAACCGTACCGGTTCGATCCCGGTCAGCGGCACCATGATTCGTGAACGGTTTAGATGCCATCGGTGAAAAAGCCGATGGCATCGCCGTTTTTCGGCACTTTTGCCCCCTCAAAATACAAAGGTTGAACAGGAGATGCCAATCGGCTTTTTCGAGCGACTGTCTGGACTCGAACCTGTACACAGCAAGATTCATTCTCCATGTCAAAAATCAGCGATAGCTCATCTGTCATTTTTCAGCAGATGGCTATCGCTTTTTTATTACCCAAATGAAGAACTAATATAAAACATAATCAACGCTATCACTACGGCGCCGATATTCTGCAATTTGCAGAGTGTCGGCGCTTTTTTGCGTTCTGAAAGGAGTAAAAATCAATGACAAAATATTTCATGCGGAATACCCCGTATTATTCGGCCGAGGTAATGATGATGACTGTTCCTGGGTTCAAGCCCAGAGGAAGGGAGTATGTAATGTGCAGCCTTATAGTTCATCTGCACCTGAACCGACATCGGTGATCTCTTATCCTGCCGCCTTTTCTCTTTTACCATTCACAGCTCTGCCGGGGAGCCGGGCCAGTATTGTAAAACTCTGCGTACCACGGCATCACCGGTTGAAAAGCGCAGCGGCGGGTATGGATACACAAATGGCATACTGGCCGCTTTGCGGTTATTATACCATATTGGGCCTTTTGAAAATGTAAAGAAGACGCCTTTTAGCATTAAGATTATATAAAGGCAGACTCATCTTAATCTATTTCTAATATCTGCACCATTCCCCTAACACCATCTTTTTACCGCTCGTGCTATACTGACATCAGCAAATGGTTCCTGAGAGAGGTGCTGAAAATCATGACCAGACAATTATATGCTACCAACCCAATCCACCATGATACCAGACGATATTGGGAAAAAGGCATAGAAATGATCCGCTTACAATATAGAAAAATCCACAAACAAACCGCTTTAAGAAAAAAGGCAGCCACTTATTTTGAAAAATATCCGCTGGCATTCTGGTTTACCGCTTTTATCACGATGCCGATGGCAATTCTGCTGGCGGTCGGCGCCATAACAGTAATGTGTGGATTGCTTTTTCTCTGGGTTCTATCCTAAAGCTGATTGCAGGTGGAAGCCCGTTCTGCAACTTTATTCCCGCCGCATTCGAAAAAGCTTTATTCCTTTCTGAAAAGCCCGGCTGAATGCTGGGTGTCCGTAATACAGGAAACAACAAACTTTCAATGATTATGGCATCTGGCAGTCGAGGTTAGCAAAAAACATAATGAGCGATACTTGGTTTGAATGACCAAGTATCGCTCATTTGCGTATGCGACAAACTTCTGTACGACAGCTGCGGCTTCTTCATCGACGATCCATTTCTTTTTGTCCTCCGGGCTTTTCATATACCCATAGGGCGGAATGGTCGGCAAATGCTCGCCGGACTTGCCTTTACTCTGCCATGTAGCGCGAATCTTCTTAGAGGTATCGCGGGCATACATTAATAGGAAGCCGCATACCATAAAAGGAAAAGTACATTGTTTTTTTACAAAGGTCTGACCATTTTGTAAATTCTTGCTTCGCACTGGGGAAATCCATTGCAATCTGTCTGAAAAAAGTCTAGGATAAAAACAGACCAAACCAATAAGGAGGTTTTCTCGTGAAACGATATATTGCTCTTTTCTGCTGTATGATGGTAATGTTCTCTTTTTCCGGATGCGGTCAAAAAAACAGTTCTAGTGTGCCGGAAGTCAGCCTTCCCCCCGCTTCCCTATCCATTCTGGAGGAGCCCAGCGATTCTGCTTCAAACTCAGAAAACGCTGTCGGGCTGTCCGATCCCGCCAGAGCCAGTGCCGAGGATTTGATTGAACCTGCAATGGAGATTTACAGTTGGTTTGCGCTGGGCAGCATGCCTTTGTCCAGTGAAACCCGGACATCTATCAACCCGCTGACCGGTGAGGAAGATACCTTCCAGCGGGTTGACAGCCCTCTCTTCTCCGATTACGAGGGATTAAAAACCTACTTGAGACATTTCTTCTCAGACGAAATTATTCAGCATTTATTAGAAGAATACCCTATCTGTAAGGATATTGACGGGGTGCTTTATATGGTTCCTGCCGGAAGAGGCGCCAATATTTTTATCAAAGACGTCGTCTTCTCCACGGAGGAAGTAAACGACACCTTCGCCAAGCTCTCTGCTTCCATCTCCTATGACCCGGATGCTGGAGAATCTGAAAATCCAAAAAGCTATGAGTTTACCTGTCAGAAGATTGATGGGAAATGGATTTTTACCACTTTTGAATACTATTTATAAAATTATAAAAACAGGGTTTATCCCTGTTTTTTATTTTTCCATTCATTTGGCGCTGCCGGAGATATAAAAATATCGGCTTCTTCGGCGTAAAAAAGCTCTCTTTTTTCCCCTGCTTCAGTTATAAAATCCTGTCAAAAACATCCTTCTTTTGTTTTTTCAATAGAAGTTGTTTTTTTCATTATTCATGTTATAATTTTTATCATATCCTTTTTGAATACTTGTATGTTTTCTGTGTACAAATGAAATTATGCGTAGGGAGTGTGTCAAAAAGCAGCCATGGTAAGAGTGAGGAAAAAGGAAGGTCTGAACGAGACGGTCAGCAAAATGGTGTTAGAAGCGCCGATGATCGCGAAGAAAGCGCAGCCGGGACAGTTTGTGATCGTACGCGCAAAAGAGGAGAGCGAGCGGATTCCGCTGACGATAGCGGACTACGACCGTAAAGAGGGAACGGTGACCATCATCTATCAGATCGTAGGAGCCGGGACGATGGAGCTGGATACGGTGCGGGAGGGTGAATATGTTCAGGACCTGGTGGGACCGCTGGGGAAAGCCAGCGAGACCGAAGGGCTGCAAAAAGTCGCGGTGGTAGGCGGCGGAGTAGGCTGCGCCATCGCATACCCGCTGGCGAAAAAGCTGCATGGGCAGGGTGCCGAGGTACACTCGGTGGTCGGATTCCGGAGCCGTGATCTGGTGATTCTGGAAGAGGAGTTTTGTGCAGTAAGCGATCAGCTGTGCATGATGACCGACGACGGCAGCTACGGCCAGAAAGGGCTGGTGACCCAGGCGCTGGAAGAGCTGATACTGGCCGGCAACGAGTATGAC
>CAKXHL010000022.1:0-342 GCA_934875375.1 uncultured bacterium
GGGTTCTGCTGCCTATAAAGCCGTTGTCGATGGAGAAATGGTGGGCGGTGCTGTTGTTATTATCAATGAGAGTACACAGCATAACCATCTTGACCTGCTTTTTGTAAAGAACGGAGTTCAGAGCAATGGTATCGGTAAGAAGATATGGTTTGAATTGGAACGAATATATCCGAACACGAAAGTATGGGAAACCTGTACGCCGTACTTTGATAAGCGCAACATTCATTTTTATGTGAATGTCTGCGGCTTTCATATTACAGAATTTTTTAATGAAAAACATCCTATGCCGGATACACCGGACGATTTTGTCGGTGATGGCAATGAGGGAATGTTTGCGTTTAA
>CAKXHL010000022.1:352-19927 GCA_934875375.1 uncultured bacterium
GCGCTGATCTGCAAGGCAGCGAAGAAGAAACTCAGCAAAAAGGTATTGGCGGTCGTAGGGGCAGCGGCATTTGTGGGCGCGATTCTGGCGGTCATTCTGATCGCCCGGACGCCGATGCCACTTTGATAGGACGGCGAACTTGATGGGCAGAGCATAGCTTCTGCTTTTATACATCGCGGGAAGGAGGACAGCCGAAAATGAAAGACAGAACCTATATCGCAATCGACCTGAAATCCTTCTACGCCTCCGTGGAATGCCGGGAGCGCGGCTTAGATCCTTTGGACACAAACCTTGTTGTCGCAGATGAGAGACGGACGGATAAGACTATCTGCCTTGCCGTTACTCCCTCCCTCAAAAGCTACGGTATGTCAGGAGCTTCTTTTCGTAGAGCGTCTGGAGGAGATCGAGCGTCTGCTGGGCGGTGAAGCCGCAGTAGCGGTTTGCCTCGCGCTGCAAGGTGGTCAGATCATAGAGCTTTGGAGGATTGACGGTTTTCGTCTCCCGCTCGAGAGAAGAAACGACGGCTTGCTTTTCTCGCAAGCCGCCGCAATCTTCTTTGCTTCTCCTTCGGTTTTGACCTTTTCCAGATCAGCGGTCAGATCGCCCTTGCCGATGTGAACGTTGAAATATTTCTCCTTCTGGAACGTGGAGATTTTCCCGTCGCGCTCCACCAGCATTGCAAGAGTCGACGTCTGAACGCGCCCGACCACCAGCTTCTTGTGATAGAGCATGGTGAAAAGGCGGGTGCCGTTGATGCCGACAATCCAGTCCGCCTTCGAGCGGCTGAGTGCTGCTTCATAGAGACGGTCATATTCCTTGCTGTCCCGGAGATGGTTGAAGCCTTCGCGGATGGCGGAGTCCTCCAATGAGCTGATCCACAGACGCTTGAAGGGCTTGGTGCATCCGGCTTTGTTGTAGACCAGCCGGAAGATCAGCTCACCCTCGCGTCCTGCGTCGGTTGCGCAGATAAGCTCGGAGATGCGCTTGTCCTTCATGATGTACCCGCGGTTGAAGCTGCTGCAAAAGCTGTTGGCGGATGATGGTGTTATTTTCATCAGCATTGATGAGATTGAGCATCGTTATCTGGAACTCGTCATGGATGAAATCTTTGGCTCTGCTAACCGGATAGATACATTCGTTTGGTAAAACAACTACGGTGGTGGAGCTAAGAGCAATTACGTCGTTCACTTGCATGAGTATGTGCTGTGCTTTGCAAAGAATATTTCGACAGTAGGAAAAATCGAACTTCCGCCAGATGATAATATCCTCAAATATTACAAATACAAAGACGAAAAGTTTGACACAAGAGGCCCGTACAGATTACAGCCTCTTGCAACAACCAGCATGGATGATCGTCCAAATCTGAGATACCCACTGTATTATGAAGGGCATGAGGTATGGCCCGCAAAACAATAGCGTTTCAGCTGATGAATGCAGGAAAGAAACATCGTACCGGGAAAAGTGATTTGGGAGTAAAGCGAACGAAATATCAGGAAAGACGATTGAGATAGTATCACCTACTAGCAAATTACCCGCTTCAGCACGAGAGCCCCGTACAGGCCTTTGGTCTGTACGGGGCTCTTTGGTTTCCAAACAAGGAGATCCTTTTAGTCATTGGTCCGGCAGGAAATTTCCTCTTTTATTCTGGCCATAAATGCATCCAAAGGCATGGTACCTAAATCTACTCCTTTGCGGCTGCGAACCGAAACGGTGCCGTTTTCTAACTCCTTATCGCCAACAACCAACATGTAAGGAATTTTCTGAAGCTGTGCTTCACGGATTTTATAACCAATCTTCTCACTACGGCCATCCAGCTCTACGCGAATACCTGCCGCTGCCAGCTGATCTTTGATTTTGGCTGCGGCTTCATGTTGCCGGTCAGTAATCGGTAGGACAATGGCCTGCACTGGGCTGAGCCAAACAGGAAATGCGCCGGCAAAGTGCTCGGTCAAAATGCCGATAAACCGTTCGATACTGCCGAACACGACGCGATGGATCATGACAGGACGATGTTTTTCACCATCTGCACCAGTGTACTCCAACTCGAACCGCTCTGGCATCTGCATATCCAGCTGGATGGTGCCGCACTGCCAGGTACGGCCGATGCAGTCTTCCAGATGGAAGTCGATTTTTGGACCGTAGAAAGCACCATCACCTTCATTAACCACATATTCTTTGCCCAGCTCCTGCAAAGCAGCAATGAGCCCGTTGGTGGCGATTTCCCAATCTTCGTCGCTGCCGATATGATCTTCCGGCATGGTGGACAATTCCACATGGTATTTGAAGCCAAACATGGAATAAACGTCATCGATCAGTTTTGCTACACCAACAATCTCATCTTTAATCTGCTCTTTGGTCATAAAGATGTGGGCATCGTCCTGCGTAAAGCAGCGTACCCGCATCAGACCATGCAGCGCACCGGACAGCTCATGCCGGTGTACCAGACCCAACTCGCCCATGCGCAGCGGCAGATCCCGGTAAGAATGGGGCTCGGTTTTATAGACCAGCATGCCGCCGGGGCAGTTCATTGGCTTCAAGGCAAAATCTGTTTCATCGATAACTGTGGTATACATATTATCTTTATAGTGATCCCAGTGGCCGCTGCGGTGCCATAGATCCTGATTGAGCATAATGGGAGTAGAGATTTCTTTGTAGCCGGCCTTGGTATGGATTTCACGCCAGTAGTCGATCAATGTATTTTTAAGGATCATACCCTTTGGCAGGAAGAAAGGAAAGCCGGGACCTTCGTCCAGAATGGTGAAGAGACCGAGTTCTTTACCCAGTTTGCGATGGTCGCGGCGTTTTGCTTCTTCAATGGCAGACAGATGCGCTTCCAGCATGGAAGCTTTGGGGAATGCGGTGCCGTAAACCCGGCAAAGCATCTGTTTGCTTGAGTCACCCCTCCAGTAAGCGCCAGTGGTAGAGGTCAGCTTAAACGCTTTGATGCGTGAGGTGTCAGGCAGGTGAGGGCCAGCGCATAAGTCGGTGAAATCGCCCTGTTTAAAAAAGCTGATTGTCTCGCCCTTGCCGGAATGTTCCTGGATAAGCTCGACTTTATACGGATCGTCTTTCATCAATTCCAGCGCCTGGTCAGCAGGTAGTTCAAACCGCTCTAGCGGAATACCCTGTTTGACGATTTTTTTCATTTCTGCCTCAATTTTCTCCAAATCCTCGGGAGTGAAGGGCTTTTCTACATCAAAATCGTAGTAGAAACCGTCCTTGATTGCAGGACCGATGGCACATTTGACGTTGGGGAATAGGTGCAAAACCGCCTGCGCCATCACGTGAGAAGCGGTGTGCCAAAATGCACGCTTTCCCTCATCCTCATCAAAGGTCAGCAATTCCACCTGTGCGTCCTGCTCAATCGGGGTGCGCAGATCGCGGACAACGCCGTCTATTTTAGCGACGCAAACAGCTTTGAATAATCCCTCTCCAATGGATTTTGCAATTTGCATTGGAGTAACAGGCGCTTCAAAATCTTTGACAACGCCGTCTTTTAACGTAATATGAATCATATTTTTCATCCTTTCTCATTCGCTTTGCGATTAAACGTTTCGGCAGTTATTTGCTGCCTAGTTAAAATAGGCAACAAAAAAGCTTCACCCCTATGTTTTGATAGGGGTGAAGCGATGATTAGTCTGCTCCACGGTTCCACCCTGCTTGCGGAAAATCCGCCACTCTTTTGGACGAGGGGTTAACGCACCTGACGCGGCGGGTTTTGCCCGCACTCAAGAGGCGGTACCGTCAGAACCTTGCAACGGCAGCCTTTCAGCACTAGGGGGCAGCCTCTCTGGGGAAGCACCGGTTCACGGCTTCTCTTTCAACGTGTTCATCGTATTGATACAGTTACTATATCACCCCAAAGCGGCCTTGTCAACAAAAAGTATTGGGAAAAACGCACGGATTTTTGCTAGATAAAAGGGCGGATTTTGCAGTTTATTCTATAATTTTCTTGACAGGAACACGGTCAGGCTTTAAAATATGAATGATATGCAACCATATTGAAAGTGTCATTCATTTCGATATTGCTATTACAAAATTTGCAAAAGAAGGAGGTTGAAGCAGCTGTAATGGATCAATCAACGATAATTGCCTGTATTATTACGGGTGTGATTGCTTTTCTCGTCGGCGGCGTTCTGTGTTTTTTTGTGGGCGTGCAGTACCGGCGTAAAGTGGCGGAGGCAGAGCTGGGTTCTGCGGAAGAGGAAGCGAAGCGCATTTTGAGCGACGCCATTAAATCCGCTGAAAGCCGCAAAAAAGAAGCGCTGGTGGAAGCCAAGGATGAGATCTATAAAATGCGTACGGAAGCGGAAAAGGACGTAAAGGAACGTCGTTCCGAAGTAACGCGTCAAGAACGCAGGCTGGTTCAAAAAGAAGAGTCTTTAGACCGCAAACTGGAAAATCTGGAAAAAAAGGATGAAACCCTGCAAAACAAAATTAAAGAGGCGGAAGGAAAATTAGCCGAAGCAGAGGAAATCAAAAAGCGGCAGTTTGAGATGTTGGAAAGGATTTCCGGTCTGACTATTGATCAAGCGAAGGAATATCTGTTAAGAAATCTAGAAGAAGAATTGACCCATGAAAAAGCGTTGATGGTCTCGCAGTTTGAGCAGCAGACCAAGGAAGAGTCAGACGCAAAGGCGAGAGAGATTATCTCGACCGCTATCCAGCGCTGTGCCGCTGATCACGTGGCGGAGGCTACCGTATCGGTAGTACCGTTGCCCAATGATGAAATGAAAGGCCGTATTATTGGCCGGGAGGGCCGCAATATCCGTACTCTCGAGACCATGACAGGGGTGGATTTGATTATTGATGATACACCTGAGGCCATTACTTTGTCTTCTTATGACCCGGTCCGACGGGAAATCGCCCGTATCTCCCTGGAACGCCTGATTCAGGATGGCCGTATCCATCCTGCACGCATTGAGGAAACGGTGGAGAAAGCCCGAAAAGAAGTGGAAGCCAAAATCAAACAGGATGGCGAACGTGCCGTGTTGGAAACCGGAATCCATTCGATCCATCCGGAACTGGTCAAACTGTTGGGACGCTTGCGTTACCGCACCAGCTATGGTCAGAACGTACTGGATCATTCGCTGGAGGTGGCCCATATTGCCGGCATGATGGCGGCAGAGCTGGGTGCGGATGTAAATGGAGCCAAACGGGCAGGCTTGTTACATGATATTGGAAAAGCGCTGACTCATGAGATTGAAGGATCTCATGTCAATATCGGCGTTGATGTAGCGAGAAAATACAAAGAAAATCAGAATATTTTGCACGCCATTGAGGCACATCATGGCGATGTGGAGCCCCGGACGATTATAGCTTGCTTGGTGCAGGCGGCAGATGCTATTTCTGCAGCGCGCCCCGGTGCACGTCGTGAAAATGTGGAAAATTACATCAAAAGGCTGCAAAAGCTGGAGGAAATCGCTAATTCCTTTGACGGCGTAGAAAAATGTTATGCAATCCAGGCTGGGCGTGAAATTCGTATTCTGGTAAAACCGGAAGTGGTCAAAGACGATCAGACTGTTCTGGTCGCCCGGGAGATTGCTAAAAAGATTGAATCGGAATTGGATTATCCCGGTCAGGTGAAAGTTCATGTGGTGCGGGAAAGCCGTGCCATCGAATACGCAAAATAATTGCCGGATGAGGTGTTTGGGAGCCTGCCTAAGGCAGGCTCTTTCCCTGTCCGGATAAATCGTGGCGGTGGAAAGAGGTGTGAAGATGCGGGTTTTAGCGGTAGGAGATGTGGTTGGACAGGCTGGCTGCGACTTTTTGCGGCAGAAGATGCCACAGCTGAAAGAACAGTACCGGCCGGACTTTATATTGGTCAACGGTGAAAATTCTGCAGAGGGCAATGGTATTCTTCCCTTTTCCGCCAAACAGATTTTTGACTGCGGCGCAGATGTCATTACCACTGGCAACCATGGGCTGCGCCGACGGGAGATCAATGAGATGATGGATGAACAGATCGGCCTGATTCGTCCGGCCAACTATCATCCGGATGCACATGGTGCAGGCGTGTATTTGTACGACGCGCTATCCTATCAAATTGGCGTTGTCAATCTACAGGGAGACGTTTTTCTCGAAACTTATGAAAATCCGTTTGGATGTATGGAGCGCCTTCTCTCTCAGATAAAGGCGGATATTATTCTTGTGGATTTTCACGCCGAGGCTACCAGCGAGAAACTGGGAATGGGGTACTTTTTAGATGGAAAAGTATCGCTGGTATTTGGTACCCATACCCATGTTCAGACGGCAGATGAAAAGATTCTGCCTGGCGGCACGGGATACATTACGGATATCGGTATGTGCGGTCCGTTTCATTCGGTGTTGGGCGTGACGCCGGAATTGGCGATTCGGCGGATGCGTACCCATTTGCCAACCCGCTTTGAAAACGCCTCTGGGCCTTGCTCTTTGAGCGGAATTGTGGCGGATATCGATTTGGCAACGGGAAAAACGACATCGATCCAGCGGATTTTCGCTGTTTCATCCAAAGAGGCATAACTTGTCTATTTGGCTTGATTTTTTTTCTATATTGTTATAAAATAGTCGCAGACTAATCGCCAAACCCATCAGGAGGTTTCAACATGGAAGTATTAAAGGTTTCCGCAAAATCGGTCCCAAATTCGGTGGCCGGTGCGATTGCCGGCGTGATACGGGAGTCCGGTTCCGTAGAGGTGCAGGCGGTCGGAGCAGGCGCTACCAATCAGGCGGTTAAGGCAATCGCAATCGCCAGAGGGTATTTGGCACCGGCGGGAATGGATCTGGTTTGTGTCCCAACCTTTGGAAATATCGTCATCAATGATGAAGAGAGGACGGCAATTCGGCTGATCGTCGAACGCAAATAAAAGTTGGACAGGCGGCGGGCGTTCCCGCCGTTTTTTATTGTCCGGTAACTGATAAACCAGGATTAAAAAAATGTTCATACCTACGGGCAGTTCTGTGTGGTATACTATTCCTGTTACAAGACACAGCAGGATTGGAGGCTGTGTGGCTGCAGGAAATGGCAGATACTTTTCAAGGACAGACAACAAAGGTTGTTATAGCAATGCCCGGAAGATCAGGCAGGCGGCGGTATGGCTCGCTTACTGTACGAAGGACGTGTACGCAGGGATATCCGCGGAAGATGACCGGCAAAGGGTGGCAAAATGAAAAAAATTTGGATTTTATGCATAACGGCGCTCTCTCTTTTAATGGGAGGCTGTTCATTCGAAAATATGATGTCGGATGATCTTTGGATGACGGTGCAAACACAAAACACTGCGCAGACTTCAGAATATGCCTATCAGGACGTGAGTGAACTTCAGGTCGCAGTTGGGGAAAGTACGCTGAACCCTTATCAGATGACCACTGACACCAGCCTTCGGATTGTGCCGCTTTTGTATGATTCCCTGACAAAGTTGAATCTTTATTACGGATATGATTTGTGCATCGCCTCGTCTGTGGAAATGCAGGGCACGTCCTGTGTGGTTACACTGCGCAAAGATGTGCTGTTTTCCGATGGGACAGCTTTGACTGCGGTAGATATCCAGTATTCCTACCGTCAGGCAATCAGCGGAGAAACGGCATATACCGCGCAGCTTTCCAATGTGACAGGAGTCAGTATTTTGTCGGATGATCAAATCCGTTTTACACTGGCAGAGGCTGATGTGCTGTTCCCGAATCTGCTTACCTTCCCGATTATCAAAAACGGATCAGCATCAAATCCAGTGGGGAGCGGACGATACCATTTGGCGGGGGAAAATCTGTTGGAACCCAATCCTCATTGGTATGGAGGGGATCCAGGAAAAATCAAAGCGATCCAGTTGGTAGAACAACCGGATCGGGAAACCAGCTTTTACAGCATGAAAACTGGGTCTTTGGACTATCTTTTTGTGGATGGGGATGAAACCATTGCCGAAACCGGCGGCAGCATCCATTATGTATCGATGCCGAACCTGATTTATATTGGCATCAATGACAGTCGTACCCTGCTTTCCGATGTGCGATTTAGGCAGATGCTTGCAGCGGCTACAGACCGTGATGGCCTATTGGAGACAGCTTATTACGACAGGGCACAAGAAACAGCGGTGCCGTTTCCTGCTTCCTGGGAGCAGTTGGCACCTTTGACGGTGGAATCCGATCAGGATTTTGAGCAGGTACAGTCTTTGTTGGCCCAGCTCGGGCTTGACAACCGAGACGATGAGGGGTACATTATAATGGGTACTCGGAGAGTATCGGTAGATATTTTGGTTAACAATGAAAACGAGGCCAAAATGCAGATTGCCGAAACTCTGCGGGAAATGCTGCGGTCAGTAGGGCTGGATGTGACAGTAACCGGAGTTCCGTTTGCTGAATACCAAACCAGAGTAACAGAGCGGCAGTATGACTTGTATATTGGCGAGGTAAAGCTTAAAAATAATTTGGATCTGACCGCGCTTTTTACGGTATTGACCCAGCAAACAGCTGAGGAGAATTTGCGGGTGCTGGAGGCTTATCGTCAATGGCGCCAAGGCACGGCAACGCTTCAAAGCTTTTTGGAGCTGTTTCAGACGTCGGTGCCGTTGATTCCGGTTGGAACCCGTAATGGCGCGATCTATTACAACCGGGAAATTTATTATGATTTGAGCGCGACTGTCCAGGATGTGTTTTACAACATTCAGGATTGGTAGCGTAAAAATAAAGATTTCGCCCCCAGCGCGGGGCACCAGATACAAACAGCCGGTGCGGTTAGCGGTGCCGGCAGCATCAGTTAGGAGGGACTTGCGTGATTAAACTGGAGAATCATTTAGGAGCCACTCATATTTCGGAAGAGTACTTCGCCAATCTGGTTGGACGCGCGGCATCAGAATGCTTTGGCGTTGCGGGTCTTGTCAGCACGACCCCTTATCAGGGATTTCGTACCATGATCGGCAAAGGCGACGTGCCGGATAAAGGGGTTAAAGTGCACATCACAGGAGGGCGGCTTGTGCTGGATCTTCACATTGTGGTGACTTATGGCGTAAATATTTCCGCCATTGTGCAAAGCATTATCCACAAGGTTCGTTACACAGTGGAGGACGCTACCGGTATGGAGGTGGCGAAGGTCAACGTGTATGTGGACGGTATGCGGGCGGAATAGCTTCCCGTTTTGGGGGAGTCCTTGAAGCTGCGCTTTTCAGACAGCGATTACGGGAGGTTATAAGAAAGTGATAAACGGTAGTCAACTGCGCGATGCATATATCTCAGCGGCTAATCATATTGTGGCCCGCCGACAGGAAGTGGACGCGCTGAATGTTTTCCCAGTGCCGGATGGCGATACGGGTACCAATATGTCTATGACCATCAGTGCAGCGGTTCCTGAATTGAAACTGATGGAGAATCCTACCGTAGCGGCGGTGGCAAAAACAGCAGCTTCCGCTTTGTTACGGGGCGCCCGCGGAAATTCGGGTGTTATTTTATCCTTGCTGTTCCGCGGATTTTCCAAAGGTTTGGCGGGTAAAAAAGAAGCGGACGGCGCCGATTTTGCACAGGCTTTGACAATGGGGGTAGAGGCCGCCTACAAAGCTGTAATGAAGCCAACGGAAGGAACGATTCTGACCGTTTCCCGCATGGCGGCGGAACGGGCGAGGGTGATAGCCAAAACCAATACAGATCCTATTGCTGTTTGGGAGGAGATTGTCAAAGAAGCGGGAAACGCTTTGGAACAGACGCCGGAAATGCTTCCTGTCCTCAAAAAGGCGGGCGTGGTTGATGCCGGCGGAAAAGGCCTTCTGCTTGTATTTGAAGGAATGATCAGTGTTTTGCGTGACGGGGTTATGATGGAAGACACCCAGCCGCAAGACGATGGAAAAACAGAAACAGATGAGTTTCAGGACGCCATCGCCCGGTACGATGCGGATATTACTTTTACCTACTGTACGGAATTCATCGTACAGAAAAAAGAAGCGGATGCTGATTCTTTGAAACTGCGCGCTTATCTGGAATCCATCGGGGACAGCGTTGTAGTAGTGGATGATGAGGATATTATTAAGTGCCATGTGCATACCAATAATCCCGGTCAGGCGCTGGAAGAAGCGATTCGGTACGGGATGCTTTATAAAATGAAAATTGAAAATATGGAGGAGCAATTTGCTGCTCGGAAATCCCAGGCCGCAAAGGAAAATCCAAAAGAAGAGCCAATGGCTTATGTACCGGTAGATCCGGAAGTCCCCTATGGCATTGTGGCTGTGGCAGCGGGCGAGGGTCTGCAGGGCTTGTTTCATGATCTGGGAGCCAGCCAGGTGGTCAGCGGAGGGCAGACGATGAACCCATCCACCGAGGATATCCTCAAGGCAATCCATGCAACTCCGGCACAGACTGTTTTTGTTTTACCTAATAATAAAAATATCATCATGGCAGCAGAACAGGCTATTAAACTGGCTGACCGTAAGGTTTGCGTACTGCCTTCGCGTACCGTTCCTCAGGGCATTGCCGCGATGTTGGCGTTTGATCCGGACGCGGACTTGGAACAAAATCAGGTGAATATGTCCAACGCACTGGAGACAGTTTCGACCGGATCGGTCACTTTTGCTGCCCGTGATTCGGATTATGATGGCCACGCGATTCACGAAGGGGAATTACTGGCATTGGATAATGGAAAACTGGCCTTTACCGATACGGATTTGCCCCGGACTTGTTCCAAGTTGGTCAAACAAATGATCTCTCGCGACAGTTCCTTTGTAACGGTGTATTATGGGGAGGATGTAACTCCCGAAATGGCAGCGCAGGCAGAAGATGCAATTCGTCAGCGCCTGCCGGAAGACGTGGAATTGACCGTTTTGGATGGCGGCCAACCGGTTTACTATTTTATTATCAGTGTGGAATGATCTTTTAAAGTATTTGTTGCCGCACAGAAATAGAATGAGTTTATTTTGATAAAAGGCAAAAGCCAGTGAAAGCGATTTCGCTTTCACTGGCTTTTGCATATATTTTTAAGCGTTGACAGTTTCCAACATTTGGCCGGTGCGTTTTCGTAATTCAGCATGTTCCGGCAAAAGAAGATCCGGGTCTGTTTTTAAAATTGACAATGCGGCTGCACGCGTTTGATCCACCAGTGTCATATTTTCCAAAAGTCCGGCGATTTTCATCATCGGCAGGCCATGTTGCCTCAGACCGAAAAAGTCTCCGGGGCCTCTCAGCTTTAAATCTTCTTCCGCTATCCGAAAGCCATCATTTGTTTGACAGATGGCGCGCAGGCGAGGAGAATCCATTTGGGCAGAAACCAGAATGCAGAAGGATTCTGTGCCGCCTCGTCCCACCCGTCCGCGCAGCTGATGCAGTTGGGAAAGGCCGAACCGCTCCGCGTTTTGAATGAGCATTACGGTGGCGTTGGGTACATCCACTCCTACCTCAATAACGGTAGTGGACACCAAAAGCTGCAGTTCCCCGCTTTGGAAATCCTTCATAATCTGTTCTTTTTCTGCTGCTTTCATTCGACCGTGGAGCATCCCCACCTTATATCCGGAAAAAAAGTCTTGGGCCAGGCGTTCTGATTCTTCCACCGCTGATTCCAGTCCCTCAGGAGAATTTTCTCCTTGTTCTACCAGCGGACAGACAACATATGCCTGTTCGCCTGCGTCCAGATGCTTGCGAATAAAGCCATAGGCCCGTTCCCGTTTTGGAGGATCGATCAGGTAAGTTTTGACTGGCAGGCGGCCTTTGGGCATTTCATCCAGAATGGATAGATCCAAATCGCCATAAATAATGAAAGCCAGTGTTCGGGGAATGGGCGTAGCGGACATAACCAGAACATGGGGATATCGCCCTTTTTCTGCCTTTTGGGCCAGAGCCATCCGCTGCGATACGCCGAATCGGTGTTGTTCATCGGTAATTGCCAGCCCCAGCCGGGAAAAGGCCACGCTGTCTTGCAAAAGGGCGTGGGTACCAACTACGATGGAGAGCTGGCCGCCGGCCAACTGCTCTTTGATCTGCCTTTTCGCGTTTGCCCCCATAGAGGAGGTCAGCAACCCGACAGAAATTCCAGTTCCCGCAAAAAGTTTTGACCAGGTCTGATAGTGCTGAACTGCCAGAATTTCAGTAGGGGCCATCATTGCGGTCTGATAACCGTTTCTGGCAGCGAAATAAGCACAGGCAGCAGCTACCATCGTTTTGCCCGATCCAACATCTCCTTGAAGCAGGCGGTTCATGGGAACGGTTCGGCACAGATCTTTTAGGCAGTCGTCGATGGCTCGCTGCTGGGCACCGGTGAGATCAAATGGGAAAAGCGAAAAAAAACCGCCCATGTCAACCGATTCCATTGGGGCTGCCGCTTCTTTTTGAGAAGCGCGTTTGACCTGCCCCAAAGCCAGATTTAAATGAAAAAGCTCTTCAAACATCAACCGCCGCCGAGCTCTGGCCAATGCCTTTTCATTCGGGGGAAAATGGATGGCTTCTAACGCTTCCCGCCGCCTGCAAAGATTGTTTTCTTCCCGGACGGCAGCGGGGAGCAGATCCTGATCGAGATCTTCAGCCAATACCAGCGCCTGCCGGACATTGGCGGCGATCATTTTGGAGGAAAGCCCTTCGGTTAGTGGATAAACGGGGGAAAGAGCTAGTGCGGGATCATCTGGGAATACCAGAGGGGAGGCCATTTCCCGTCTGCCGATCCGTCCGGAAACACGGCCGTAGAACAAATAGGTCTCTTCTTCTTTGAGCGATGCTACCGCGTATTTGGCGTTAAAAAAAGTAATCATCAGATCGTTTCGCCCATCGGTAACTAATACCTTGAACAAGGAAAGCCCTTTCCGAATGCGCTGCTCTGCTGACTTGGCTGCGACCCGGGCCCGAATGGCGCAAGGTTCATCATAAGGAGCGCTGATGATGGAACTGGGGTGGGAAAAGTCAATATAATCCCGCGGGTAATGCTCCAGCAGATCCCCGATTGTAGCAATGCCAAGCCGCGCATAAAGCCGCGCACGTTTTTCCCCAACGCCCTTCAGGTATTGGATATTCGTAGACAGGGTCGCCATGGCAAAATCTCCTTTTGCAGTGAGAAAATCTTTTTTCTAGGATAGATCGTGAAGAGGGTAAGAAACGAATGTTTCTTTATGATTATGTTATCCCGGATGAAAAGGAAAGTCAACCGCAAAAAAATCGGAAAAGAATTGCATTTCTAAAGTAGTATTGATATAATTGTTTTGATTCCGGTTTTTTTTAAACTATAAAAACCGGGGAATTCAAAACAGATTGGAGTATTGCGGACATGACGAAAAAATTCACGGTGAAAGACATGGTACTGTGTGCGCTGTTGGCTGCGATGACTGGTATTCTTTCCCAAATCGGCATTCCCATTGGCGAAATTCCAATTAACTTGGCTTTGTTTTCGGTGTATTTGGCCGGTGGATTGCTGGGCAGCTATAAAGGCGCAGTCAGCATGGTTGTTTATGTGATGATGGGGGCAGTGGGGCTTCCGGTGTTCTCTAATTTCCGTGGTGGATTGTCCGTTTTGGCAGGTCCCACCGGCGGATATATTTTAGGATACCTTTTTGCGGCACTGGTAGTCGGTATGGTGTCGACCTATTGGGGAGATGCGTTTTGGAAGATGGCGATTGGTATGACCGGTGGTTTGGCTTTGTGTTATTTGTTTGGGACAATCTGGTTTGTCCTGCTTACTGGCAAAGGATTGGCTGCAGCGTTGAGTACCTGCGTGATTCCGTTTTTACCCGGCGATGCAGTGAAAATTATTTCTGCGGCTATTTTGGTGCCGGAGTTAAAAAAAGCAATCAATCTTTCCAGAAAACACGGACTGGCCTAAACGACGGCTGAAATTTGTGCAAAGATTGGTTTTAAACGGCCATTTTAAAGATTTGAGACAGGCAAAATGCCTGCCTCAAATCTTTTATACAGAAAACCATGTGGTGATTTTGATTGACCTTTTGTTATGACAGAGTATGGTACAAAAAACGGGAAAAGCAATTTGACTTTGCTTTTATATAGAAATATCCAGCCAGTCGTTTTGAATGAGTCGGATATCCAGGCATTGTGCTTTTGGGGGTGATTCTCACCGCAGGGAAAAGCTGTTAGACAAAAGGGGGAAATACAAAATATTTCTAAAATCTGCTGGTATTTAAAATGTGGTTGTGCTATGATAAAATCAAAAAGAAGGACAAGGAGGATTTTGATGATACCCCAAAGATTGGAAAAACTGCGTGGCTTGATGGCACAGCGCGGTATAGATGCTTATATTGTTCCGACCTCTGATTTTCATGAATCAGAGTATGTGGGTGATTATTTTAAAGCAAGAAAATACATGTCCGGATTCACCGGTTCTGCCGGTACGTTGGTGGTTACTGCGAAAGAAGCTTGCCTGTGGACTGACGGCCGTTATTTCATTCAGGCCGCGAATCAGCTAAAAGATACAACAGTTACGCTGATGAAAATGGGGGAGGAAGGTACTCCGGCGATTGAGGATTACTTGTATAACGTTGTTCCTGCGAAGGGAAAGCTGGGGTTTGACGGTAGGGTGATGACCGCGGCGTTAGGCCGTGCATTGACCGAAAGGCTGGCGGATAAAAAAGCGGTTCTCTCTACCGGTGAAGATCTGGTGGGAATGATCTGGGAGGATCGCCCGGCCTTGTCCGCTGAACCGGCATTTTTATTGGATGAAAAGTATACGGGAAAATCCACGCTGCAAAAGCTGACTGATTTGCGGAATCAAATGAAGGAAAATGGCTGCACGGTTCATATTATTACTACCCTGGATGACATTGCTTGGTTGTTTAATATCCGCGGCAATGACGTGGAATGCAATCCGGTCGTTTTATCCTATGCGGTGATCGGGCTGGATCAGGCGCACTTTTTTGTCAACCCTGCCTGCTTGAACGATGAAATCCGGGAAAAATTGTCCGCCGATGGAGTTGAAATCCATGGCTATGACGAAATGATTTCCTTTGTGAAAAATCTGTCTGCCGATGATGTGGTGCTTTTGGATCCGGAGAAGGTTAATTATGAGATTGCTTCTTCTATCTGCGGAAAAAAAGTGGAGAAAGCAAACCCTACCCAGTTATCCAAAGCAATCAAAAATCCGGTGGAACTGGAAAACATCCGCCGTGCTCATATTAAAGACGGCGTTGCTTTCACAAAATTCATGTACTGGCTGAAGACTAACGTGGGTAAGATTCCCATGACAGAGATTAGTGCGTCAGATTATCTGCTGGCCCGCCGGGCTGAGCAGGAGGGCTTTATCGAACCCAGCTTTGGCACGATTTCCGCCTATAAAGCCAATGCGGCGATGATGCATTATTCTGCCACGGAGGAATCCAATGCGGTGCTAAAACCGGAGGGGATGCTTTTGGTGGATTCTGGCGGTCAGTATTATGAGGGCACTACTGATATTACCCGCACCATGGTGCTGGGCCCGATTACGGAAGAGCAGAAGCTGCATTTTACTACTGTTCTGCGCAGCAATCTGAATCTGGCGAATGCACAGTTTCTGCATGGCTGTATCGGAATGAATCTGGATATTTTGGCCCGCGGTCCCATTTGGGATTTGCATCTGGATTATAAATGCGGTACCGGCCACGGCATCGGATATCTGCTCAACGTGCACGAGGCTCCCAATGGTTTCCGCTGGAAGATTGTGGCGGAAAGGCGGGATAGCGCTGTATTCGAAGAGGGAATGGTTACCACCGATGAACCGGGTATTTATATTGAAGGAAGCCACGGTATTCGCACTGAGAACGAGCTGATCTGCCGCAAAGGTATAAAGAACGGTGATGGGCAGTTTATGTATTTTGAACCGGTCACTTATGCGCCAATTGATCTGGACGGTGTGGATCCGAAATATATGACCGAAAAAGAACGCCAGACCCTGAATGATTATCATGCGATGGTGTACGGGAAGTTGTTCGATTATTTGACGGATGAAGAACGGGAGTGGCTGAAAGAATACACCCGTGCCATCTAAGGCAGATCGAAAGATTGAAAGGGTACCGGTTTACCGGTGCCCTTTTTGATAAAATGGAAAACAGACAAGAAAGGAAAGGCAAATGGTACGGGATTATCAACCTTCAGATCTGGAACACATATTGAAAATTTGGTTGCAGTCCAATTTGCAGGCTCACGATTTTATTGACCGTTCCTATTGGGAGAAAAATTATGATTTTGTTCGCTGTCTGCTGCCACAGTCCCAAGTGCTTGTCTGGGAGCAGGACGGGGAGGTTCAGGGTTTTGCCGGCATTGAGGGAAGAAATATTGAAGGTATTTTTGTCAGCACGCAGTTCCGCTCCAAGGGGATTGGAACAGCCATATTGCAAGAGGCAAAACGGCGCTTTCCATCCCTCACGCTGCAGGTTTACTGCAAGAACCGGCGGGCTTTTCTGTTTTATCAACGGGAAGGATTTTCGATAATCAAAGAAGAAATGGATCCGGATACTGGCGAAGCAGAGTATCAAATGGTATGGAAAAAAGCTGATGGAAAAGAAGATTGATGAAAGAGAGGCATTTGTCAGAGTTTTTGTGGTGAACTGCCGCTAGATGTGTGGTACTGATCGAAATGTTAATCGGGCATATGGATGTCGCAGAAGATAGACAACAGGAGCATTATTGGTAAAACGAAGAGTGAAAAGCATTTTGGTGTGGTGGCTAATGGCTTGACAAACATTAAAAAAATGCTATACTTTTCATTAGATTAGCAAAGGCGCCGCGGAAATACCGCGGCGCCTTTTGTTGTGCAATAGCCAAAAAGGAGGATATATTTATGCCGCTACATTTTCGTCATGCTGTATTGGAGGATGCAGCATCCTGTGCCGAGATTTATCGTCCGTATGTGGAAAAAACCAGTATAACCTTTGAGTATATACCGCCGGAAGAGGCAGAATTTGCCCGACGTATGGAATGCTATACGCCCGCATTCCCGTGGATTGTGGCGCAGATTGGGAAAACGGTGATAGGTTATGCTTATGGGTCTCCGCAAAATACCAGGGAGGCTTACCAATGGAATGCGGATTTGGCGATTTATCTGTATGAAGAGGCCAGAGGAAAAGGGATTGGCCGCTTATTATATGGCTGTTTGCTGGATCTTTTAACGATGCAGGGATATTGCCGGGCAGTCGGTATCGTGACCCATCCCAATCCCGGTAGCGAAGCATTGCATCAAGCAATGGGATTTTCTTCGGCTGCATTCTGGGAAAAAGCAGGATATAAGCTGGGAGAATGGCACGACGTGCAATGGTTTCAAAAGCAGATTGCCCCGTTTCCAGCACATCCCCATCCTCCAGTTCCAATCACAGAATTGGATGAGCAGCGGGTTCAGGAATTGTTTAGACAGTATACCGTCCGGGCACAGACGGGGAGATATTAATCCAAGGGGAAGAACATAGAATTTGTGCAGATATTTTTGGGGATGGCGAAAGGTTCTGCTTTATTTGGCAAAGCTTTTTTGGATTGTGCGATATATAGAAATGGGAGGATTTTTTTGAAACGCTTGATTTTGATAAATGGGACAATGGGGGCGGGTAAAACCGCGGTCTGCCAGGAATTGGAAAGAGAGCTGGCTCCCTGCGCCTTTTTAGATGGGGATTGGTGCTGGGAGATGCATCCGTTTCAGGTAACGGATGAGACCAAACGAATGGTATTGGAAAATATCAGTTTTGTGTTGGGACAGTTTCTGCGATGCAGTGCCTATGAAACAGTGCTTTTTTGTTGGGTAATGCAGCAAGATTCCATTGCAGAGGAGATTTTGCACCGTTTAGACCTGCGGAATGTCCAAGTGGAACGTTTTACACTGATGGTATCAGAACGGGCGCTTCGTCAACGCCTAGAGAGGGATGTGACAGCGGGCCTGCGGCAGGCGGATGTGATTGATCGAAGTGTGCAGCGTCTGCCATTATATGAGAAGATGAAAACGGTGAAAATCGAAACTTCGAACTTGAATGTTCAGCAAACGGCCCGGCAGATTTTGCACCTGCTGAATAAAAATAAATGCGGTGGATCTGCTGGCAGTAAATAACACTATTTCATATAAAAAAGAAAAACTTTCTGGTGGAAAAGCCGGATAAAAATAATCTTCCTGTTGAAGGCTGGAACGCTTGTTTTTATTCGGCTTTTGTTATAACCTGTGCTGATGAAACTGAGCTTGCAGCAAGAGAATCAGAAAAATATAGTAATTTTTATTTTTCTTTCGAAAAAAGGTTTTTGAAAACCATAAAAACTTGCTTTTTTCAAGGGATTAAAAGAAAAATACAAGGCAGATTTTTGATTTTTTGCCAGGAACAAGATCCCTTTCCAACAGTTTGCGGCGGAACAGACAGAACTTTTTCCAAGGATGGAAAAAAATGCGCAAGAGGGAAAAATCCACCGGTTGAAACAGCGACATATCTTTTTCTATAATAAGGCTGTCCCAAAAAAGAGAAGAAAAAGATCTCTTTTCACAGAATGGGAACGGCCTGTTGGAGAGCATGCCGCCAAACAATTTAAGGAGGAAAACCCATGAAGAAAACCCTAGCGGTCCTGATGATGGCTGCGGCTGTCGCAGTGAGCAGCTTGACAGCGTTTGCAGAAGAGGCAGATGATCAAAATGACAAATATACGCAGGAACATACGCCGGGCCAATCCGTAGAGGTATTGCTGGAGGAAGTGGATGTAGAAGCTTCCGACCTGAAAGTGACCAACAAACTGACTTCCGGTAAGGATGCGGTTGAGTCTGTCACCATCGGCAAGAACGAGGCTGGAAAAGACGCTCTGATTCTGAAGCTGAAAGAAACCTACGATACCAAAGCAGTGAATATTGCTGGCGATATTCAACTGAGACACAAAAATACCAACTCCGTTGTGAAAACCTATTCTTTCGATTTTACTGTACAATGGAAAAAAGCTTCTATTGATGCAGATGCAGAGTTGGAGATTGTTTTGAATAACGATGCGCCGGTATACCAATTCTCTTCTTCCAACAAAAACGTCACTTTCAGCTTTTCTGATGTGGATGCATATTTCAATGTCCGCCTGGAGGAGCAGGCTGCCGTAAATATGCATTACACCACGAAGGTGATCAAATCTATCGTACAAGCCAACGAAGATGCAGACCTGTCTTTCCTGCAGTTTAATGGCAATCCTACCTTTGATTTTAACGGCACTTTGATCTACAATGTCAATGATATGGATAAAACTTGGTACCTGTACGAGGTGAATTCCGAAAATAAGCTGGTGAAAACCAAGGCGGAATATGACAAAGAGGAAGGAACCCTGACTTTGAAAACCAAAACCTTGAGCTCTTACGTGATCTCTGACAAAGAGCTGAAGACGGTTGCGGCTTCTGACAGCGATTCCAACGATTCCTCTAATGGTTCCTCCGGATCGAATAAAACGGAGAACCCTGCCACCGGTTCTGTTGATTTTGTCAATGTGGCGGTTGCTCTGGCAGTCGTTTCTCTGGTAGCTGCAGGTGCGGTTGCTATGAAAAAAGCAAAATAAGATACCATAAGTTTTGCATTCCAATGAAAAAGGAAAAAGCAGCGACGGCTCTCCGCGTCGCTGCTTTTTTATTTGATTGCCTTAAGGCTTAACAAAAACCCCTGGTTCAACCAGGGGTAAATGAAAAAGCCTTGGCAAATAAAACCTCCGTGCAACAATCGAGATGGTTTG
>CAKXHL010000023.1 GCA_934875375.1 uncultured bacterium
TTACGCACCCGTCCGCCACTAAGATGATCTTTGCAAGGTTTTTGAATCGCCGTTCGACTTGCGGGGGTTAGGGGCGCCGCGCGCGTTCGTCCTGAGCCAGGATCAAACTCTTCATTCCTTGTATCAAAAGCCCAAAGGCTCCTAATCAAATGAAGTTTGTCCAAGCTGATTCCGAACATCTAGCTTTCGCTTCGTTCTGGAATTACCTGCTTGATTAAAATTCTTTTTGAATCTCAAGGGTAGTTTCAATTCGTTTCGAATGTTGTTCAATTTTCAAGGTTCCTCCCTGCGGTTGCAGGGTCTTTATTTTACCATCTCTTCTTCGGTTTGTCAAGAACTTTTTTTCCTTCATCCAAGAAGTTTTTTCGCTCCCGGCGTCCCCCGCGAGACAGCTTCATTAATATATCATACTCCTTACCCTAAAGTCAATACCTTTTTCTTGATTTTTTGACTTTTTTTTCGTATGATAGAAATGTTCTTGATCCAAACAGCACAGGAGGCGCTTAATTATGCCAATTTGTATCCCCAATTCTTTGCCTGCGGCGCAGGTCTTAGAATCGGAAAATGTTTTTGTTATGTCCGAAGAACGAGCTTCCCACCAGGATATCCGCCCTTTAAAAATCGGTATTCTGAATTTGATGCCGACCAAAATTGTGACAGAAACCCAGTTGCTGCGCCTTTTGAGCAACACACCGCTGCAAGTGGACATCGAACTGCTGCAAACTGCCACCCATACTTCTAAAAATACGTCGGCTGAACATTTGCTGAAGTTTTACAAAACCTTTGCTGATATTCAAAAGGAACGTTTTGACGGTTTCATCATCACCGGCGCGCCAGTGGAACAGATGCCATTTGAGGAAGTGGATTACTGGCCGGAACTGTGCGCTTTTATGGATTGGACGAAAACCCACGTTTATTCTACATTTCACATCTGTTGGGGTGCCCAGGCGGCGCTCTATCATCATTATGGGATTTCCAAATATCCTTTGCCGCAAAAGATGTTCGGCGTGTTTGAACATCGAACGCTGGAGCCAAAGCATCCTCTGATGCGCGGTTTTGACGAACTTTTCTTTGCCCCCCATTCCCGCCATACAACAGTCCGCAACGAGGACATTCTTTCCTGCCCGCAGCTGACGCTTCTGGCATCGTCGGAGGAAGCCGGCGCCTATTTGATCGCCAGCGAATCGGGCCGCCAGTTTTTTGTTACCGGTCATTCGGAATACGACCGGGAAACCTTGGCCGGCGAATATTTTCGAGATGTAAACAAAAATCTTCCCATTGAAATTCCACGGCATTATTTTCAAAACGATGACCCAAAACAGGAAATCATTTACCGTTGGCGCGGCCATGCCAGCCTGCTGTTTTCTAACTGGCTGAACTATTTTGTATACCAGACAACACCGTACGATCTTTCCTCCCTTTCCCACGTCTGATAGGGAACAGCCCTCCCCGGCACATGTAACAATTCCTACATGTGTCGGGTTTTCTTTTATATTCCAACCATTAGGAGGACTTACATTGAAAAAAATTTCTCGTTTCTGTCTTTTTTCTCTCTCGCTCGTGCTGATCTGCGGCCTGTGCGCCTGCGCGCCGGACATAGACAAACCGGGAAGTGAAGTTTCGTTTTCATCATCCGGCCTGCAATCTTCCGAAGCCACCGTGCCACAGGAGGAAATTTCTTTTTCCAGCCCGCCGGAGAGCGCACTGTTTGATCCGGCAAGCAGTCTTTTCCCCCAAGCCGAAGCCTTGACTTACCATATTGTCAATCTGGTTTTCACCCGGGATCATATTGAAAATGCCCAGCCTTTTCGCGATGGGGACATTTTCCGCTTTATGATTTCCCTGCTGGTTCAGAATGAGAACCGCTTATCTGCCTTTTATCCCGACTGTGTGTCGGTTGACGAAAGTGGACGCGCTACCTTCCCGCTGGCAGCTGTCCAGCAGATGGTCAGCGATGTCTTTGGTGAAAGCAGCTGGTTCGTAGAGGACCCCAGTTATGATGCCCGGCAAAATGCGTATTGCATGGATACCGGATTTGGCTTAAGCTCTGTCTATTCCTATGAGGATCTCTCCCCGTCCTGGGATGCCGCAGAAAATACCGTGATCGCCGATTTTTCTCTGATTGATACGCCCGCTTTCCCCGGGGAAGGAGACTATGGAGCCTATCGAATCACCTATCGGGCCCTTACCGAAAACGGCCGGACTTTTCTGCGGTACGCCGGCGTTCAGAAAGTCGACAAGCGACAAAAGAGTTCCTTCTAAAAAACAGATTCTTTCCGAATATTTTCACTGGACAAGGCGGTATTCTCAAAAAGGGAAAGAAAGCGGCATTTCGCTTTCTTTCCCTTTTTTACAAGATGTTTTCCCCTATTGCTTCGCTTTTAAATATCGAAATTTTTCCCAAAGCGCCTGAAAATCGCCATGCTCCCAGCTGTCCAGCAAAAAGCCATCCGTCAAAATCGGCGTTTCGGTTAAAAGAAAGACCTGCATGCCCAGTGCTTCTGCGCACAAATCCTCTTTCACATCGTTTCCGACCATCAAACAATCTTCCGGCATCACCCCCAGCTTTTCCAGCACGTCTTTTCGGTAATAGTCCAGATTCGGTTTGCAGTGCCTACTATTTTCATAGGTGGTGATCAGCGCAAAATCTGACGGCGAAAGCCCCGCCCATTCTATTCGCGCCCAGGTTGCCGCCTGCGGAAACAGCGGATTGGTCGCCAGCGCTACCCAATACCCCTTCTCCCGCAGCAGATGTACACAGCGCGCCGCCACCGGATGGCAGACAGTCGCTTTCTTCGCCGCCGCAAACTCGTTGCGGTAAAACGCGTCAAAATCCGACCGATAGACGAGCGCGCGTTCTCCTGCCAACCCGGTAAACGCCTGTCAAAACACACCTTCATTGGTTTTGCTCCCATCATTTTCCTGCATGGCTTTCATACCCGCCCAAAGTCCCTGAATCAGCTTCTGCGGGTCAAAACCATACGGTTCAAACTTTTGGCTCAGAGCGCCGAAATACAAACGAATAAACGCTTCCTGATCCATTGGCAGCAGCGTTCCGTCCAAATCAAATAAAACGGTGTTCATCGTTTCCTCATTTTTTATTTCATAGCGCAATCCAAAACCACCGAATCCGTTCCGGCTGGCCATCGTCTCCCGGCACCTGCGCTTCTCCCGCAGAGATTCCACCACATTTTCGGATCGTGCGCTCTGAAGCGGCGTTGTCGGCCCGGCAATCCAGCAATACCCGTTCCAAACCGATTTTGCGGCAAAAATCCAGTGCCAGCGTCAGCATCTGTGATGCATATCCCTTTTTCCGTTCGTCCGGCCGCACGCCGTAACCGATATTCCCACCGCTGCGGCACAGCTCGCCGGTCAACCGGTGCCGGATCTGAATGGTTCCCACAATTCGTCCATCCTGTTCCCGCACCGCAAAAAAGGTAGTCGCCGGAGTATGCTCTTGCGATACCGGCAGTTTTTGCAGAGCGTTGATTCGATCCAGCCATTCGCTGTAGACCGGATACCGCTCCATTGCGCTGCTGCCGTTGATATGGCACTCTCCGCTATCCAAATAGGCCTGCCGGTAATCCTCCGCCTGTCTTTCCCACGCGGGGTCCGGCAAAACCAAAGTCAAACGTTCCATTTGGCACTCCTTTACAGAAAAAAGGGGCGGAATCTCCCTTCCGCCCCTCAACAAATTTCTCAAAACCTTACAGTGCAATATCCTGTGCAATCTTCAAAAGATTCATGTCTACCGACTTTTTCATGCTCAAGGCTTCCAGAATATCGTAGTCGGTTACCTTTCCGTCTTTGGTCACTACAACGCGGTTGCCAATCCCTTTTTCCAGCAGTTCCACCGCATAATACCCCATCTCACTGGCAACCACACGGTCACGCAGGGTCGGGGAACCGCCGCGCTGAATGTGCCCCAGCACTGTGGCGCGGGACTCAACGCCGGTTTTCTCTTCGATTTCCTTCGCCAGCTCGTGAGAATGGCCAACTCCTTCAGCCACCATAACAATGAAATGCTGTTTTCCGGTTTTTTGCGAGGCTTTGATTTTTGCCACAATATCCCGATCCACATCAAAGGGAATCTCCGGGATCAAAATCGCAATAGCACCGCAGGCCAGGCCAGTATTGACCGCAATATGACCAGCGTTTCTGCCCATCACTTCGACTACCGAGCAGCGGTCGTGAGATTGGGAAGTATCACGCAGGCGGTCTACGTTCTGGACGACCGTATTCATCGCCGTATCATAACCAATGGTATAGTCAGAGGAAGAAATATCATTGTCGATGGTGCCGGGAATGCCCACACAGGGAATCCCGCGCAAGGACAAGTCTCTGGCGCCGCGGAAAGAACCGTCGCCGCCGATGACCACCACGCCGTCCAGCCCAGTTTCCACGCAGGTCTGTTTGGCTCTTTCAATGCCAGATTCTTCTTTAAACTCCAAGCAGCGGGCCGTATACAAAATCGTACCGCCCTTTTGCAGAATATCCGAAACGGAACGCAAATTCATTTCAACCATATCGCCGTTAATCAGACCGTTGTAACCGCGGCGGATACCCAACACCCGCATTCCTTTACCAATACCTGCGCGGACTACGGCACGAATCGCCGCATTCATGCCCGGCGCATCGCCGCCGCTTGTCAAAACGCCAATGGTTTTTACCTGTTTCATATTCTTAACCTCCTAATGATAATCGGAAGATTTGCACAACCTGTTTTATAATGTCATAAAACCAAATTCAAAATCTATTATAGTATAATCAGATTTTGATTTCAACTGTTTTGGGCATAAAAAGCATGATTTTCACGCAATTTTTACGGGATACGTTAAAATTTTACCGTTTTTTCTGTTCACGGCTCATTTTTATTCCACCAGCTTTACGTTGCTTTCACCCAAAACCTCTGCCAACTGGCGCAGCAGCACATCATTTGGGAAAACCCACATGGAGCGGGGAGCAAGGCTCACCTTCTGGGTATCCTCGAAAAAAACATAAACAGGAGTTTCCCCTCCAAAAATTTCCAAAAGGTTCTGCGCTTTTTCCATCGCCGTCCCCCGCCGTGACGGTACTTTCAGGTACAGCCCAGGTCTTTTGCCGCCGCTCGGCGCAGAAACCGCCTTGCGCGGGGGCAGACCGTTTCGGAAAGCGAGCCTGTCCTCAATGGTCATAACCTTTTCGCACAAAAGCTTGGCGTCCTCTTCCTCCCGTACGCTGATGCGTCCAGAGATCACCACTACCGACCCGACAGTCAGCAACTGGCCATACCGCTGCAAAGTTTTGGGGAAAACCAGTGCTTCCATAGAACCGGTAGTGTCTTCTACCGTCAAAAAGGCCATCGTATCCCCGCTGCGGGTTGCTTTAGACTGTCTGGCGCCGACAATACAAAGAATATCCACCTGCTTATTGTCGTATTCTTCCAGCGCTACATGAGAAATTTTTGCGGTTCCCAGCCGCGGAATCAAGTCGGCATACTCTCCCAGCGGATGACCGGATAAATACATACCGGTAACTTCCTTTTCCAGATTCAGCCGCTCCATAAAAGGAAAATCCTCCATCGCAGGGAATACATATTCTTCCCGGGGCGCGTCGGCCATGGTGTCGAAAAAGCCCAGCTGTCCCTCCAGATTTTTCTGCTTTACCGCGTCCAGCCCGCTGGAAATCACTTCATATCCTGCCAATAGCTGCCGCCGGTTGGGATTCATCCGGTCAAAAGCGCCGCATTTAATCAGGCTCTCCATCGCCCGGCGGTTGAGATCCCGACCGTGCATCCGCTCGCAGAAATCGTTGAAATTCCGAAATGGAGAAGACTCCCTTTCCCGGATAATATCCGCGATCACACTGCGGCCCAGATTTTTGATAGCCAAAAGTCCGAAACGGATTCCTTCGTCTGACACGGTAAAACCCATGTCGCTCTGGGCGATATCCGGCGGCAAAACCGGGATCTTCAGCCGGGTGCATTCGTCGATATAACCGGTGACCTTGGAAGTGGAATCCAGTACGCTGGTCAAAAGCGCCGCCATGAATTCCTTGGGATAATGGCATTTCAGATACGCCGTTTGATACGCGACTACTGCATAGGCCGCCGCGTGGCTTTTATTGAACGCGTAAGATGCGAAGCTGGACATTTCACCGAAAATATCGCTGGCGATTTCTTCGCTGACGCCGTTGTGCACACAACCTTTGACCTGACAGGTACCGTCTTCCTCGTACAGGCCATAAATAAAATTCTGCCGCTCTTTCTGCATAACATCGGCTTTTTTCTTGCTCATGGCCCGTCGGACCAGATCGGCCCGCCCATAGGAAAAACCGGCCAGCTCCCGGCAGATCTGCATTACCTGTTCCTGGTAAACAATGCAGCCGTAGGTCACATCGAGAATAGAAGCCAGTTTCGGATGTTTATAGGTCACCTTCTCCGGATGGTGCCGGTTTTCAATATACTTGGGAATCGAATCCATCGGGCCCGGACGGTACAGGGAAATAACCGCAATCAAATCCTCAATGGACTCAGGTCCCAGTCCCACCAGCACGTTGCGCATACCACCGGATTCAAACTGAAACACCCCCTCGGTCAGGCCCGCCGATAGCATCTGAAATACTTTTTCATCGTCCGGCGGAATTTGCGAAATTGCAAAATCCGGCTGACGGCGGCGGATCATTTTTTCCGCATCACTGATAACCGTTAACGTGCGCAGCCCCAAAAAATCCATTTTCAAAAGGCCCAGCTCTTCCAGCGTCGTCATGGGGAACTGGGTCAGGATAGCTTCTTCGTTTTTCTGCACCGGCACATAGGTGTCTACCGGATCGCGGGTAATGACCACCCCTGCCGCGTGAGTGGAGGCGTGCCGGGGCATCCCCTCCAGCTTTCGGGCCATGTCAATCAGTTCGTGGATGGTGGGATCCGTATCATACTGCTGCTTGAAATCCTTCGATGCTGTGAGCGCCTTATCCAGCGTCATGTGCAGTTCATTGGGCACAAGTTTCGCTACCGTGTCTACCTGTGCATAAGGAATCGCCATCGCCCTGCCTACATCCCGGATAGCGCCTCTGGCCGCCATGGTGCCGAAGGTGATGATCTGCGCCACATGGTCGGCACCATATTTTGCTACTACATAGTCAATGACCTGCTGGCGTTTTTCATAACAGAAATCAATATCAAAATCCGGCATAGATACCCGCTCCGGATTCAAAAAGCGCTCAAAGAGCAAATGGTAGCGGATCGGGTCTATGCCGGTAATGCCGATGCAGTAAGCGCATAAGCTCCCCGCGCCGGAACCACGCCCCGGGCCCACAGGAATATCGTGGGTTTTTGCATAGTGGATAAAATCATACACAATCAAATAATAATCCACATAACCCATTTTGATGATTACGTCCAGCTCGTATTCCAGCCGCTCGCGGATCTGCTGAGGCGGTTGCTCTCCATAATGGAGCGCCATGCCCTCATAACACATGCGCTTAAAATAGGTCACATTATTCTCTTCGGTAGGCGCTTTGTAAAATGGAAGCTTGGTCACGCCAAAAGTAAAATCCAGCTGACATTGTTCCGCAATTTTTACCGTATTGTCCAGCGCCTCCGGATGGGCGGCAAAAAGAGTTTCCATCTCCGCCCGGCTTTTCAGGTAAAACTCCTGGGTTTGAAACTCCATGTCCGATTTATCGTTGACTGTATGGTTGGTTTGGATACATACCAGTATGCTCTGCGCCTGATGATCTTCCTGCCGGATATAATGGACGTCGTTGGTCGCCACCAGCCCAATCCCCGTTTCCTCTGACAGGCGGTACAAGTCGGGCAAAATTTGCTTTTGCTCTAAAATGCCATGGTCCTGGATTTCCAGATAGTAATTTTCCGGCCCGAAAATATCCCGGTACAAAAGCGCAGTTTCCTTGGCTGCATCATAATCCTTTTCCATCAGCCGCCGCGGGATCTGTCCGGCCAGACAGGCGGACAGGCAGATCAGCCCCTCGTGGTGCGCCTGTAACAGCTCCAAATCTACCCGCGGTTTGGAATAGAACCCCTCTACTGACGCTTTGGATACCATGGCGATCAGGTTCTGATAGCCGATTTCATTTTTGCACAGCAGCACCAGATGATACGGGCTGGTGTCAATCCGGTGCACTTTATCAAAACGGGTCCGGGGGGCGACATAAACCTCGCAGCCGATCACCGGCCGGATTCCCTGTTTTTTGCATTCTTTATAAAAGTCGATCACGCCGTACATCACGCCGTGATCGGTAATCGCCAGCCACTGCTGTCCCAGCTCCTTCGCCCGCGCCACCAGCGCCGGGATCCGGCAAGCACCGTCCAGCAGGCTGTATTCCGTATGTACGTGCAAATGAGCAAAGTTTTCCATGGAAAGCTCCTTTTTCCAAATGCCGGTGCCAAGCCGGATTTTATGTGCTAACGAGCGCTTTTGTCCCCGTTCCTCTCATTCTTTGCTAGCTTGTCCGGATTTTTTCGTTCCAAAAGCTCGGTATAAATTTTTGAAAGTCGCTTCAGGCGGTGGTTGACCCCCGAGCGGGTCAGCGGTTCAGATAATATCTCACCCAGCTCCCGCAAAGACATTTCCGGATTTTCCACCCGCAGTTCCGCGATTTCCCGCAAGTCCTCAGGCAGAAAGGACAGTCCCTTCTGTTCCAGAATATATTCAATCTCCTTGACCTGCACGGCGGAAGCGCTGATGGTTTTTTCCAAATTGGCAAATTCACAGTTCTGTGCCCGGTTCACCTGATTTCGGATGCTTTTATATATTTTTACATTCATGATTTCAAGGCCCAAATTCCCGGCGCCCATAAATCCCATCAGATCTTCAATTTCTCCGCTGTCTTTTAAATAAGCCACAAAGCTGCTCCGCCGCTCAAAACTTTTGGGGAAGATGCGCACAGAGGAGAGAACCTGAATCAGTCCCTCACAGAGCTGCCGATCCGGCACTACAAATTCCAGATGGTAGCTCTTTCCGGGGTCAACCATGCTGCCGCAGGCCAAAAACGCGCCGGCGATAAACGCACCCAGTTCCTCATCACTTTGAACCTGCTCCAAATTCATCACCGGCGCAGGCGATTGGTCATAACCAAAAAAACGCAGGATCTTCTCCCGATCGTTCTGATCGTCCACTGTTGCGCAGAAAAAACTTTTGCCGTTTTGATTTTTATATTCATTTACGGAAATCGTCGCGTCCAACCCAATCAAGCCGAAAATACTGTCGGCATACTGCTCGGCCACATTCTTATTTTCCGTCTGCAGCAGCATTTTCTGCGGTCCAAACGCTTTGGAAAAACGCAGCAGACCATGGGTTCTGGCGCGCAGCTGACGCAGTTCATCGTACCGAAGGTTCAGCAGCTGCTGCTTTAGTTTATTTGCAAAGGACATGCCTTTTCCTCTCCTCCTGCCGCTTTTATGCTTTTCGCACATCCCGGTGGCTGACAAACACATTTTCCTCCTGGGCTTTGAGCACCTGCGCTGTTCTCCACGCAAAAGAGACCGACCTGTGCTTGCCGCCGGTGCAGCCAAATGCCACCACCAGCTGCCGCTTCCCCTCCTTTTCGTAAAGGGGAATGGTGAATTTTAGCAGGTCTTCGATCTTTCGGTACAGCTGCTGGGCTTGCTCATGAGAAAAAACGTAATCCCGCACCTGCTGATCCAACCCTGTTTTATATTTGAGTTCGGGAATATAAAACGGATTGGGCAGGCAGCGCACGTCGAACACCAGGTCCGCATCAGAGGGTATGCCGTATTTAAAGCCAAAAGAGGTGCAGGTAATCAGCATTTTCTCTTTCTTTTCCTTTAGAAACAGCGCCGCCACCTGCTCTTTGAGCTGCGCTGCGCTGAGTAAAGAAGTGTCGATAATATAATCCGCCTGATCCCTCGCCGGTCGCAAAAGTTCCCGCTCCTGTTTCAGCGCCTCCTGCATACTGGGGTGCTTTTCATCCAGAAGCGGATGCTTACGCCGGGTTTCTTTGTAGCGGGTAACGATTACATCGTCCCGGGCGTCCAGATAAAGAATGGTATAGGAATATCCCATCTGTTTTAACTGCTCCAACCCGCGGAACAAATCCGTAAACATCCGCCCGCCGCGGGAATCCACCACAATGGCAATTTTGCCGGGGAACTGACTTTCCTGGCTTTGGCGCAGCTGAAAAAAGTGTACCAGCAGTTTAGGCGGCATGTTGTCCACACAATAATAGCCGATATCCTCCAATGCGTTGACCGCTTGGGATTTTCCGGCACCGGACATGCCGGTAACAACCACAAAGCGCATGAAATTCCCCTCCTGATTTTTCTTACAGCTGACGCAGTTCGCACTCCAGCCGGTATCCGGTTTGTTCCTCCACCGTGTTCTGGATTTCTCGAATCAGCCGGGCCACATCCCGGGAAGAAGCGTCCCCCAGATTGACGATAAATCCCGCGTGTTTCTCACTGACCTGGGCGCCGCCAACCCGCCGGCCTTTTAGACCACACTGCTCAATCAAGGCGCCGGCATAATTTCCCTCAGGCCGTTTAAAAACAGAACCGGCGCTGGGGTATTCCAGCGGCTGTTTGGATTTGCGCCGTTCCATCAAATTCTCCATGGTTCGGCGGATTTCGGCTGGGTCGCCGGGCCGAAGCTGCATTTTTACTTTTGTAATGCACCAATCCTTATCAGAAAAAACACTATGCCGGTAGCCAAACTGCATTTCAGAAAAGCCGATGGTCCTGGCATTGCCCATTCCATCCACATAATCG
The DNA here is from genome assembly GCA_934875375.1 of uncultured bacterium. Classification (GTDB taxonomy): domain Bacteria; phylum Bacillota; class Clostridia; order Oscillospirales; family Ruminococcaceae; genus UBA3818. The sequence goes on from CAKXHL010000023.1 coordinate 10,727, forward strand.
GCAGACACGACGATATCTTTCATTTCACCGCCGTAGGCCCCGGCGTTCATGAACAGCGCGCCGCCCACGTTTCCCGGGATTCCCCAGGCAAATTCCAATCCGGTGAGCCCCTCTTTTTGGGCAAAAGCCGCCGCCGCAGACAGGGAAGCGCCCGCCGCGCAGATGATTTCTCCCTCTTTCAAAGATTTTCGGATATAAGAAAAATTGGAACCAATTTGAATTACTACGCCGGATACCCCGCCGTCCGGTGCCAGCAGATTAGAACCGTTTCCGATCACCTGCCAGCGAATGCCGTTGACCGCGCAGAATTGAATCAGCGCCGCCACTTGGCCTTCGTCATACGGACGCACCAGAATGTCGCAGGGGCCGCCGATCTGAAAGGTGGTGTAATCTTTCATCAGCGCGTTCAAAATATACTCGCACTCCAGATTCTGACATAGAGAAGTCAATTTCAAAAGGTCTGTCATTCGCCGTTCCCCCCATCAAGACAAAATTTACCGGGCACGGTTTAAAAACGCCGCGCCGATCAATCCGGCGTCGTTGCCCAGCGTTGCCAGCACCATACGGGTCTGCTTTTCCGGCGTGCGGATATACAACTGCGGGCGCACGCACTCCACCAGCGGGCACAGAAGATTTTCCCCCTCGTTGCTGACCCCGCCGCCGATGACCAGAATCTCCGGTGCCAGAATGTTGATGATGCTGGCAAGGCCATAACCCAACTGTTCGATATAAGCGTTTACCACCGACTGCGCGGCGGTATCTCCCCGGTCCGCCGCCAGAAAAGCAGTCCGGCCGGACACATTTCCGCCGTTTTCAGCCGCCAGTTCCCACATCAGGGAATCCGGTGCCGCATCCATCGCCTCTTTGGTGCTGCGAATCAGCCCGGTGGCGGAAGCATAAGCTTCCAGGCAGCCCCGGCGCCCGCAGGTACACTTTCTTCCGCCCAGTACGATTCCCATATGGCCCAATTCCGCACCGCCATAATGAAAGCCGGTGAACAGTTTGCCGTCGATGACAATACCGCCGCCTACGCCGGTCCCCAGCGTGACCGCCACCGCGTTGGAAGCGCCCTTGGCCGCGCCGGCCAACACCTCTCCCAGCGCAGCAGCGTTGGCATCGTTGGTGATATCTATTTCCTTATTCAGCTTTTTCTGCAAATATGCCCGCATGGGAACATTCTCAAACAACAGGTTGTTGGCATATTCCACCACGCCGGTTTCCTCATTGGCCGTTCCGGGTACGCCAATGCCAATCCGCCGAATCTTTTCCCAAGGTACTCCGGCGTCTGCCGCCGCCGCTTTGGCACATTCGGCCATGGCATCCATCACTTCCTCGGCGGGGCGCGGAATCCCGGTTTTTGCCTTTGCCCTGCCTATGATGTGGAACGCATCGTCCACAACACCAGCTTTGATGTTGGTGCCTCCCAGATCAATTCCCAGATAATATTCCATATAAAACCGCTACTCCTTACTGATTAATAGGCGTCCCAATCATTGGGCCCATCGCCCTGATCGATCATACCCAGTTTTTCCAGCAGCTCCTGTGCAGCGTTGTATCCCATTTTTTTCTGACGGTTATTCATGGCCGCCACCTCAATGATAATGGCAAGATTCCGCCCCGGTTTGATGGGAATGGTCAAAGACGGCACCGAAATACCCAAGATTTCCGTCTGCTCGTTGTCCATGCCCATCCGATCATAAACCTTATCCGGGTTCCAAGGTTCCAGCTGAATCACCATATTGATTTTTTCAGTTTCCTTAATGGAACCCATACCGAAAATCCGCCGGGCGTTGATGATGCCAACGCCGCGCAGCTCTAAAAAGTGGCGGATATTTTCCGGCGAGGTTCCCACCAGAGTCCGGTTGGATACGCGGCGGATTTCCACTGCGTCATCCGCAATCAGCCGGTGTCCGCGCTTGACCAGTTCCACCGCTGTTTCGCTCTTTCCTACGCCGCTTTCGCCCAACAGCAAAATTCCTTCGCCGTATACCTCGACCAAAACGCCGTGACGGGTCACCCGCGGGGCCAACTCCGTAGCCAAAATGCCTACCACGCTGGAGAGAAATACCGATGTGGACTCCGGCGTGCGCAAGAGCGGCACTTTATATTTTTGAGCGCACTCCAGCATCTGGGGGAAAATTTCCAACTCCCGGGAAACGACCACCACCGGAGGTTTGAGCGCAAAATAAGAATCCAATTTCTGCATCAGGGTATCTTCGTCAAATTTTTTCAAATAGGCATATTCCGACAGGCCGATCAACTGAATCCGGGAGCTGTCAAAATATTCGAAAAATCCGCCCAGCTGCAAACCGGGGCGGTTTACGTCCATGCTGCTGATTTTTACATCATTCAGATCATATGGAGAATAAATCAACTCCACATCCAGATCTTTGACAATTTTGGAGAGTTTAACCGAATAAGCGTGTTCCATGTTTGATTCTCCTATCCCGGCAGTTTTTTTCTTCCGCCGTTTTTCACCTGCCCGAGGGGCGCGGCTTGCTGTCCTCGTCCCGGCCGGGAAATAGCATACCTGCCGGGATGTTTGATATTTATTATACCCCACAGCAGTCGGCCTTGCAACAAACTTTCTGTAAAACAAATTCTAAGAAATTCCCGCCGGTTTGAAGTATTTCGGTCACCTAGCTCTTTTTAATTGGCAGAGGATATGCTATAATAATCTCACAGCGTTATCGGACATTAAAGGTGTCCGCCGCCTGAGAGAACATGGAAGCATGAATCGTCCAGTGGCAGTGGCGCCTACCGCGTTTTAGTGGGCGTTTCCCGCTGTGATCATGCTATAATAACCTCACGGCATGATTAGAAATCAGAGATTTCCGACATAAAAAATGAAAACGTATTGCGGCAAAAAGTTTTTTACAAATCGATATTCATAGTATCGGAGGACAGTTATGAGAATCGCATTATTTACCGAAACGTATTTGCCTCATATCAATGGGGTAGTGACTCATGTAAAAATCCTGCGCGATGGTCTTTTGCAGCAGGGACACGAAGTTCTGGTCGTCACCGCGGATTACCAGACCCGCCATCATTATATCAAGGACGGAATTCTTCACTGCCCCGCCATCAAAAGCAAACGCTTTTACGGATATGGTGTAGCCTCTCCCTTCAGCAGGCGCCGTCTGAAGCTGGTGCAGGACTTTCATCCGGACATCATCCACATTCACAACGAATTCGGCATCGGCCTTTCGGGCATTTTTGCGGCCAAGCAGCTGCATGTTCCGTTGGTTTATACGCTGCACACGATGTATGACGACTATTTATATTATGTGGCGCCCCGCCATCTGCTGCGGGCTGCCAAAAAGGTCAGCCACGACTATTTCCGGCTGCTGGGCAACGCCGCTACGGAATTGACCGGCCCTTCCCCCAAATGTCAGGAATATTTCCAGCAAATCGGCGTAAAAAAAGATGTCAACGTGATCCCCAATGCGGTAGAGCTGGACGACTTCAGCCCCGACCGGATTTCCGCGGAAAACAAAGCTGCTTTCCGCCGCCGCTATCAAATTCCGGACGATGTGATGATCGCCTGCTTTGTAGGCAGGCTGGGGCATGAAAAAAGTGTGGATGTACTGCTGGATTATTGGGCGCGCACCATTACGCCGGAGGATAAAATTATGCTCTGCATCATCGGCGGAGGTCCGGTTCAAGAGGAGCTGGAACAGCAGGCAAAAGACCTAGGAATTGGTTCCATGGTGGTGTTCACCGGCGCGGTGCCGCATGACCAAATGCCTCCCTACTATGCTTCCTGCGATGTATATGTGACCGCCTCCCTGTCTGACACCAACTCTATTTCGATGTTGGAAGGCATGGCCACCGGTCTGCCCGTGCTGCGCCGGTATGATGCGCTGAACGAAAATGTAGATCAGGTACGCGACGGCGTAAACGGTTATATTTTTAATTCCCCTGAGGAAATGGCCGCAGAGCTTCGCCGGATCAAAAACCTTTCGCCGGAGCAGTTGAGCATCCTCAAAGCTTCTGTCATCGAATCGGTCAAGCGGTCCGGCGCAGAGGCGCTGGCGAATTATACCTATAATGTTTACCGCAAAGCAATGGCAAGCGCATCCAATCCCAAAGAAAAATAACAGAATGATTGTATAATCCCTGCACTTTTTCCGCAAAATCTTTCTGATCTGTGCCCCGGTAAAAGCCGGGGCATTTTTGTACCTCTTCCCCGTACAAAACTGCCTGTACCATAAATTATTTTCTGAATTTTCCGGAAAAACTATGGTATTTTCAGACGCATATGTTATAATACGTATCAGAAATAATCCGAAAGGACGGTGCAATATGAAATATTCGTTTGTAAAAGATTTTCCGGGAATCGGCGCATGCGACGCCTATGTCGGCGCGATCGTTTCCGGTAAAAAAGAAAAAAAGAACGGCTGTATTGTCTGCGAGCTGCTGGCGGCTGTGGATGAAAAACGCTTCAGCGGAAAAGAGGGGCAGCTTTTCTCAGCAAACCTGTTCCACGAGGGAAAGTTGATGACCTGCGTTTTTGCGGGATTGGGCGAAAAAGCAACGTCTAAATCGGTAGAGACTGCTTTCGCCGGTGCGGTAAAAGAGGCAAAAAAGCAAAAGCCCGGCACGGTAGGCGTCTTGGTGCATCCGGATTTTGCCGATAAATGTGTCGAGGCCGTGCTGTTGGCAGACGACGAGTTTGACGCGCACAAATCAGAAAAAGCAGACGAGGTTTCCTATGTGTTCTATGGTGTGGAAGAGGTACAGGCCAAGGAGGGAATCGTCTTGGGAGAGGCAGTGCGCAATGCCCGCCGCCTGGTCAACGAGCCGTCCAATGTCATGACCCCCGCCCAGTTGGCGACCGAGGCGCTGCTGGCCGGCGCGGACAGCGGATTCCATGTCAAAATTTATGATCTTGCGGAAATTGAGAAACTGGGCATGAAAGCTTTTTTGGAAGTTGCCCGCGGCAGCGACCGGGAACCGAAGGTAATCGCCATGTCTTACTACGGCAATCCGGAAAGCCCGGAGGTTTTGGGACTGGTTGGCAAAGGTCTGTGTTATGACAGCGGCGGCTACTCCCTCAAGCCTTCCACCGGTATGGAGACCATGCACACCGATATGGGCGGCGCCGGTGCTGTGATCGGCGCAATCAGCGCCATTGCTAAAATGAAGAGAAAGGTCAACGTCACTGCAGTAGTAGCCGCCTGTGAAAACATCCTCTCTGCTCACGCCTATCACCCGGGCGATATCATTGATTCCATGGCGGGCAAAACCATTGAAATCAACAACACCGATGCAGAAGGCCGCGTTACACTGGCAGATGCAGTGACCTTTGCCATTCGGGAACAAAAAGCCACCCACATCATTGATGTGGCAACTCTGACCGGCGCGGCAATCACTGCTCTGGGCCATGAAATCACAGCTGCGGTCAGCGATAGCGACGCGCTCTGGGAAAAAACGCAGAAGGCGGCGGAGCCTTCTTGCGAAAAAGTTTGGCGCCTGCCTGTGGATGAGGTTCTGGGCAAAGCGCTGGACTCCAAGGTTGCGGATATGCGCAATAGCAGCGGCCGGGCGGCTGGAACTATCTGCGGCGGCATGTTCATCCAAAAATTTGCGGAAGGTTTGCCCTGGCTACACTTGGATATCGCCGGAACCAGCTATACCGACGGTACGGCGGTATGTCCGTTTGGGGCTACCGGCGTAGGCGTTCGGCTGCTGTACCATGTGGCAAAAAATTGCGAAAAATAATGATTTTCAGGGAGTCTTTCGGACTCCCTGAAAAAAACGCGTGTAGTAAGCTCAGGCTAACTTTTCAAACAAAAGGAGACGATACCATGAAAAAAATCCTCAAGATCGGTACGTTAGAAGCGCGTGCCGGAGAAAAAGTACACGGCTTTTATTCGGTAGCTGGGACGGATTTGACCATACCGGTCACATTGATCAACGGCAGCGGAGAAGGAAAAGTACTGCTGCTGACTGCCGGCGTCCACCCGGACGAATATCCGGGGATTGCAGCGGCGATCCAGCTGTCACAAGAACTGCAGCCGGAGGAGATTCACGGCGGTGTGGTCATCGTCCCCATGACCAATTACAGTGGATTTCAGGCCAAAAAAGGCTCTCATATTCCGGCGGACGGAAAAAATCTGAACCGCTTGTTTCCCGGTGATCCCAACGGAACCGAGGGGGACCGGCTCGCTTGGGCCATCACCCAGGATTTCCACAGTGTGTGCGATTACAATATCGATCTGCATTCCGGCGGAATAGACGAAGAGATGAAGCCCCTGATCTTCTTCTCGGTGATGGGCGGCCCTGAAATTGAAGAAACTTCCCGGCAGATGGCGCTGGCTTGCAGTGTGAGTTATATCGTCCGTTCCACCGCCACCAACGGAGAGTACAGCTCGGCGGTGCTGCATGGCCTTCCCTCTTTTTTGCTGGAGCGGGGAGGAAACGGATTCTGGAGTCAGGAAGAAACCGATGCCGATAAGCGGGACGTCCGCGCGGTCTTAAAAACTCTGGGCATTTTAAACGGTGAAGTAGCCCCTGCACCCAAGCCGGTGGAAATCTCCGTGACCAAATACTATGAGTCAGACGATACCGGCTGTTGGTATCCTTGCTTCCGGCCGGGAGATCTAGTAAAAAAAGGGGAATTGCTGGGTGAAATCCGCAACCACCAAGATGAGGTTCTCTCCCGCTATTACGCCGAATTTAATGGGGTTGTGCTGTACCAAACCTCCTCACTGGCTATTCTGAAAAATAAAGCGCTGGTCGCTTTTGGGCAACTGGGCGAAAACCAGATTTCTTTTTAAATCTTCTTTTCCTTGTCCTGTTTGTAAAAAGGCTGCCGCAGAGCATATCTGCTTCTGCGCAGCCTTTTTCTTTTTAAAAACAAAATCACCTGTACGGAAAGTCCTCAAAAAATCCGCCTCACGGCAACCTCTGTCACCGCAGATTGGCTGTTAATATGCTATTTTGCGCCATAGACAAAAAGGAAAGTTCCTATGATTTTGAAAAACCAAATACCGCACTAAAATCGACCTAAAGGAGTTTTTTTTCGCATAACTATTTTAAAAAAGTGCAAAAAAGGGTTGCATCCAGACAGAAAATATGGTATTATAAATTCCGCGATAGCAATTATGGGGGCGTAACTCAGTTGGTAGAGTGTCACACTGGCAGTGTGGAAGTCGTGAGTTCGAGTCTCATCGTCTCCACCAAAACCTGCGGTATCGGATGGGTATTCGTAGGTTTTTCCATTACAGGACCATCCACTTGGAGGCGTAGCTCAGCTGGTTAGAGTGCCTGCTTCACACGCAGGAGGTCCCGGGTTCGAGCCCCGGCGTGTCCACCAAAACAATATAATCCGAACCTTGTACCAATTGGTCATGGGTTCGGATTTATTGTTTTAATGGAAGAAATTGAAGACTGGTA
>CAKXHL010000024.1:0-386 GCA_934875375.1 uncultured bacterium
ATGTAATAGATAACCTTCTCACCCAGCGTTTCAATCGCCCGTTTGGAAGCCCGTGTCAGCTCCTTGTCGATGTAGACATAGGCATTATCCGCCGCAATATCTTCATCGGAAATATGGACGTTCTCCCAGGTCAGCCCCAGGATTTCACCCATACGCAGAGAGCAGGCAAAGGAAAGGTTCATTGCTACATAGAGCTTGCTGTCCGTGCATTTGTCCAGGGCAAGACGGATCATATCCGCTGTCCAGATATCCCGTTTCGCATACTCCGTTTTCGGGAGGATCACATTGTCAAAGGGATTTCGTGCAATGATTTCCCAGCGTACCGCCTGCTTAAACGCACACCGCAGGAGCTTGATGATCTTTTCAATGGTCTTGTCACTGACATA
>CAKXHL010000024.1:396-18082 GCA_934875375.1 uncultured bacterium
GACATAGGTGGTAACGGCCTTTCTGGTCTTGGTAGACACCGACTTGGTTTTCTGTAAGGTTTGGATATAACCGTCAACCGCACGGGGAGTAACCGCCTGTACCTCCATATCACCGATGATCGGATTGATATAGTTCGCAATCAGTGCCGTTTGGCCGTCATACATAGACACGCCCCATTTCTTTTCTCCGTAAAGAGATACGAAGTCATAAAGGAACTCGGTGATCGTCTGATTGCTTGGCGGGAGAAAAGTTCCCGTGTGCTGCTGATTTTCGATTTCCGCCTTGCGCTTTAAGGCCTCTTTGTGGGTATGCCAGGTTTCCCACTTCTGTTTGGTTTCTCCGTTTTCGTCCACATAGTTGTAAACAACGGAATAGTTTTTCTTTCGCTTGATTATAGATGCCATATCGTTCTTCCTTTCTTGGATCATAGGTCGAGGGAGTCAAGCCACTCGTCAAATGACCGCTTGGAAATGCGTATGGCGTTACCAATTCGCACGATTTTGAAGTGCCCTTCTTTTACAAGGATATATGCGGAAGTTCTTCCGATAAAAAGAATATAAAAATGGCCGGTAAATGCTATCACCGGCCATTTTTATATTAATTTTTTCTGCTTTTGTCGTCGGCAATCAGTTGGTGCCGATGGACATGGTTTCCGGCAAGGTGCTGCCGCCGTCGATTACAATTTGAGAACCGGTCAGATAGCTGGACTCGTCGCTTCCCAGGAAAGCGAACAGTTCGCCGACTTCGATCGGTTTCGCCAAACGTTTCATCGGTACGCCAACAGCGATATCGGCAATTGCTGCCTCCGGATTGTCCGGGTTGGACTCCACTGCCATTTTCTCTACCATAGGAGTACGGGCGTATCCCAGCTGGCTGCAGTTGACACGGATGTTGCGGGATGCATACTCAACAGCCAGGCACTTGGTCAAACCAACCAAAGCGGCTTTGGTCATTGCGTAAGCAGCCTCACCCGCATCTGCAACGATGTCGCCGGTTACGGAAGAAGCGATGACAATATTGCCGCCGCCTTGTTTGAGCATGTAGGGAATCACTGCTTTACAGGTGTTCCATACGCCTTTGATGTTGACGTCGATGTGGAAATCACGGGTTTTGTCGTCCATCTCTTCAAACGGAGCCAGACGGCAAACGCCGGCGTTGCAGCAAGCAACATTGATTTCACCGAAAGTGTCGGCGCCTTTTTTGGCGGCGGCATCCATCTGCTCACGGTCTGCTACATTGGCAACAACCGTTACAATTTCAGCGCCGTATTCTTTGCGCAGGCGTGCAGCGGTTTCTTCTACTTTCGGATCCAAATCTACCATAACCAGTTTTGCACCATATTTTGCGTAAGCGGTGGAGATACCCTCGCCCAAACCAACGGCTGCGCCGGTAATCAGTGCAACTTTTCCATCCAGTTTACCCATTTGATAAGTCTCCTTTGCAAAAAATTATGTATAAGGCATGATAATGCCTTCAAAGCAACAAAAAGCTAAAAATCCATTGGCCCTTTCATGGTTTCAATGGTGACCTTCCGCTTTTTCCAGTTTACCAGCACCATCCACAGCCACAGCAGCATGCCGATCCCCAGATAAATTGCAAAGCTCTTCCAGGAGCCGGCACTTTGCCCCAACGTACAGAAGAAAGCGATCACAATCGCAATAATCAACGCCGCAACACGGGTAATGTTTCCGCCGCGCAGCTTATAAGGAGAAACCATTTCCGGATAACGCTTGTGAATCCGCATGGCCGAGATCATGGTGATCGCGTAAGCACAAGCACAGCCAAAGCTCATCAGGTTAAAGAAATCGTTCATAAAGGTGGTGGCATTTTGCAAAAGCAAGAACACCAACGAGATAACCAACAGCAAAATATTCGGCAAAATTGGCTGATGATGTTTATTGAGTTTGGTAAAGGCCCTGGGCAGGAAATTGTTTTCTCCCATCGCATACATCAAGCGTACAGTAGAAAGCCAGAAACCAAGCAGGCAGGTGCCGATGGCGCAAAGAATTGCGGCGACACCGAAAATCACTGCAAAAACTCCCCAACCGCCGCCTAACTGTTCCATCATGGTGATGGCCAGAAATCCGCCGGTAGCAGCACCGCCTTCTTCTACCAAAGCCTGAACCGGCATACCGCCCAGACCGAAGAAGAACAGCGCATAAATAATACCGCAGGAAACAATAGAACCCAGAATCGCCTTGTTGGAATCCTTGATGGGGAAATCGCCTTCCTCCACCATCTGAGGAACCGTTTCAAAACCGAAAAACGGCGTGATCAAAAGCGCCATACCAATCGCCCAGCCGGGAATGCCCCACTGGCTGTCTACCTGGCTATAGAAAAAGTTTTTAAAGTTATCCCAGCTCCAAACACCGGAGAACAGGAACGCGATAGTGGCAACAATACAGCCGCCAATGGCAAACATCAGCATATACAGCTGGACTTTGCCGGCGATTTCAATGTTCTGCAGGCTCAAAATGCAATACCCGATCAGAGAGACCAACGCTACAATTTCGATCAGCAGAAAATTCGTTTCAATGTGGAGAACCCGGAACAGCCACTGCACAATTGCCATAACGGCCGACGGCGGAACGGCAATCCACGCCGCCATAATCAACCAGGAGGAGAAAAAGCCCACATGTTTGTTAATTCCTACCGTATTGTAAATTAGTTCGCCACCCGCTTTGGGGAACATGGGAGCCAGTTCGCAGTATACCATGGCAATGGGCAGAATCAGCAGGGTCATCAGAATGAACCCTAGAAAAGTGCCGGCACCGCAGTATTCATAAAAAATGGTGTCCCAATAACCAATGAAGGTAAAAATTGCGCCAGCTGCGATGGCATATACATAAATCAGCCGCAAACTTTTTTTCAATCCGCCAGAAGGCGCAGTTTCAGTTTTTTGCTTCGGCATATTTTATCATCTCCCTCAAAACAAATGGAATAAGAGGGCTTACAGCTGTTTGATGCCATCGGGTGTTTCGATTTCAACCGGGTGTTTTTTCCAGTTGACCAAAACCATCCACAGCCACAGTAAAACGCCGATTCCCAAATAAACGCCAAAGCAGATCCAAGAATCTATCCCCTGGCCCAGAGTGCAGAAGAAAGCAATGGCAACAGCGATGAGCATAGCCAGAATACGGAAAGCGTCTCCGCCTTTTACTGCATTGTCGCTCTTCCAATGCGGGTATTTGTGATGAATACACACAGCCGAAATCATGGTAAGGGCATAGGCACAGGCGCAACCAAAGCTCATCAGGTTGAAGAATGCACTCATAAAGTCAGAAGAGTTCTGCAGTACGATAAAAATCAAAGAGAGAATCAGCAGGAAAACATTGGGCAGAATCGGTTGCTGGTTTTTGTTTACCTTGGCAAAAACTTTCGGCAGGAAGTTTTTGTTTGCCATAGAATACAGCATACGGACAGTAGACATCCAGAATCCCAGCAGAGAAGCGCCCATGCCCAGCAGGCAGGAGAGCAGACCAACAACCAGCGGCCAGAATGTCCAGCCCAGCTGCTGCTGCATGGTGGCAATGGTCAAAAATCCATCCTGTGCGAAATTGACATAAACATCCTGCAGGCCGTCCAGCCCGGCGACACAGAAATAATAGAATACGTAAATGCAACCGCAGGTCAGAATGGAACCGCAAATGGCCTTTTTGGAGTTTTTGATCGGGAAGTCGCCTTCTTCCACCATCTGAGGAACGGTTTCAAACCCGAAGTAAGGGGTGATCAGCAATGCCATACCGATGATCCAGCCAGGGATGCCGTTCACAGAATCCAGAGTAGAGGAAAAGATGTTTCCAAAGTTGGAAATGTGCCAATGGCCGGAGAACAGGAAGATAAAGCCGGTGATGACGGTAACGGCAATATTGCAGAACAACATGACCGCCTGCGCTTTTACCAGGAACTGTACGTTCTGAATGCTCATCAGGAAGTACAGAACCAGCAAGACCGCTGCGCAGCCGACAATGGGCCAAACACCCAGGTTCAGGTTAAACGTTTTATTTACCCAAGTCATAATTGCCATTACAACTGCCGGAGGAACCGAGATCCAAGCTGCCATGATTAACCAGGAAGCCAGAAACCCTACATGTTTATTGATGCCAATCGAGTTATAAATCAGTTCGCCGCCTGAAGTGTGAAACAGAGAGGCCAGCTCACTGTATACCAGTGCAACTGGTAAAATCGCGATTGTCATCAGGGCAAAAGCCAGAAAAGTACCGCTTCCGCAGTAGCCATAAAACACCGAATCCCAATAGTTTACAAAGGTAAAAATGGAACCGGTTGCAACAGTGTAAACAAAAATCAGCTTTAAGCTTTTGTTCAAACCGCTGCTTTTGGTTTGGTTGTTGTCCATGTCTTAGGACTCCTTTACTGAGAATTGCCTCTTCTCAAAATATAACTACATGACAAAGCCCGAAAAGCAAAGGCCTGTTTTCCGGTTGCGCTTTGCGATTTTGCTGCCGGCAATTGCAAAATGCAGTTATTCTTTAAGGGACAGAGGACACAATCCCCTAAATTCGTCTTTAGAATAGTACTTTGATCTGCAATTGTCAATACTTTAACATGTAAATCTGGATAATTTGTAAAAAAATTATCAATGTTAACAAACAGATCGCTTTTTATCTTCAAAAAAGCAATAAAATAACAAGAAGAAACCTGCTGTAGGATGGATATCCGCCCCACTGCAGGTTTTTTTCTGTTATGAAATCCGCCGTTTTACCCAGGCGGCAATTCCATCGTATACCTCACAGCGGTTGGTTTCATTGAGAATTTCATGTCTTCCGCCGGGATATAAACGCAGGGTTACGTCAATATGCCCGGTTTGCTGAAACATTTCCGCTACCTTGCGTGGGCCCTCCCCATTGTTTCCCACCGGATCGTCGCCGCCGGAGATGATCAGCAGCGGAAAGGTTTTAGGAACTGCCCGATAGGTCTTCAGGTCATTGGCCAGCCCGTAAAGAGTAAACAAATCCTGAAAGCCTGACGCGGTAAAGAGGAAAGTACAGTAAGGATCCGCGGCATATTGGTCCACAATCTGCGTACTGCGGGTCAGCCAGTCATAAGGGGTCCGCCCTTCAAAACGGCTGTTATAGCTGCTGAACGCCAGCTTTTGCAGAAGCGGGCTGGGTTCTTTTCCTTTCCCGATCCGGCACAGGCACTGGGCCAGCAGTTTTCCTGCCTTTGCACCGTGATTCGGGCCGCCGGTGCCCACAATAATCCCACCATCCAGCAAATCGCTGTACTGTGCCAGATAACAGCGGGCGATAAATGATCCCATGGAATGTCCCAGCAAAAACACCGGTGTATTGGGATATGCCTTTTTCAGTGCCATGGTGTGAGTATGCAGGTCCTGAATCACCAATTTCCATCCGTCTTTTTCCGCGAAGCAACCCAATTCCCTGTCGCTGTTCACGCTGGTTTTATGCCCCAGGTGGTCGTGGCCGGAAACAGCAAAGCCGTGTTGGGTCATATTGTGGGCAAAATCCTCATATCGCCCGAAATATTCGGTCATGCCATGAGATACTTGGATGATCGCCCGGCAGGGTTGTTCGGTCGGGTACCAGGTGACCGCCTGGATGGTGTGAATTTGGTCGGCGCTGGAGAAGGAAAAAGTCCTTTTTTCATCATGCATATTGGTTCGCTCCTTTCCGAAAAGCAGAAATGACCGGGGTAAGCGAAAAGCGGCAGGCTGTGACGCCCGCCGCCGAAACTTTTATGCGATATGGGACGACTGAGCGCTTTCCTGTTCTGAAAAAGAGCCGTCCTCTGTCACCGTAAAAAAGTGCGCGCTGGTAAATTTACGCCACAGGTCAGGCAAGGGAGAATTTTGCTGCGCGGCCATGCCGGTTACCACGTTGACCGCCTTATTCTCCTTGATAAATTTTATCAGCTGGCGCATGGGTTCGTCGGAATACAGCACCGTCATCTGCGCGCCGTTTTCTTTGGACACTTGAAACAAATATTCCAGCGCTTTGGCATCATTTTCGCTTAAGTCGGGGCTGGAAACATTGATAACCAACAGCGATGTTTTGGAAAGCTCGGCAATCAGCCGCCCGGCACGAATCAGTCTTTCGCAGTGAAATTGGTTGGTAACGCAAACGATGGTGTGACGTTTTGTGGGGTGCTGTGTCTGTTCTGACAACGTCAGACGGTTCATGTTGTTATACCTCCGTTCCGCAACGCCGGGGAAACCGCTCCCCAGTGTCAATCTCCCGCAGGCCTTTTGGCCCAACTTTTGTCGGCGATTTGAAAAAACGCCGGCAGATTTCCTTCTCTGTATTTTCAGAATAACATATAAATATGAACAAATTATGCCTAAAACATCGGATGGTTTTAAACTTTTTTGTCAAAATGATCTTCAAAAATTTGCGACGTCAGCCGGCAAAAATCTTCCAGCGTCAATTCCTCCGCCCGAGCGGATGGGCGAAGGCCCGCCTGCTGCAATGCAGCCGAGGTCTGATCCTTGGCAAGGCCCAATCCGGAAGAAAGAGAATTGGACAGCGTTTTCCGCCGCTGGGAAAATCCGGCCCGGATCACCTTGAAAAACAGCGCTTCGTCCACGGGGGATACGGCGGGCTGCGGCCGAATATCCAGCCGAATCACAGCCGAATCCACCTCCGGCGCGGGCATAAAACTGCCGCGGGAGACCGGAAACAGAATTTGAGGAACTGCATAATAGCTGACTGCTGCGCTGAGTGCGCCTGCATTGCGGCTGCCCGGCGCTGCACAGATACGGGCGGCTGCTTCTTTTTGCACCATCACGGTAATCGCTTTGACCGGCAGCCGCGTCTCGAGCAGGCGCATGACAATGGGAGAGGTAATATAATAAGGCAGGTTTGCGCAAATGACCACTTCCATGTTGGGAAATTCCTGCCGGAGCAATGCGTCGAGGTCGATTTTCAGCACATCTGCCTGTATGACCTTGACGTTATCAAATCCTGCCAAAGTTTCTCCCAGTACCGGCAAAAGTCGCTCGTCCAGTTCGACGGCGACAACCTTCCGGGCGCGGGCAGCCAGTTCCCAGGTGAGCACTCCAAGTCCGGGGCCAATTTCCAGCACACCGGTATCGGGGCCGGCGCCGCCCAGTTCTGCAATCCGTGGGCAAATCGACGGATTGACAATAAAATTTTGACCGAGTTTTTTGGAAAAAGTAAAGCCGTGACGGGCCAAGATCTCCTTTACATTTTTGATGTTGGAAAGCTGGGACATACGTTGCCTCCTCTGGAAGGGCGCTCCCCTCCGTTTTTTGGGAATTTTGTGATTCTGCTTTCATTTTATCACATTCTCTTTCCGTTTACAAAATCTCCATTGAAATGAGGAAAAAAATCTTTTATGATATAAAATAAAGGTAAAACCTTTTTCCAGGGAGGGATCGGCAATATGACAAGAAGAGACAAAACCAATTATTATCTGGATATTGCGGAAACCGTACTGACCCGCGGCACCTGTATGCGCCGGTTGTACGGGGCGATCATCGTCAAAAACGATCAGATTATTTCCACTGGCTATGTAGGCGCGCCGCGTGGGAGGGCCAACTGCACCGATCTGGGCTATTGCACCCGGGACAGGCTGCAAATCCCCAGAGGACAGCGGTATGAGTTGTGCCGCTCGGTTCACGCTGAGGCAAACGCGATCATCCACGCTGCAAGGGCGGATATGATCGGCGCTACCATGTATCTGGTGGGACGGGAATGTGCAACCGGCGCATATGTGCAGAACGCCAACTCCTGCGCCATGTGTAAACGCATGATTATCAACGCCGGAATTGATACGGTAATTGTCCGGGACGATAAAGAACACTTCCGAGTGATCAGCGTCAAGGATGAATGGATTGAAAAGGATGAATCGCTGGAGGGGTCTTTTGGGTATTGACCCTTGAGATTCTGCTGGGAAAATGGTATACTAATACAATCGGCCGCAAGTCGGGCCGTACGGAAGATTTTTGACAAAGGATGATGCGTTTTGCCGAACTGGAACCTTTCAAATGAGACAATGCTGGCGTTGGGCCTTACGGCGGTGGCGCTGGTGTTTTTGCTGATTCTCTGGATGATCCGGCGCAGTACCAATCCCAAGGTCTGCCGAAAAAAGGTCGTTGGAATTCTTAAACGCTACGCTGCGATCCGGCAGTTTCGGGTTCTGACAGACCTGGATTTGGAATTGGATGGCAGAACCGCCCATTTTGATCAGGTGCTGATCGGATTTTATGGAATTTCTTTTTTCACCTGCCTGCCGGAATCCGCTGCCTATTATGGGCAGCAGCGGGACGAAAAATGGAGTAGAGTGGACGCAGACGGCAAAAAGACATATCTTCCCAACCCGCTGATTGCCGGGGAGCAGGGGATCGATACGGTACGCCGTATTTTCGCGAAAAATAATGTTTATAATATCCAGATGGAACATCTGGTGGTTTTTGCCGGCGCCAGAAAAAAGACAGAGGTATATGTGAAGGCTTCTGTTCCCACATTGAAGCGCAAAGAACTCAAACAGCTGCTTGACAAGGTCAAATATCAAAAGGACAACAGTGTGGATGTGGAAATGCTGGCCGGACTTTTGGAAAAATACGCCGGCAAAAGCGCGCATTAAAAGATCTTTGCTTGACATTTCCTGCGCGTTTTTTTATAATGCAATAGGTAAAAGGGAGTAGCAAACAGCATGCGTGCTGTGGTATTCTGCGTCAATCCGAAGTCACTTTCCGCGGATACTCTAAGTTGCAAGACTTTTATTATGGGTTTCGTCCATAATAAAAGTCTTTTTTGTTGCTTTTCCCGAAGAAGTTTTCACTGCCGCAGCGCGGCGGGAAAGGAGTTTTTACAAATGGCGGATCTTTTCAGCAACGTGACCGAGATCCAATGGCAGATGGTGGTCATGTGGGTTATCGGCGGCCTTTTGATCTGGCTGGCAATTAAAAAAGAAATGGAGCCTACTCTGTTGCTGCCCATGGGCTTTGGTGCAATTTTGGTTAACCTGCCCTGGTCCGGCGCGGTGGATCAGGCCTATCCTACTGGAGTGGAACACGGCCCAATCGACGTGTTGTTTAACGCAGGTATTGCCAACGAGCTGTTCCCGCTTTTGCTGTTCATCGGCATTGGTGCAATGATCGATTTCGGGCCTTTGCTCGCTAACCCCAAAATGATGCTTTTTGGTGCGGCAGCTCAGTTCGGTATCTTTTTCACCTTGAGCTTGGCGCGGTTTTTGGGCTTCTCGTTGGAAGACGCGGCTTCTGTTGCGATCATCGGCGCGGCAGACGGCCCTACCTCTATCTTTGTGTCCCAGTATTTTAACTCCAATTATATTGGCGCAATCATTGTCGCCGCTTATTCCTACATGGCGCTGGTCCCAATTGTGCAGCCGGCGGTTATCAAACTGATTACTACCAAAAAAGAGCGGCAGATCAAAATGGATTATGCGGCTTCGGCAGTGTCCAAACCGGTTCGTATCCTGTTCCCGATTCTAATTACCGTAATTGCTGGAATTATCGCGCCCCGCTCGGTAGCACTGGTCGGCTTTTTGATGTTCGGCAACCTGATTCGGGAATGCGGCGTATTGGGCAGCCTTTCCCAGTCGGCGCAAAAAGAACTGGCGAACCTGATTACCTTGCTGTTGGGTCTTACCGTATCCACCAAAATGCAGTGGCAGGCTTTTCTGAATCCGCAGACTTTGATGATTATGGGCCTTGGTTTAATCGCCTTTATCTTTGACACTGCCGGCGGCGTGCTGTTTGCAAAATTCCTCAACCTGTTCTCTAAAAAGAAGATCAACCCCATGATTGGTGCGGCGGGCATTTCTGCGTTCCCCATGTCTTCTCGTGTGGTACATAAAATGGGGCTGGCAGAAGACCCCAGTAACTTCTTGCTGATGCATGCGGCGGCGGCTAATGTGTCCGGCCAGATTGCTTCGGTTATCGCTGGGGGATTAATCATTACCTTGGTTTCCAACGCGCTGTAAAAGGAGGATTTTACCATGTTTAACGTACAGGCTTTGCTGGAAAGTCTGCCCATGATGGGCTACGGTATGCTGGGAATTTTCATCGCTGTGGCGGTCATTATTCTGACGGTGGTTGTATTAGGCAAAATTTTTCCGGTAAAAAAATAACGATTCGATTTATAAAAAGCCGTGGTTTTTCCACGGCTTTTTGTTTTGTCGTTTAGTGGTTTTCCAGCTTACGGCGGACAAAAGTGCGCTTAAAATCCCGGGCATTAAAGGGAATCAGCGGGTAAAGATAGCTTTTGCCCGACAGCGTGCGAGTACTGCATAAGAGAATCAAAGACAGGAGGATTCCACCTGCAAAGCCCCACAGTCCAAAGCAACCAGTGAGGATCAGAAGCCCCAATCGGATGAATTTAAAGGCGAATCCCAATTCCAGGCTTGGCTGGGCATAATTAGCGATTGCGGTAAAGGCTGCATACAGAATGGTTTCCGGCACAAACCACCCGGACTGGACCGCAAAATCTCCCAGCAGAAGCGCTCCGATAATACTCAAGGAGTTGCTCATAATGCTGGGAGTATTGGTAGACGCCATACGAAGTCCATCCACAGCGAATTCCAGCACCAGCAGCTGTGCTAAAAGCGGCACGCCATTGGGTTTTGACACACCGATAAAGGACAGCCACGGAGGAATCCACTGAGGATGTTCCACCAACAAAAGCCACAACGGGGTTAAAAACAGGGTTAATAGAAAAATGGCGATACGGGTAATCCGCAAATACGTTCCGGTAATGGGAGGAAAATAATAGTCGTCCGCTTCCCGGAAAAAATCAAAAATGCCAGATGGCAGAATCATAGCAGAGGGGGAATTGTCTACCAGGATGATGATGCGGCCCTCCAGCAAGGCGGCAGCGGCAGTATCCGGCCGTTCTGTATAACGTGTTTTGGGAAAGGGATTGCGCCATTTGCTGGAAATCAGCGCTTCTGCCAAGCTCTCCTGGCTCATAATCAACCCCTGTACCTTGATATGCCCAATCCGCTCCTTGACCCGCTGTACCAATTCCAGATCTGCCCGGTTCTCCATATAGCAAACCACGATATCTGTATGGGAACTTTCACCCGCGGAAAGGATTGACATAGTCAGTTTTGGATCCCGGATGCGTCGGCGGATCAAAGCGGTATTGAAAACCACTGTTTCCACAAAGCCATCGCGGCTTCCACGCAGGACCTTATCTTTTTCCGGTTCTTCCACACTGCGGACAGGATAGGTTCGAATATCAATCAGCGTACAGGAAGAAAAGCCTTGAATAAACAGACCCAGATTCCCTGATAAAATCGCTGTGCAGGCGGCATCCAGCTGATCCTCATCTGCAACCTCCACGTATGGGATAATTCTGCGGGAAAAGCTTTGCATATCCGGGGTTTGGTCCCAAACGGAATGGTCCAGCTTGAGGAAATACTCCAGCATTTTTTCCATGACTTCATCTTTTATCATACCATCTACAAATAAAAGAGTACACGGTCGGCCGGCAATCTCCATATCCCGGCGAACCAGGTCGAAGGATTTTTCCGGCTGGAGGATTCCCAGTATTTTTTCCAGCATTAAAAGACCCCCTTTGGTTGTCTATTGTTTGCGGAAAAGGCCCTTTTTATACCAAACAAATAAGGCAAGGCAGGAATAACTGTCATACCGTATTTGGACTTCCTTTTACCCTTTGAACTGATTTAGGATATAAACAACCTCCCTTCTTCGAAATGACAAAGGGAGGTATATTTACAGATAGCAACTGCTCAATAAACTGGAATATATGTATGCTTCATTATCCACAGGATTATATTCGTCCTCATTATTTTAAAACTGTCAACCTCTGCGAATATCAATAAGGCGAAAAATATCTGAATACATGTTCGCTTTATCTTCTAAATCAATCATGAGCCATCTTTGACCATTTCCATCTTTGGTTTGGCAGTAAATATCTCTTAATATTGGATTAAATTCTTGCAAGATAGCTTTGACAGCGTCTTTTTCTTTTTTACCTACAACAACTAAAACGGTAAAATAATTTTCTCTGGGGTATATCGTGCACAAGGTCTTACCTGATTTTTTGAATTTTACATTCCAACCATATTCCCAACTGCACGAACTAAATTCAATTTGTTCTTTACAATTATATTTTGAAACAGAACGCGGAAGGGCATATAAAGAGTACCTTATGAACCGAGACGGGTTTTCTCTGCTTGTCATGGGTTTTACAGGAAAAGAAACGCTGGAATGGAAACTGAAATATATTGATGCCTTCAACAAAATGGAGGCGTTTATCCAAGAGCGAAGATCTTCTGAATGGCTGTTAACCCGAAAGCAAGGAAAATTGATTCGCCGCTGCGAAACAGACATGTTAGCAAACTTAGTAGAATATGCAGAATCTCAGGGAAGCCGGAACATGAGGGGAAAGGTATATACAGTCTATTCTAAGCTGATAAATGATTTGGTTGGTATTCAGAGCGGGCAGCGTGATTCGGTACCCTTTAAAACAATTTCGGTCATTGCTTAAGTCAAGCGAATTTACGAAAAAAGTTAAAATATTTTCAGCGTTTTGAAGTGTGGGAAACCGCATTGCAAAGCGCTTTTTTATTGCCAAAGAGGTGAAAAGATGAACAGAGCAAAACATCAGTCTGCCGCTTTGCCGGACGAACAGGCGGCGCAGGTTCCGGCAGTGTTCCCGGCATGGGACGCGGCAGGCACCTACGACGCAGGAGACCGGGTGCAGTACGCGGATGTTTTGTATAAATGCCTGACAGCGCACACGGCGCAGGAAAGCTGGACGCCGGATGTGTCGCCGTCCTTGTGGGCAAAGGTGCTGATCCCAGAGCCGTCGGTGATTCCCGAATGGGAACAGCCGGGCAGCACCAACGGATATTCCAAAGGAGACAAGGTCACGCACAACGGAAAGACGTGGGAAAGCCTGGTGGACAACAACGTATGGGAGCCGGGGGCAGCCGGTACCGAAAGCCTGTGGAAAGAGGTGGTGTAAGTGGAAAACTGTATTGCACGGGCAGAGCATGAGGAATTTGCCAAGCGGATCGACGCGGAAAACACCCGCCAGAACCGGCGCATTGAAGCGTTGGAGCAGAGTGTTGACCGGTTTGGCCGGATTGCGTCCTCGGTGGAACGGCTGGCCACCAACATGGAGGGAATGCTCAAGGAGCAGGAACGGCAGGGGGAACGGCTGGACAAGCTGGAAGGCAAGCCCGGCGAAAACTGGAACGTTACGGTAAAGAGCATACTGGCCGCCATCGGTTCTGCCATCGGCGGGGGGCTGGTTGTGACCATTGCTACGATGTTGATCAAATAAGGAGGAATACATATGAACCGTATTAACTGGAAAGTCAGAATTGCAAATAAAACCTTTTGGCTGAGCCTGATCCCGGCAACCCTTTTGCTGGTGCAGGTGGTAGCGTCGGTGTTTGGATTTACACGGAGAGCTGGGGAACAAGCTGCTGGAAGTGGTCAACGCCCTGTTTGCGGCACTGGCGATTCTCGGAGTAGTTACCGACCCGACCACCGCAGGTGTGGCAGATTCCCAAAGGGCTATGACCTACAAGGAACCCTATCGGGATGGTGAGTAAAATGGATGTTTGGCTTGCCGAACTGGATTTAAAATGCTATAATGGCGTTCAAGGTGGTGATGGACAAGATGGAACAGGAAATTCTTCAGCAGATTTTAAGTAAGCTGGCAACAATGGAAGCGAATCAAAAGGCAACGAATGATCGGCTGACCGCAATGGAAGCGAATCAAAAGGCAACGAATGATCGGCTGACAAAAATAGAGGATGATATAGCCGAGTTAAAAGAATCTTCGCAGATCACGCGTCATTCCGTAAATCTCCTTTTGAATTGGGCGGAAAAATCCGACCGAATTCAGAATATCGGTCTTTATGAGAAAGCAGAATAATGCCTACAATAATATGGCACGGCCGGCATAAAACTGGCTGTGCTTTTTTGCATCAAAAAACAGGGAGTGAAAAAGATGAGCCAGAGATTAATACTTCCGATGGACAAGTGCAATGTCAACGCCGGATATAAAATGGCGGCATACGTGAAAGAGTGAGGCTTTGCTCATTATGGCATTGACTGGGGAACCCGGACAAACAACGGACCATTTACAGCCCGGGGGACGGAACGGTGATCGCCTGCGGCATGGACGGGGCGACAGCGGCGCAGCGCATGGGAAACGCCATTGTGCTGGTGTTCCCGGATGTGGAGCGAAACGACGGGAACACCACCCCGCTGGCCTGCCGCATGTTCCATCTGGATTCTATCGCGGTGAAAGCCGGACAGACGGTCAAGCGGGGCGATGTGCTGGGAGTATACGGAAATACCGGGGCCAATACGAGCGGCCCGCACCTGCATGTAGAGTTTGACACGGATGTGCAGTATCCGCAGTACGCGGTTGGCATCAAGGCCAGCGGGAACATTATCAAAAAGGGAACCAAGGATACTACGGCAGACCCGTCAAAAGTGTGGTATGTGGGCCGGGACAGGCGCTGCATGACGGATGGGGCGGCAGCGGCGTATCCTCCGGCTGGATCGCACAGAATGACCTGGATGTGCCGAAGCTGCCGGAAGAAGCGGCTTCGGCGGGCTACAAGGCCTTGTATGAAACAGAGGTTCAGAAAGTAGAAGCCCTGAAAGCCGAGATGCGGGAGATCATCGGAAGAATGCAGAACATAGTAAAATAGAAAAGGCCCGTCGGATATGGTATCTGGCGGGCTATTTTTTGAGCGAAAAAATAACACACTTTATAACACACTTTTAAGCATTAGTAGGCTTTTTCGGAGCGCGACATCTTAAAAAAGCATGGGGAAACCGCATAAATACAGCGCTTACATGAACAGCGAAAATATTGACTTACTATTTTATTGGGTTCGATTCCCACATGCTCCCGCCAAAAAAAGCCTTGAGGAAACGAATATCCTCAGGCTTTTTTATTTTTACCGCGATGCGGTGATACGATATTATTTCATAATGCCTTTTGAGAACCTCTCCCAAGCGGGCTCCCATTACCGTTGCCACAGGCGGCGGGGACGTTCGATGGCCACGGTTGCTTCATATTTCTTGCCATCCGCGTTTGTCACTTGGTAGAGAAACGCAAACGGCTCCCCGGCTTCCAGCAATGCCTCAGCTTCTGGCGGCAGATAGCCGAGTTCTCTCCCGGACCGGGCCATGACAGCGAATTGCTGTTCCTGCGGTTTCCACTGAAAAAAGACCTTTTCCCATTGGCTCGATATCGAGAGGTTCTTCTGAATCTGCTCGCCTTCCAGACGGCGCAGACGGAAAAACCGGAATCCGCTTTTGCGTGGTTCGTGATAAAAGCAGATCTCTAACGCAGCAGTTCCTTCCTGCACAGATGCGCGGGCCATCACCGGCAAATCCCGGTCCAAATAGGAATTGACCAGCTCTCGTATGGGGCCGGGCGGCAGAATGCCGATTCTTTCTCCTGCCTGATAAACAGAAACGGTATCCGGATCAAAGGTATTTTCCGGTTCCTGCTCGAACAGGACTTCTTCAAACGGATGCGGAAAAATCGGTTTTCCTTCTAAAACCGCAGGCAGAAACGGGATACCTTCATAAAAATAAGACGGTACTTTTTCCCCCACTGTCAGTGGAAATATCAGATGCTCCGTCGTTTTGCGGCGCTGTCCAGCATGACGGCCCACGCCGGTTTCCGCTGCCCAGACCGCGGCTACGGCGTTTTCCAGTGCCGACTGCCCGGGCTTTTGTGCTGCCGGCAGGGGCGCTTTCCCCGCAGCCCGTTCCAAGCCGAGCGTCAACGCTTTTTCATACTCCGCTGTGCTGGAACGGAAAAAAGGAACCTGAGGGCGCATTTCTTCCAAAATGCGGATTATTTCCAAAGACTGCTTGATCTGCGGGGTCAGCTGTTCCAGCATCTGGCGGTCCGGAGCCTGCCGGGTGCAGGTGACGGTTTTTTGCACCTGAGCCAGCAAACCTTTGATTTTTTCGCGAATTTCATGATCACAATCTTTGCAAAACCCATAACGGTTGACCGTCAGCATCCATCCGCTTTTTTTGCACCATTTACATTTTGCCATACCAGCCTCCAGCCAGAATATTTCTGTTCTATCCCGGTATCACTCGGACAGATACGCCGCCGTAGGGCATACCCGCCCAACGATTGCAGCACATGGGGTTACTCCGACGAGACGTTCTGCCGGCCGACGGGCGCTGGATTCCTCAGGCTGACCAGCAGGCCGATTGAGGTCTGAGCATCCGGCAACAGATCTTGCACCAGCAATTGCACTGCGGGGTCAAAGACCACATTGTCCTGCTGATATTCCAGATTGGCATATGCGCCGCCAGGAATAATACCCATGTTTGCAAAATCTCTGGCGCCGGCCAAAATCTGCTCTGCCACATCCAAGCCAAGACAGTTGGGTACGCACAACAGATTCATGGCCACTGCAGGTGATGCCCAAAGGTGTAAATATCTCTCATGGCGTTGGCAGCGGCAATCAGTCCAAATACGTACGGATCATCCACCATCGGCGGGAAAAAGCCCACTGTTTGCAGCATAGCCATGCCGTTTTGCAGCCGGTATACACAGGCGTCGTCACTGGTATCGAACCCAACCAGCAGATTCGGGTCCTCAAACCGGGGAAGACGCGTCAAAATATCGTTTAGGGCACCCCGTCCCAATTTCGCTGCTCAGCCGGCGCTGCTGGTCATCTGGGTCAGCCACTGTTTTTCTGCCATAGCAAACACCTTCTTTTTTTATTCTACCGCAATCGCCAACCTGATGCAAGACGAAAGCGACTGAAAAGCAAAAGTGATTCCTTTTCTTCCATGCGGTCAACCGCCACGGAAAAAGAACCGTCGTGCATATGATAAACCTTTTCCACTTCTTCGTTCAGAAAACGCTGCGGATTTTCGTTCACGGTAAATTTCACGCAACTTCCGCAGGAAGAACTCAAGCCGGGGTACCGGCATCATGTGATGGGGGATCCCCTCGCGTTTCAACTGCCGGGCAAACTGAATCGCCCCAAAATGGGAAAAAGGTTGATACGTACTCCATGCGCTTTTATCCCTGTACTTTTTGGTCAGCGCAAGACGGAAAAGATCTGCTTTTTCGGTTACCTGTACTTCATATCCGGCGCTGTTGGCAAATCGGGTTACATTCTGACGGGCGGTATTGTTGTCCACCAATATCTTATACCGATCCTGCCTGCTTTCCAACGCTTTTTTCGTCATCAGCACCAGTTCCCGGAAGGAACGCCCGCATGCGTCAATGATTTGTGCCATTTTACTTCTGATCCTTCCTATTTACTTGCCGAAACCACCTGTGCACCCGTCTTGGCCTTTTCTCTTTCACAGGCGATACAAAAGCCCGTGTTTCCGGGGTTTCCCAATACTGTCAACAATACGGCGGCGACACCAATGATAACGCCGGCCAAAGTCCATTTTTTCACAGAACCCACCTTTTCCTCCATTTTGTCATTTCCAAAGCGGAGATGGAATCAGTCGTTTCCTTTAAAAGTGTATTATGCCATATCCCAAATTTGAAATTGCAATTTTCATTGTTTTTTCCAGAATGGATAGAATTTTTCTCTATATCGCTGATTTCTGCAAGATAGGTCGAACTTTTTTAATTTGCTCATCTTTTTCGTATTTCTCAACACTCATTATCTAAGTTCAAGGGAACTGGAAATATAAAAATGGAAGTCTTGCTCCTTGCAGTATTC
>CAKXHL010000025.1 GCA_934875375.1 uncultured bacterium
GGATTATGCCATCAAGCAATTTCAGCAAAATGGTGTAGTCTGATGAAATCCAATAAAGCCAAATGCGGAAATGGTGTAAAAATGGTGTAACAGCCAAGACACTAAACGCTGAAACCCCTTGAAAATCAAGGAAAATCGAAGGAGAATGAGTACAAATGAAATTAGGTATCGTGGGCCTGCCCAACGTGGGAAAAAGCACCCTTTTCAACGCCATCACCAACGCCGGCGCCGAGTCGGCCAACTATCCTTTCTGCACCATTGAACCCAATGTGGGGGTTGTGGCAGTGCCGGACCGGCGGCTGGACGTGCTGGCCAAAATGTACGATCCGGACAAATACACCCCTGCCATCATCGAGTTTGTGGATATTGCAGGCTTGGTCAAAGGCGCCTCCAAAGGCGAGGGGCTCGGCAACAAGTTTCTGTCCCACATTCGGGAAGTGGACGCTATCATTCATGTGGTCCGCTGTTTCGAAAGCACCGAGATCATCCACGTAGACGGCGAAATCGGCCCGGCCCGGGATATTGAGACCATCAACCTGGAATTGATTTTCTCTGATCTGGACGTGCTGGACCGCCGGATCGACAAAGCGCAGAAAGCGGCCAAAGCCGATAAGAAATACCTGGAAGAGGTGGAGCTGCTGCAGCGGCTGAAAGCCCATCTGGAGCAGGGAAAATCCGCCCGCTCGTTCCAGACTGCCAGCGATGAGGAAGAGCAGATTCTCTCATCCATCTCTCTTCTGTCCTCGAAACCGGTTATTTACGCGGCCAACTTGAGCGAGGATGATTTTCTCGGCTCTTTAGAAGAAAACCCCTTTTACCGTCAGGTCTGCGAAATCGCTGCGGCGGAAGGCTCGCTGGTACTGCCCATCTGCGCCAAAATTGAAGAGGATATTGCCGATATGTCCAAAGAGGACAAACAGCTTTTCCTCGACGAGTTGGGGCTGGAATCCTCCGGTCTGGACCGCCTGATTCAAAAGGGTTACGAGCTGCTGGGGCTCATTTCCTATCTGACCGCCGGCAAGCAAGAAGTGCGCGCCTGGACGATCAAAAAAGGCACCAAAGCGCCTCAGGCCGCAGGCAAAATCCATTCGGATTTTGAAAAAGGCTTTATCAGGGCGGAGGTTGTAGCTTTCGACGATCTGGAAGCCTGCGGTTCTATGGCTGCCGCCAAGGAAAAAGGCCTGGTCCGCTCCGAGGGCAAAGAATACGTATTCCAGGACGGCGATGTGGTTTTGTTCCGCTTTAACGTCTGATTTGTTTTGTGCCATCTGTCGAAAACATACCCCGGCCGCATCCATTGGGTGCTGGCCGGGTTTTTTTATCCCGTCCGCCGGCCTGCCAAATCCCCTTTTGATTTTGGCCGCAGGCCGCGCTTTTCTTCTGTTTTTAGCTTATCGGTCATAATCTTCAGGCCGATATTCTTCCGCCAGAATCCCGTATACCGCTGCATCTGCAACTCCCCGGTTATTGTAGTCCGCCTGCCGCAATGTCCCCTCATAGCGAAGACCGCTTTTGACCATTACCTTCCCCGAACCCGGGTTGTTCGGGTCGTGCTGCGCGCAGATTCGGTTGACCCCCACCTGCTCAAAGAAAAAGGGAATAATCCGCCGGAACGCCTCGGTCACAATCCCCTTCCCCCACCATCTTCGCCCAATGCAATAGCCGATTTCCACCATACCGATCCTCTCGTCCATTCCCACAGCGCTGATGGTCCCGATCGGCTCGTCTGGCGCATCTTTACACACAATCGCCCATTGGTAAAAATTCATTTTGGCGTAACTGATAATCCAGTCTTGCAGAATTTTTCTGGTCTCTTCCGGGGTTTGGCAGGGGGACCAGCGCAAAAATTCCGTCACTTTCTCATCGCTCTCCCAGTTTCGGAAAGCGGGCGCCGCGTCATCTTCCCGGAACCTTCTCAGCACCAACCGCGGCGTTTCCAGCCGTATTGTTCCAGTATGCCTCATCCCTTTCCCTCCCGATTTTTATGAACCGGCCTCCCGGTCCTTTCTTTTCTGTGCCGCCAGCTTGACTGCGAAAAAAAAGGCCGACACCAAAAGGCTGCCAATGCCGCATCCCAATACGGTCCAGCCGAACCCGGCCGCCGACAATTCTCCCCGCTGCCAATTGGCCAGCGTAACGCCCAATACGGTTCCAACCCAACTGCCAATTCCAATTCCCAGCACCTGCCCGAGTATGCTCCGAACCAGTTTTTTGCGCTCCATCCGCTCAACTTCCTTTTTCTGTTTTCTTCATCATAGCAAAAAATACCGCCGCATGCAAAAAAAGAGCCGTCTCGGCTCTTTTTTTGCTGGGGTGCTGTTTTCCAATGCAGATCGATTATAGAACTAAAATAAGTATAATAATACCGAAATCACCCATTTTTTCAACTCTTCCATTTTCCTTCCTCCTTTGTGGCTTATGTTCTCTCTCTTTGTAAAAGAAAACGCCCAAAGCGGGCCTTTTGCTACAAGAAAAAAATTTTTTTCTTGCCCTGCTTATCATA
This sequence comes from uncultured bacterium, assembly GCA_934875375.1. Lineage (GTDB taxonomy): Bacteria > Bacillota > Clostridia > Oscillospirales > Ruminococcaceae > UBA3818. The sequence continues at coordinate 2,504 of CAKXHL010000025.1, forward strand.
ACCTTCCTTTCCGTCAAAAAAACGAAAAGGAAGCGTTTTTCCCCTTTCTCTTCGCATTTTTTCAGGAAATCACTTCGCTGAAAGGCTCTTTCGATCCAAAAAGGGGAACCTCTTATTATTATGGTGCGTTTTTCCTGTGCATTTTTTGCATGACCGCAAAAAAAACGGTCCTTTCCACAAAGCCCATTTTCGGCGAGGAAAGCCTTGCGTGCATCCTCTTTTGATTCCAATTAAAAAAAGAGCGGCGAACCGCTCTTTTTTTTAGAAAGAATCCTTTTTGGACCAGCTGACTCCGGGCAGCATGTCCTTCCGAATCTGCCGGGAAACACTCATCATGGTTATAATGTCCGTACCGCCGCTGACCATAAGCCCGATTCCCAAAATCCGAACCATCATCGTCGCGGCAGAAAAAGGATTGAACAACAACAGCACGCCAAAGCCAATGGTTAAAATTGCATAAAACATCACAATGCCCCAGCCGCGATATTGCACCTGCTTCAGCTCCAACGACCGCTGCAGTTTTACCGCGCCGTTTACGGCAAACACCGCTCCCATGACCATTGGGATCAGCCCAATGATCTGATCCGCCTTGACTGCTACCAAAAGCGCCGCCAATACCAGCACCAGACCGATTGCCAAATCCATTCCCGACGGCAGACTCTGTCTGCGCCCGCTGAGATAGCTCAAAAGATAGCTGAATGCCCCCAGCAGCAAAACCGCCGCCAGCAAATAGCAAACCGTCCGGGCCGCAATCGCGGGCCATCCCGCTAAAATCACGCCTAAAACCACCGATCCGATGGAAATAGCGGCCGCATTCCATTTTAACGTTTTCCAAAATCCCATTGTCTTTCACGCCCCTACTTTCGAATAAACAACACGCCCAAGGTGTTGGGCCCACAGTGGCTGGATATGGTGCATCCCGCCTGGGTTTCCACAACTTGGCTAAATCCGCCGTATTGCTTCACACTTTTTTTCACTGCCTCCACCGTCTTGGCATCACAGGGGGTGTGGGTCACAAAAATACGGTCTTTCACCAAATCATCCCGCCCGTCCAACCGGTCTTTTACATAGGAAAGCAAACACTTTTCAAACGGGCCGCGATATTTTTTGCCCACTTTCATTTTCCCGTCCACGACCTCAATACAGGGCTTTAAATGCAGCAGATTGGCGCCCAGCGCCGCCAAAGAGGAGCAGCGCCCTCCTTTATACAGATACTCCAGACTGTCGATCAAAAAGCTGGCCTCTACCCGGCCAGCCAATTCCTGAAGTCGCCGGACAATATCCTCTGCAGCCAGTCCCATGTTCACCAGGCGGACCGCCTCCATCACCACATGGCCGCTGCCAGTGGAAAGATTGCGGGAATCCACCGGATAAACGTTGGAAAACTGCCGCGCCGCCAGACATGCATTTTGATAACAGCTGGAAAATTCGGCGCTGATGTTGATATGGATGACTGCGTCATACTGAGAAGAAAGCCGGGAAAAGCAATCGGCATAATCCGCTTCGCTCACCGCCGCGGTTTTGCAAGGATCGTTTCCCTGCGCTACAAAATCAAAAATATCCTGCGGCGTAATTTCCAGCCCATCGCGGTAGGATGCTCCGTCTTTGACCACATACAGCGGCAGAATTTCAATGTTGTTTTCTTCCATCAATTCTTTGGACAAATCACAGGTACTGTCCGCCGTGATTTTAATGTTCATGCAAGATTCCCTCCCGAATCCAAAGCACCTGTCAACTTTTTTCCTGATCAGGTTTTATGCTATTTTATAAAAATAGCATAAAGAGAATCTTCCGTCAACTTTTCCCATATTCTGCTTTTTCAAAAAGCATACCATATCCGTTTTGATGCTACCTTACCATTCTTTTCTGTCTATTCTGTGAAAAAGAGATGGAAAACAGATGCACTCTTTGAAAAAACACCCCTGCTGCCAAAACAATCCGCTTGTACCTTTTTCCCCTAATACGAAAGGCAAGCGGCGTCCGGCTTTGCAAAGGCACAGGCTGCGGTGGGAATGGAGGCTGCAAAGGTATTCTCCCGGCAAACGGCGCCAGACAAGCCTCTTATTTTCCCTGTCCGAACAGGTGCCGCTCCGGCAGCCGCATAAGCCAAAAACCATCTGCAAGAAAAATTTTTTCGGGGTCTCTGCCGGGCAAACGGCTTTGTCTATCACCTTCCCGCCAGCTGGCAGAAATACCCCGCCGGCAAAAAGTGCCGGGCCGCATCCGGCCCAGCAACTTGCTTCGATATCATTTATGCCTGACCTGCCGCACCGCACACCTGAATTTTCTGCTCCACTAGCTTTTGTACGCTTTTTCGACCCTGGTCCAGATATTTTTTGGGGTCGAACCCCTGCGGTTCCTGCGCCAAAGCCCTTCGGACTGCCTCAGTAAAGGTCTGCCGCAGCTCGGTGGCAAAATTGACCTTGGCCATTCCCTTGGCCACAGCTTCCCGCACCACTGTGTCCGGCAGCCCGGAAGCGCCGTGCAAAACCAGCGGCAGATCCGCTTGAGCCTGGATCAAGGGAATCCTGGCAAAATCCAGCTTCGGCGCCGTGTGGTAAACACCGTGAGCCGTCCCCACCGCCACCGCCAGACTGTCCACACCGGAACAACGGACAAATTCGGCGGCTTCCGCCGGATCGGTGTAAGCCCCCGCCTCGGCCGTGAGGGAATCTTCTTTCCCGCCAACCGTGCCCAACTCCCCCTCACAGCTGGCGCCGCAGGCTTTCGCCATCTGTACCGCCTGGGCGGTCAGGTCTGCGTTCTCCGCAAAAGGCAGCCGGGACCCGTCGAACATGACCGAAGTGTAGCCCGCGTCCAGGCATTCTTTCACCAGCTCCAGGCTGTCCCCGTGGTCCAGATGCAGCGCTACCGGTACCGCAGCATTTTTGGCAGCGGCAGCAGCAATCCCCGCGAAACAGGCCGGCGGCAGATAACGCAGCGTAGAAGGCGTTGTCTGAAGGATCACCGGCGCTTTGCATTTTTGGGCCGCCGCCACAATCGCAAAGACCATTTCAGCGTTTTCTGCATTGAACGCACCCACAGCATATCCGCCGTCCCTGGCCTTATCCAGCATTTTTTTCGTATCCGTCAGCATGATTCTTCTTTTCCTTTCCCATAATCAATTTTTACCGGCCCGGCCAGTTGTACCCGCTGCGGCAACACCTCGCACTCAAACGCCAGCGGAACTACGCCAGCCTTCTTTGCCTGCAGCAAAGCCTCGCCGAAAGCGGGATGGGTTTTCCAGTTCGGCGAAAAGCCCTGAATTCCGCTCATTTGAATCACAAAAACGACATAGCATAAATACCCTTCTTCTGCCGCCCGGGCCAAATGCTGTAAATGCTTCACCCCTCGCTCGGTAGGAGCGTCCGGGAATCTGGCCCAGCCGTTTTCCTCCAGTGTCACGCCCTTCACTTCGGCGAAAGCTCTTTTTTCTCCCTCCTCCAGATAAAAGTCAAAGCGGGATTCCCCGTAAAAGGTCTCGGGGCGTATCACCTGCGGCCGCCCCATCCCTGGCAGTGACAGACGGCTCGCGCGCAGCGCTTCTTCCACCAGCCGGTTGGGCGCCTGGGAATCAATATGAACCAGACGTTTTCCTTTTTGCACATGGGTCAGCGTGTATTGGGTTTTTCGCCCCGGTGCCGACTGGTGCTGCAAAAACACCGCCGCCCCCGGCGTCAACAGTTCACGGCAGCGCCCGGTATTTTTGACATGGGCGCTCACCGGATGCCCCTCCAGCATGCAGAGCGCCACAAACCGGTTTGGCCGTTCGATAAAAACGGCAGGTAAAACCTGTTGATACTCCAAGATTTTCTTCTCCTTTGAAAAAAGACCGCAAAATATAAAAGGCCATCTACAAAATACTTAGGGAAAGTGACAAAAATCCACTTATCCTTTCGTTGGTAATTCCGATTTTTGTGTTTTTGCACAAAAAATCATTTACAAATCCACTCAGTATAGCTATAATAAACTCATCGGAACAACAACATCAAATTAGATTCCTCATCTTATTGCTTCTCCTAATAGATAATTTTAACCGGGAAAAGGGCTGATCTCATCAATCAGCCTTTTTTTCCGTCCATTTTCCCACGATGGCGATTGTTCAGGGCAGTCATGCCCGGAAAATAAGACAGGATTTTATAGTTTTTTCCAAAAATATCTATTTTCCTGTCCTCTCGTTTTCTCCTGTTTGCCCTTCTTCCGCGCCGGACAGATCCCGCAGCTGCTCTGCCAACCGATCCGGATGGTTGGTGATGATGATGTCCGCCCCCAAATCAATCAGGCGACGCATCTGCTCCGGTTCGTTCACCGTCCAGGTATGAACGCGAAGGCCCTGTTCTTTTAACCGCTCCATATTCTCCTTTGTCAGGTACCAATGCAGCGGGTGCACGCACTCCAGCCCCAGTCCCTTGGCATATCCGCCGAAATTCACGATCCAGCTTTCTTCCAGCGCGCCGCAGAGAATCTGCGGCGCAATTTTTTTACACCGCAGCAGGGTGTAATGGTTAAAGGAAGAAAGGATGACTCTCTCCTGCATTCCGGCGCTAAAAACCATCTCTATCGTCTTTTGCTCTATCCCGGGATATTCACAGACATTGGTCTTAAGCTCCAGATTCAGCCGCAGCCCGGTTGCTTCGCACCATTCCAGCACTTCCTGCAGCGCGGGGATTCGGTTGGGTCCCGCCACGCCGCGAAACCGGCCGGAAGCGTCCAGCTTCCGCAGCTGCGCAAAGGACAGCTCGCCCACCCAGCCGCTGCCGTCAGTGGTGCGGTCCACCTGTTCATCGTGGATTACCACCGGCACGCCGTCAGCGCTCAGATGCACGTCCAGCTCAATCCCGTGGCAGCCTGCTTCCCGCGCCTTTTGAAAGGAGAGCATGGTGTTCTCCGGATAAGCGGCGCTAAATCCCCTGTGGGCAAAATTTTCGGTCATTTGCGTCCCCTTCTTTCCGATTTTCACCATATCATAAAACCGCGCCGCTGTAAAGGGACCGGCTCAGGCTATCCCCTTGCCAGCAAAAGGGAAGCCGGGTATAATAAATACAGATTTCCCCTCATACGAATGGACAGTCCCAAAAACAGAAAGGTCGTTTTTTCATGCTGATTGATTCTCATATTCATGTCTTTCCCGACGCTTTGGCTCCCAAGGTGATCCCCAAATTGGCGGCAATCTCCGGCTACGACAATCAGACCGACGGAACGCTGGCCTCCACCTTGGAAAAAATGCGGGAATGGGGGGTGGACAAGGGCGTTTTTTTCAGCATTGCCACCAAGCCCTCCCAACAAAAATCCATCAATGACTTCTGCGCCTCCATCGCCTCCGATACGGTGATCCCTTTCGGCTCGGTTCACCCTGACGCGCCCGACTGGGAGCCCGAGCTGGAGCGTATTGCGGCTCTGGGGCTGAAGGGGATCAAGCTGCACCCGGATTATCAGGATTTCGATATGGACGAGCCCCGCGTCCTGCCCATTTTTCAAAAGGCCCGGGACCTGGGGCTGTGCGTGGCGGTTCACGCAGGATTTGACCCTCTTTCTCCGGAACATATCCATTGCCGCCCCCGCGCCTGCCGCCAGGTGCTGGACGCCTGCCCTGGCCTTCGGCTGATTCTCGCCCACATGGGCGGTATGCGCCTGTGGGACGATGTGGAACGCTGGCTGGTGGGCGCTCCGGTCTGGTTGGATACTGCCCGCTGCGCCGGCCAAATCGACCCGCTTCAGCTAGAACGGATCATCAAAGCCCACGGCGCGGATAAAATCCTCTTTGCCAGCGACTGTCCCTGGAGCGACCCCCGCCAGGAAAAGGTCATGATCGAAGCGCTGGATCTTTCCGAGCCGGAAAAAGACGCCATTTTTTCCGGAAATATCCGCAGCCTTTTGGGGCTGTAATGTTGTTTTTTCCGCCATAAAGTGCTAGAATATGGCTACCGGCCGGCAAATTGGCCGGTCGATCTTTGGAGAAGGAGGCTTTTTATGGCTTTTTTCAAAGGCTCCATCCGTTCTCAGTCGCTGGGCATGGATACCGGACTTACAGTGGTACTTCCCTTTGACCGGGCTGCTGTGCCGGAAACGGAATGTCCCGCGGTTTACCTGCTGCATGGGCACGGGGAAAACGCGGATGTCTGGACCCGTATGACTTCGGCGGAGCGATATGCCAATGCCTATGGCGTAGCGCTGGTGATGCCGGAGGTGCAGCGCAGCTTTTATACGGATATGGCCATGGGCCTTTCTTATTTTTCTTACGTCACGAAGGAACTGCCAGATGCCTGCCAGCATCTGTTTCACCTCAGCAGCCGACGGGAGGACCGCTTTGTGGCCGGTCTTTCCATGGGCGGCTATGGCGCTCTCAAGCTGGGGCTGCGCTGTCCCGACCTGTTTGCGGGCTGCGCCGGCTTTTCCGGCTGCCTGGATATGGAAGCGCTGCGCGCTACTCTTACGCAGGTGGATTCCGGCCTGCTGGGAGAAGCCAAAGCGATTTTTGGGGAAGATCTTGTAATAAAACCGGAGGATAATTTGTTTTATCTGGTAGAAAAGACTGCCTTGCTGCCAAAAGCACAGCTGCCAAAGGTCATGGTCACCTGTGGAACGGAAGATTTCCTGTATGCCCATAACACCCGTTTCAGAGATACCATCCAGGCGCTACCCTATGAGTTTTCCTACCGGGAGTGGCCCGGCACACACGAATGGGGTTTTTGGGATCAATCCCTCCAGTACGCGCTGGAATTTTTCTTTCCTGGCCGCCGGGAAGTTTTGCAGGCCGCCGGAAAGCACTGAGGCTTCCTGTTATTTCACATAAGAAAGGAATCTTGTCTGTATGATAAAAATCAATCGGATCGTCTCCCTGCTGCTGGCGCTGTCCCTGTTGGGCGCCCTGCTGGCCGGATGTGCCGGTTCTTCTGCCGACCGCTGCGTTAAAGTGGAAGGGGATACCATTTCCATCCCGTCCATGCGCATTTCTTTTTCTTTTCCCGCTCCGTGGTTTGTGGTAACGGATGAAGAGTTGGATGCCATCTCGCAAAACAAGGATCTGCTGAACGATTATGTGGATGTAGAGGGCAACCTGGTTCATTCCCGTCCGGAAACCTATACTGCAGAGCAAGTGCTTTTGCTCAACGGCAAAACCTTGGAAACCTGCCGCATTTCCGCCAAAGAGGATCTGAATGAATACAGTTTGGAAAGCTTTGCCTCTTCCCTGTTTGATCGGATGCAGGAGGATATGGAAGAAATTTCTCTGCCGCAGACTTGGAGCATTGGGAAATATAAGGGCTATACGATCAGTGCTGTGCCCGCGGATTCTCCCATTCATTATAAATACTATTATCTACATGAAAAAAGCACTTTTGTGGAAATCATCACAGGCGGATATTCCGACCACGTGAAAGCTGAGGATATTATCGAATCATAATTTCTCTTACCGCCTTTTGCCAAAACGCTTTGACAAAGCACAAAAGCTTCGGGAACGCAGTCTTGTCCCCGAAGCTTTTTTCTTTCCGCCGCCAGCAAAACCTGCATTCCTCCATTGGACCGGATTGTGCCGAAATGATTTTTATTTTCCGGACATCACGCCCTGAACGCCGCCGGTCGGATGCATCTCACTTCATTCTGCCGGCGCTTTTTTGCAATTCCCTTTTGGGATAAAAACAACGGTTTTGCACAAGAAAAAAGTAGGAAAAAACGATAAAAATATCATTTTTTCCTGCCAAAACAATCCCAAGCATTTTCCGCTGTTTTTTTACAGCGTTTCCGGTTCGCCGATCTCTTCTCCAAAGGTTTCCACCGTTACTTTGGCCATCCGCTGATCCTCCAGCGGCTTGTCCGACAAATTCCGTCTGACCGATACAATCCGATCCGCTTCTTCGATTCCTTCGATCACCTTGCCAAACGCCGCATAACTGCCGTCCAGATGGGGCGCGTCGTCCACCATGATGAAAAACTGGCTTCCCGCGCTGTCCGGCCGGGAAGAACGGGCCATAGAAATAACGCCTTTGGTGTGCTTCAGCGGATTGTCAAACCCGTTGGCGGCAAACTCTCCCTTGATGCTGTACCCCGGCCCGCCGGTACCCACTCCCTGGGGATCTCCGCCCTGGATCATAAATCCGGGGATAACACGGTGAAAGATCACGCCGTCATAAAATCCCTTCTTCACCAGCGATACAAAATTTTTCACAGTGTTCGGGGCGATATCCGGATACAACTCTACTTTCATTTTATTTCCGTTTTCCATTTCAATGGTAGCGATAGGGTTTTTCATGGGAATGTCCTCCTTTTTCAATCGTATCTATAAGATTTTTTCCATGACAAAATTGACAAATACCTGCCCGCGCAGCAGCTTTTCCTGCCGTTTGACCACCCGGTAGCCCCTATGCTCAAAAAAGGGCCGGGCAGTAATGGAGGCCTCGGTATCCATACGGCGGCATCCCTGGCGGACAGCCGCCGCTTCCAGCCGGTGGAGCAAAGCGGGCGCAACCCCTTTGCGGACAGAATCTTTCCGCACATACAGCCGATCCAGATAGCCATTCTGCGCCAAATCGCCGAACCCCACGATCCTTCCCTCTTCCCAGGCAACCCAGGTTTCGTGCTCCGCTAAAGATTGTTCCCACCGGGAACGGTCCATCTGCCGCGGCGCCCAAGCATCTAACTGCTCCGGGCTGTAATCCGCCCGGTTGACAAAATGTACGGTATCGTAAAACAGCTGGTAAATCTCCTCCAAATCCCCAGGCCGGTAAATTCTAAGCTTCATTTTTCCCTCCTGATCGAAGCCGCTGCTGTCCCGGCGGCTTTTTCCTCGGGCAGATACCCGCCTGGCGGGATATGCCGCCGTCATTTTAATGGAAAGTATTTCCCCATTACGGCAACTATTTTATTTTTCCGACCACAACTGATTCCACAAAGCGAAAAAATGGTGTGCCGCATAACCCAAGCTTGCGCCACATCATCGCTTTGGAGCCTCCGGGAATGCCCGGATTTCCACTTACACAAAAAACAGCCTGCACCGCGCTTTTTACAGCGCCCACAACCGTTTCGCCCGCCTTGGGCGAACGCGGAAAAAGGATTGGGAGCCGCGCTGTACCGCATCTGTCTTTCGGTTATTATACCACAATTTCTTTTTATATGATAGAATAAAATCACCAAAATAAGCTTTTTGCCAAAGGAGAACCCTATGAAACTTTCTATCCAAAAAGCACTTTTGCCGGATGCTATGCCCATTGCCCGGCTTCTCGATGAGGTGACAGTCCAGCTGCATCAAAAGGGGATTTTGCAGTGGGAACACCCTTGGGATCCGGATAAAATCGGGCAGGACATCCTGTTGGAACGGGTGTGGGCATGCCGGGACGGCAAAGAGCTAGTCGGCACTTTTTCGCTGCGGCCGCTGCTGACCGCCTTATGGCTGGACCGCCGGGCAAAGCCTGACGGCCAATGGTATTTGTATCGGATAGCTCTGCGCCCCTCCTGCCAGGGCAGCGGCTTGGGCACAGAGCTCATCCGTTTTGCCTGCTGTTTGGCAGACCATGCGCAAAAGGATCTTTATTTGGATTGCTGGGCGGGAAATCACGCTCTGCGCCGCTTCTATTCTTCGGCAAATTTTGATACAGTTGGTATATTTCCGGAAGAAAATTACCAAATATGCGTCTTTTCCCGCCATTTCCGCAAAGAAGGGTAGTGAGAAAAAGGGTTCATTCTGTCCGAAATATTTACCGTTTGGTTCCCGCCTGGCTGCTTTGGCTTTCCCTTTGCACATTTCTACCCCCATCCCGGTCATCTGCGCTTTTTGTAATCGGAAAGCCAGCTTTGTTTCATGTGTAAGGCTAATTATCTTTACACCTTATTTGCCGTTTGCCTTTGACCGGGATACGATTTCTCCCTTTTTCATTTGGACTGATGGGCAATGACTTCGTCAATTTCACGTCGCGTTGATGGAAGCAGAAAAATATGATAATGTAAATAAAAAGATAGATTGGAATTTATGGAGAGGATGAAATCAATGAATGATTTAAAAGAACTTGTAAAGTTATATAAAGAACACCCAAATGCTAATTGTGATTACATTAGTATCAATGGTAATTGGTGCAATTTTAGGTGCAGCAGCATTTTATAATGGATGGTTAGGTTAAAAAACAAATTACAATTTTTCGAGCAGTTGCTATCTGTGAAATAACCTCCTTTCGTTACTTCGACGGAAGGAGGTTATTGGTATCCTGAATCAGTCCAAAAGGTAAAGGAAAGTATGATTTTGGCAGAATTAGAAAATCATAAAGGAATGCCCATAATAGGAGATAAAAACGGATCGACAAATTTTACGGAGGAAAAAATGAAATTTGCATTTTTAATGGTTGGAAATTTTGATTGTGAAGTTGACAGAGCAACCACACATCATGCCTAAGCCCAAATTATCGGGGTGGCCAATATAGAAGAAGCATGTACGGTTGCTAAAAAGTTATACAAAGAATGAATTGACTACATTGAGTTATGCGGTGCATTTGGCGAAACTGGGGCAAAAATAATAATGGAAGCCACGGAAAACAAATTGCCGATAGGCTACGTTACGCATTTACCGGAACAGGATGACGTGTATCGGGCCGCTTTTTCAAAGTGATAAATCCCAATTTTATGAAAGATTTGAAAAACTTTTCAACCAGTAAAAATTTTTGCAATGCCAAGGGATAGCCGAATGGATAGCGAAAAACAAAAATTCCACTTGGGCCAAAAGACATACGCGAAAAAATCCGCAAAAAAACGGATCGGTTTTACCGGTCCGTTTTCTGATTTGGCACAAGGAAGATCAGGTCATGGCATAAGGATCCAGCAATTTGTTGATCTCCTCTTCCGTAAGCAGGTTGCGGCTGATCAGCACATCCTTGACCGAAGCGCCGGTACGGATGGCTGTTTTGGCAATATCCGCCGCCACCGAATAACCCACCCGCGGGCAAATGGCAGTGATGATGCCGACACTGTGATCCACCAGCTCCTTGCAATGCTCCTCATTGGCGGTAATGTCGCAGATGCAGTTGTCGGTAAAGGTCTGAACGCCGCCGGTGAGGGTCGTGATGGACTCAAACAATTTATAGAAGATCACCGGCTCAAAGGCATTGAGCTCCAGCTGTCCCGCCTCCGCGGCCATGGTAACGGTTACGTCGTTGCCGATGATGTTAAAGGCCACTTGGCTCATCACCTCGGGAATGACCGGGTTGACCTTGCCGGGCATGATGGAAGATCCGTTCTGCTTGGGCGGCAGATTGATTTCATGGAAGCCGGTGCGAGGTCCGGAAGACATCATCCGAAGGTCGTTGGAAATTTTGGACAGGTTGACCGCGCAGGTTTTCATAGTAGAAGAAGCGGTTACAAAGCAGTCCAGGTTTTGGGTAGAATCAATCAGGTTTTTGGCCTGCCGCAGATCCAGCCCGGCAACGGCGGAGAGATTGGAGACAATGGCGCTGACATAGCTTTCATCGGCGTTGATGCAGGTGCCGATGGCAGTGCCGCCCATATTAACATACATTAGCTCATCGGTGATATGGGTCATGCGGCCCAGATCCCGCTCCACCACGGCGCGGTAAGCACCAAATTCCTGGCCAAGACGAATCGGAACTGCATCCTGCATTTGAGTGCGGCCCATCTTCAGGATATGGTCAAACTCCTTTTCCTTTTTCCGCAGCGCGCCAATCAGACGGGTGAGCTGGAAATTCGCCCCCTGCAAAAGCTTGATAGCGGTGATTTTTCCCGCTGTGGGGATTACGTCGTTGGTGGACTGGGACATATTGACGTGGTCGTTGGGATGGACAATGGTATAATCGCCCTTTTCGCCGCCCAAAATCTCGATGGCACGGTTGGCAATCACTTCATTGGCGTTCATATTAAAAGAGGTTCCCGCTCCGCCCTGGATGGAATCGGTGATGAATGCGTCATGCAGCTTTCCCGCCAAAATCTCGTCGCAGGCCTGGACGATCGCATTCTTTCTCTCCTCCGACAATTCGCCGGTTTGGCAGTTGGTAATCGCCGCAGCTTTTTTTACCGCCGCCAGAGAACGGATAAATTCCGGATGGACCCGTCGGCCGGTAATATTGAAATTCTCATAAGCGCGCAGGGTTTGCAGGCCATAATACGCGTCCTTTTCAATTTCCTTGGTTCCAATCAGGTCGGTCTCAACACGCATGATTCTCTTCCTCCTGTTAATACAGAAACATATTCTCGATTCGATTGTTTTGTTCCGCCGCTTTTCACTCCCAAAAGCTCCGGTTAAAAGCAGGATTTTTTGCGGCTGCATAAAAGTCGCCCAATAAAGACGCAATTCCTGCACCGTTTACAAATTATAGACCTATATCTGGAAAAAAGCAAGAGAAAAATGAAAGTTTTCCGTAATTTTGTTTTCTCATTCTATTTTTTTGCAGGAAACAGGAAAATCCCGAAAAACATCTTACCCCATGCATACGGTCAGAAAAGGCCCCGGAGAGTTACAAAGGTGCTCATAAGACAGTAATTCTAAAAATTACGACTGGGGCATCTGTCATGCAGGGTTGGCAACGAAATAACGGGTATCCGGTGAGCGCCGGATACCCGCTATTTTTTTGCCGTTACGAAAAGCAATGGATTTATTCACAGCTTTCAGCTATAATGTTCTTAAATCAATCCTATCCCATCCATTCCAAGATTTTTTCAAAAAATCTCAAAAAAGTTTGAAAGCATTGGAACAATTCAGCCCTTCTCATGCCATATATAGTAGAGGGCTGAATACAAA
>CAKXHL010000026.1 GCA_934875375.1 uncultured bacterium
AGCTTCAAACGAGTAGATGCCGGTCGGGACTTATAGACGCTAAGCGGAGCTTATCTAAGGCTGGTCACGAAAATCCCGACAATGAAGCCATTGGATAAAAATAATGGTTCGAAGAGAGAAGAAAAAACGGCAGTGCGCACTACAGAAAGCGCCGTTGCGGAAGCCGGTAGTGTGTCCTCAGAAAGCGTACATTTGGATCTGGCAAAAGTGAAAATCGAATCGCTGTTCGAAGATCTAGTGGATTTTGATACTTTTTCGAAATCCGATTTCCGCGTGGTAAAAATCGAAGCTTGCGAGGCGGTGCCAAAATCGAAAAAGCTTTTGAAATTCATTTTGAATGATGGCACTGAGCGCAGACGCACCATTTTGAGTGGTATTCACGACTATTACGAGCCGGAAGAATTGGTAGGCAAAACCTGCGTGGCCATTACAAACCTGCCAGCCAGAAAGATGATGGGCATTCCGTCTGAAGGAATGCTGATCAGTGCAGTGTATGAATATGACGGACACGAGGGCCTCAATCTGTTGATGCTGGATGATGTGATTCCGGCAGGCGCGAAGCTGTATTAAAGCATAAGCACGATATTGTGCAGGTTGTGCCCAATGGCACATGGAGCGATGCGACCGAGAGACTAAAATTTGCGAATTGTTTACAATTTTCAAATGTTTACCCAAGAAAAATTTAGTATGATAAATATGGCCCTTACAAAGGTAAGGGCCATATTTTATCATAAAGATCAGGGGTTAAAATATGGATCAGTTTCACTTCAAAAAAGAGGATATTCAAAAAAGAGGCTGGAAAGAGTGGTTGGCAAATTACTGGTTTTATTATAAATGGCCAACGGTAATTGTGCTGTGCAGCTTGATCTTGGGCGGAAGTATTCTTTATAGCATGCTTAACCAAATGGAGTATGATGCTACGGTGTACCTGGTCTGCCGCAGCGATACAGCCGCCGCATTGGATGTGGACACCATTCAAAATAAATTTGAGAACTATGCTGGCGATTATGATGGGAAAGACGGAATCAATGTCTATTTCGGCTATTCTGCTTTGCCTGTTGTAACAGAAGAAAATACTAATGTAGACGGATTGGAGTCCCAAGTGATCCGGCCGGATGAAGATACGGAGGATATTCGGGAATATCTGGCGGCCACAACCGCGCTGGCTGGGGAGATGGACAGCGATACTGCCATCTATATTTTTGATGAAACCCAGTACAACGAAATGATTGAGGATACTGATCATCCGATTTTTGTGGATTTGAGCGAAAAGTATCCGGAACTTCCAATTGTGGATGGATGTAAGCTGATGGTAAAGGACACGGTTTTCGCGAAGGATTTTTTAGTAGTCAGCGATGAGTTGTTTTTTGTCGTACGGGATTTGGCGTATATCCGCAACCACGACAAGAAAGAAGTAATCGACCACTATGATTACCAGATGAAATTTTTTGACGCCATCGTAAACGCAAGCTTTCAGGAATAGCGGAAGGGAAAAAGTTTGATGAAACTGGTATTTCCAACAGAACTGCATGAACTTACAGTAAATGATTTTTTAATGAGCTTCAAAATGATAAAACCCACATTATTGGATTCAATGGTTTTGACAATTACAGTTCCTGGTTATCACATATGCGCAGTAGATTATCCGGCATCCATTTACCGGAATATATGGTAAGAGAATCCTATTATCTTTGTTTCGAAAAAGAAAAGCTGATAGGAGTATTCAGTTTAAAGCATACGCTTAATGCTTATCTTTTTCAATTTGGCGGTCATGTTGTTTATGCTGTGAGCCCTTCTGAAAGGGGAAAAGGGTATGCGACAAAAATACTTTCTTTGGGTTTAATGGAAGCTGAAAAGCTGGGGATTGCCAAGGTGTTGGCTGTTTGCAGCAAACAAAATTTTTCTTCTGCCCGCGTTATTGTAAAAAATGGCGGAGTTTTAGAAAATGAAATTTGGGACCCTGAAGAAAAAGAAATGATTCAGAGATATTGGATAGCAGTAAAATAATTGTATGACAGCAGCCTGTTGGCAGACGGCAAGGAGAAATAAATGAATAGAGAGAATCGAGATTTGCCCATATAAAGAAAGCGATTGGACAGAGTTAGCCTGCGTTCATGACAGTGCTCGACGGGTGAAGTTGGAATGGTCAGGTCTTTCTGATGCGTTTTTTGCCTTTTGCGGTGGCTTCTGTTCGGGAACATTTATTTTGAGGATTCAGTCTGTGTTGCCATTTTGCAGGAAAAAGTGTGAGGGCTTTCCGCCTATTCGGATGAAGAATTGGCATGATTATATGTGGATCCGATACATATGAGAAAAGGAATTGGAAAAGCACTTGTGGAATATGTAGCACAACGTACAAAGCGTCCGCTGACAATAGAAGTTTTGGCGGGAAATGTTCCTGCATTGGGACTTTACCAATCAATGGGCTTTTCTGTTTCGCGGACAAGCTTGGGAAAATGCCGGGGAGTGAATCTTTTGAGGTAATGGTTGATTGCCTGGAGAAGAAATAAAAAAGGACGCTTTCAAAGCGTCCTTTTTTTGATAGGAACGATTAGAGCTTGGAGACGATCTCCATGGTATCTCTGGCGATGAGCAGCTCTTCGTTGGTAGGGATAACCCAGATTTCCACTTTGGAGTCATCAGCAGAAATTTTTGCTTCCTCCCGAACGTTGTTGCGCTCAGCATCCAATTTCATCCCCAAAAACTCCATATCTTCGCAGACCAGTGCTCGCATGGAACTATCGTTTTCGCCGATACCGCCAGTGAAAATCACCGCGTCCACGCCGCCCATGGCAGCCGCGTAGGAGCCAATGAATTTTTTAATCTGGTAGCTGACGATTTCCAAAGTCAGTTTCGCGCGCTCGTTGCCTTCTTTGGCGGCAGCCCACAGGTCACGACAGTCACTGGAAACACCCGACAGGCCCAGGAATCCGGATTTCTTGTTCATCAGATCCGACATTTGGTCAGGAGTCAGACCTTCTTTATTCATGATATAAGTCACGACGGAAGGATCGATGCCGCCGCTTCTGGTGCCCATGATAAATCCGTCCAGAGGAGTAAAGCCCATAGAGGTATCTACTACCTTGCCATCTTTGATGGCGGAGATGGAACTGCCGTTGCCCAGATGGCAGGTGATGATTTTGGTTCCTTCAACAGAACCGTGCAACTGGCCGTATCTGCCGCTGACAAAACGGTGGCTGGTTCCGTGGAAGCCGTAACGACGGATGGAGTATTTCTCGTAATATTCATACGGAACGCCGAACATGTAGGCCTTGGGCGGCATGGTCTGATGGAAAGAAGTGTCGAAGATTGCGACCATGGGAGTTTCTTTGCCGAATACTTCCTGGCAGGCTTTCATTGCGGTAGCCTGAGGCGGGTTGTGCAGAGGGCCCAATTCGGAGAAAGAAAAGATATCTTCGATAACCTTGTCGGTGACTAGAGTAGAGGTTTTATAAACCTCGCTGCCGTGGAGTACACGGTGGCCAACAGCGGAGATTTCTTTTACGGAATCGATAACTTTTCCTTCGCCCTCAGTCAGGATATTGACAACTTCCATAAACGCTTCTTTATGGGTGGGGAAAGGCGTATTATGGGATACAGTGCGTCCGTCGGATGTTTTGTGGGTGATCAGTCCGTCTACCCCGATGCGTTCGCAGTTGCCCTTGGCCAGTACAGCTTCGTTTTCCATATCAATCAGCTGATATTTTAACGATGAACTGCCGGCGTTGATGACCAAAACCTTCATGTACTGATTCCTCCATGTTATGTATCATTTGACATATTGTCATACAATCTTATATTATTACAATAGAAGAGAAAATGCAAGGAAAAATCTGTTTGGAAGGAGGGAAATCGATATGAAAATCTGTGGAATTACAGCGGAGTATAATCCATTTCACAAAGGCCATGCGTATCAGATTGAAAAAGCGCGTCAAGCAGGGGCGACCCATATTCTGGTAGTTATGAGTGGGAATTTTGTGCAGCGGGGTGTACCGGCTATGCTGGATAAATGGATCCGCGTTCGGGCTGCATTAAGCGGCGGTGCAGATTTGGTGGTGGAGCTGCCGCTGCCGTTTGCTACCGCGTCGGCTGAGACCTTTGCTTACGGCGCACTGTCTTTGATGCAGGCGACAGGATGCGTGGATATGGTTAGTTTCGGTGCAGAGGACGAGCAGGCGCAGCTGCAAAAGGTGCTTTCGGTACTTCTTTCACCGGAATTCGAGCCTGTTTTCCGCCTACGGCTGATGGGAGGCGGATCCTATGCCGCAGCTCGTTCTCAAACGGTGGAGGATCTTGCGGGAGAGGAAACGGCGGCTATTCTCACTCGCCCCAATAATATTTTGGGGATTGAATATCTCAAAGCCGCCCATCGGCTCGGTTTTTCCCCGCAGTGGGCGGCGATTCCCCGCAAAGGAGCTGGACATGATCAGCACGGAGAAGAAAAAGGGCTGATGAGTGCCTCGTATGTGCGGCACCTGCTGGAGGCAGGAGATTGGTCTGAAGCCCAGAAAGGTCTGCCGGAGATTTGCCTGCCTCTTTATCAACAGGCGTTTGTGTCTGGCGTGGCTCCTGTGCGGCTGGGTAATTTGGAACGGAATATGCTGGCTCTTTTGCGAACCCGCCCGCTGGATTGGCTCAAAAACTTGCCGGATGTCAGTGAAGGATTGGAAAACCGCCTGTATGCGGGAATACGGCAAGCGCGTTCCATTGTGGAATTGTATCAGCTGGTTCAAACCAAGCGATATCCCCAGAGCCGGGCAAGAAGAATGGCGCTGCATGGCTTTTTGGGAGTAACGGCATCCATGCAGAAAATAAGACCGCCTTATCTGCGTATTTTGGGGATCGGTTTTGGTGGGGAAGAGATTTTGCGGCAGATGAAAAAAACGGCTGTCATCCCGTTTTCGCAGTCGTTGGCACGGCTGTCGGAAGAATCGGAAGACGCAAAACGGTTTGCGCAGCTGGAAGCGGCGGCTACCGACCAATACGTGCTTGGAATGCCAAAACCGCTGTCTTGCGGCTGGGAGTTTACCGCCCCAGTCGTTAAAGAGAGGAGAAGTCGGCATATTGGATAAATCCATTCCTTATCAAAATATTATTATGTGTGCGGAACGTGAGAATTTACTCTGCCTGAAAGAACCGACTTTGCCGTCAGGATTTTCTTTTCGCCTGTTTTGCCCAGGTGATGAAAAACAATGGGCTCGCTTGGAATGGCAGGTAGGGGAATTCGCTACGGAAAAAGAGGCGATTGATTATTTTTCTCAAAATTACCTGGCTTTTGAAACATTACTGCGGCAGCGCTGTTGGTTTATTTGGGATGAAGAAAAAGATCAGGCGGCGGCAACTGCGACGGCCTGGTTTGAACAGGTAAGTGGAGGAGAGAGACTTGCCTCCCTGCATTGGGTGAGTACTGCTCCGTACTGTCAAAGGAAGGGCCTTGGGCGGGCGATAGTTGTGCGGGCGCTGAAAACCCTGGCTCAGACAGAAAATAGCCAGCTGGTTTACCTGCATACCCAAACATGGAGCCATCAAGCGGTTCGTCTTTACCTTTCACTGGGGTTCGGAGCCGTCAGACAGGGGAGCTTTTCCCGTTATTCCAATGACTATCCGCTTTATTTATCCGCCTTGTGGGAAAAAATGCCTTTGAAAGATTATGAAACCTTTCTGAAAAATCTGGTATAACTTTGCTTAAACCTTTAATTGGGGTGAATTGACAAGAACGATTAAAAAAGTTTTTCTTGATCAAAAACAGCAGAAAAAAGCGTCCGTACCATTGCCGGACGCTTTTTTTGAGGCGAGTTACTCCGTAATTCTTGCGGCTTCAGTATCCCGAAACAGCAGCGAAATACACCAAATACCCGCCAGAGCCACTAGGGTATAGACGATTCGGCTGAGCATTGCGCCCTGTCCGCCGAACAGCCATGCCACGATATCAAACTGGAAGATACCGATTGAACCCCAGTTTAACGCGCCGATGATAGTCAGCGTCAAAGCGGTTTTATCCAGCATGGTTTCCACTCCTTTGTTGGTTTGTCGCTCTTTTGCCGAAAAGGCCCCGCAAGGTGATTCCGGCTGACATTAGTGTTTACCTGCATTCCCAATTTATGAGGGGAAATTGTTGGTCATTTCCGAAAGTAAAACAGCGCAGTCCGCACGTGTGAGCGGTGTTTGATCCAGAACCGTTGGAAACATCTTTTCGGATGATGTGCCGAACGCGGTAAAGAAAGAAGAGAAGGCAGATTTTTTCCAGGACGGATCAAACGTACGGTGGAGAAGTTCTTTTGCCTCGGAAAAAGAAATTGGTTCATCGGGAGAGAATGTGCTTTCGGTAATGATTTTTTGCTGAATGGCCGTTTGCAGATATGGTTTGATCCACAGCGACAGTTCTCTATCGTTAGAGAGATTCGTTTGAATCACTGCTTGCTCGGTCAAAGGCGTGTTTTTAGCAGCCAGCAGGCAAATTAAAAACTGCCCACGAGTCATGGTATTGTCTGGGTGAAAATACCAGTCATCTCCGATTTTCTCCCCGCAGAGAATATCATTTTGATGCAAGGTAATTGCAGCAGCTGTTTCGGGGCGTCCGATCATATCGGCAAAAGAAAAATTGTTTTTATTTTCCTGAATTGTAACTGAAACGGTTGCCTCAGCGGATAAATTACCGTAGGCATCCATCAAAACATAAGAGAACTGGTCTTCTCCCGCAAGACCGGTGAAAGGCTGATAGGTGAAAGATTGTCCATCGGTTTTAACCACGCCCTTTTGTGGGCTGCGGGTGATGTGGACAGAGGCGGTTTGTGTTTCTGCGTCAAACAAAGAGGCAGTTTGGATTCCAATATCGGACCAGGTATGCAGAAGCATATCTTGCGCCTGCGGCGGCGTGGGCAGTTCATCCGCAACATGAACAGATAAAGTAGCGGTAGCACGGCTGGGACAGTTTGGAATAAAAGAAAAACCAGAGCGGAGGGCGTTTTCCCCTGGAACAAAGCACAGACGGTCCAGTTCTTCCCTGGCCAGCTGAGAAAATTCGCTGATCCGTGCGCCGTCCAAAACAAGACTGCCATTATCCGGAAGGGCTGTGATGGTAATGCCCAGCAATTCCCCCTCTTCCAAACCGAGTCGGATTTCCAGCTGTCTGGCTGACAGTTCAGCAACTTCCCCTTTGGCCACGGACATTTGATAAGAACTTTCCGATAAATCGGCTGATGCCGGCTGAATAAGAGGCTGTTCTTCGTAAAAAGGCGAAGATAACAAAGTACAAGAGAGCATGATACTAAAAAAGAATTTCATAACGATTCACTTCCTATTTCAATCTATTCTTATCCTTTGAAAGTTTCGCCTTTTTATGCAGCGAATTGGAAAGGTTGAAAATTTGAAATGCTTTTTTGTCATTTCGTGGATTTTGCTTGCATTTTAACGGTAATTATGGCAAAATGATAAGAACAAAAGGGAAGAAAGCGGAGGATGCGTTGTGAATCAAACGGTAGTGATTTTGGATTTCGGCGGTCAGTATAACCAGCTGATTGCGCGGCGGGTCAGGGAGTGCGGTGTTTACTGTGAAGTGCTGCCTTATCACACGCCGGTGGAAAAAATTTCAAAAAAAGAACCGATTGGTATTATCTTTACCGGCGGGCCCAACAGTGTATATTTGGAAGATGCGCCTAGGTGCAGCAAAGAAGTGTTTGAATTAGGAATTCCTGTATTAGGAATCTGTTATGGAATTCAGGTCATGGCACATACATTAGGCGGGCATGTGACTTCGCCTGATTCCAGAGAGTATGGCAAAACCAAAACAAAATATGACACGGCCTGTCCGCTGTTTGATGGTTTGCCAGCGCAGGGGATTACCTGGATGAGCCACACCGATTACGTGGACCAAATGCCGGAGGGATTTTCTGCAACAGCGTATACGGATTCCTGTCCCACAGCGGCCATGCAGAACCAAGAGAAAAAGCTTTATGGCCTCCAGTTCCATCCAGAGGTGTTGCATACCCAGAACGGAACCCAAATGCTTCATAATTTCCTATATAAAATTTGCGGTGCACAGGGAGACTGGACAATGGGAGATTATGCCCAAAATACAATTGATGCTATCCGCAAAAAGGTTGGAGATGGCAAGGTGCTGTTAGCTCTTTCCGGCGGTGTGGACAGTTCCGTTGCTGCGGCGTTGTTAGCGAAAGCGGTGGGTCCGCAGCTGACCTGTATTTTTGTGGATCATGGTTTTATGCGCAAAAACGAAGGAGACGAAGTGGAAGCGGCTTTTGCGCATAAAGGCATGAATTTTGTCCGGGTAAATGCAGAAGATCGTTTTTTGGCGAAACTGGCCGGTATATCCGAACCGGAGAAAAAACGCAAACTCATTGGCGAGGAATTTATCCGTGTATTTGAAGAAGAGGCCAAAAAGATTGGACGGGTAGATTACTTGGTGCAAGGTACCATTTATCCGGATGTGATTGAGTCTGGCACTGGAGATGCGGCGGTCATCAAAAGTCATCATAATGTGGGCGGCCTGCCGGATTATGTGGATTTTAAAGAAATTCTTGAACCGTTGCGTCTGTTGTTCAAAGACGAAGTGCGCAGGCTGGGGAAAGAATTAGGTCTACCGGATTATTTGGTGTGGCGGCAGCCATTTCCAGGCCCAGGTCTTGCAATTCGGGTAATTGGTGAGATTACCAAAGAAAAATTGGACATTCTGCGGGATGCAGACGCGATTTTTCGGGAAGAAATTGCACAAGCACATTTGGATCGGGATATTCACCAGTACTTTGCGGTGTTAACGTCTATGCGGTCGGTAGGCGTCATGGGAGACAGCCGCACCTATGATTATACACTGGCATTGCGCGGCGTAACTACTACTGATTTTATGACAGCAGATTGGGCACGAATTCCTTATGAAGTGTTGGAAAAAGTGTCAAATCGGATTATTAATGAAGTGCGTGGCATTAACCGAATTGTATATGATATTACAAGTAAACCACCAGCAACAATAGAGTGGGAATAAGCAAAAAGTGGATATGAGGGCCCGCAAACCCGCATAAACACTGGGTTTTTGATTTTCAAATTCCCCATTTGATAGCAGATTGATAGCACTTGCTAAATCCCGATTTATTGAGTTTGAAAAGAAAAATCGGGTGGCTTGCGAGTAGCCTAAAAATCCTCATCTTTTATTCATAAGTAAAAGGTCTAACTGATTTTTGTTGATCAGTTAGACCTTTTTTATTTTGCTCTCATTTATCTGAATTATCTGATTTTGTGCAACAACCGGCCTTTCCCGTGGCCTACAAGTGAGGGGGTCAGATCAGGCCCTCCGGCGGCACCTTGGCGTGGATTTGGTTGCTGTCGTACTCCGGGTAGCGGTAACGCCAGCGGTCATAGTCCTCCTGGGAGATCTCTCCAGCCTCCAACTTGGCGGCCTGTTCCCGCCAGGTCCATAGCATCTCGTGCAATCGGGCGGCATCCTTGTTTTTGCGAAAGTCCACCTGCAAGGCAAGCTCACCGTCCTGCTCCGTGACTTTCAGCCCGTAGTTGTCCTCCAGGGTAAACAGTGTGTGCATTAGCCCTACATAGGAGTCTATATCCGGGACAGAGAGTGCATGAGGCGAGACATCCAGCACCTCAGCCAAAGCGGCGGTCAGGTCTGCCTTAGGGGTTCTTGATCCTGTTTCGTACTGTGCAAGGCGTACATCAGCAGACTTCTCCGGGAAGCCCAGTGACATGCCGAGATATTTTTGTGTCATCCCCCGCAGGAGACGGAAAAAGTGAATTCGTTCACCAATCGCCATATCATCAACTCCAATCTATGATTGTTCTTATTTGAAACATAGCATATTTGCTTAGTTTTGTCAAGATAATCTAAGCAAATTTATTTAATAGTTTTTCTTTCAAAGCACTTGAACTAAGCTTATATGTATAGTATCATAAGAGCACTAAGCAAACAAGCTTAGATAGCGAAGCACAAAAAATATTACGCCAGCTTTTTAGTTATACAACAGAGAAAAAAGTGGCAGTAGCAAGTGAGGAGGTCTTTATGAAAAACAAAATTAGCAGGCAGTTACCAACAACAAAGAAAGGAAGGTATTTACTATGGCTAATCAGATTTTTATGCGTGTCAACGAAGTGGCAGAGGAGTTGGGGATCTCCATTCCCTTTGCCTATAGGATCATTCGACAGATGAATGAAGAAC
>CAKXHL010000027.1 GCA_934875375.1 uncultured bacterium
TTTTCGCTCCCGGCGTCCCCCGCGAGACAGCTTCATTAATATATCATACTCCTTACCCTAAAGTCAATACCTTTTTCATATTTTTATTTTTCTTTTTTCTTACCTGCTTTTTATATACATTATATATAGGGTCTGTCCCACGCAGTTTTCCCTTATTTGGATTTTTTATTCCTTACTTTGCCTCCATATACAATTTTTTTTGACAAAACCCCTTTCAATCGCTACAATGGTCATAGTCATTTTGTATCAACGGAGGCATTCCCATGATTGACCAACCCTATGAAATTGCGGATGCCCACACTCACATCTTTCCGCAAAAAATTGCGGAAAAAGCAGCTCACTCCATTGCGGACTTTTATAAAGTTAATGCCGGGGACGTGGGCACGGTGGACATTCTGTTGGAAAACGGCAGGCGCCTTGGCATTAGCCATTACCTTGTCTGTTCGGTTGCTACTACTCCCAAACAGGTGCCAAGCATTAACCATTTTATTTCCGAAAACTGCCGCCTTCATCCGGAATTTATCGGATTCGGTACCATCCATCCTGGCATGCCGGAAACGGAAATGATAACAGAGGCGGTTCGAATCAAGGAAAAAGGGTTGCGCGGCGTAAAACTGCACCCGGATATCCAGGATTTTCTGCTGGATGATCCGCACATGTTCGCTCTTTACCGTATGTGTGAAAAAGAACTTGATCTTCCAATTCTGTTTCATTGCGGCGATGCGCGTTATGATCGCTCCTCTCCTCAAAGACTGGCACATGTGCTGGACAGCTTTCCGGAGTTGTCTGTCATCGGCGCTCATTTCGGCGGGTATAGCCAATGGGAGCAAGCTTATGCTGTTTTAAAAGATTATACCCGGCTGCACATGGACACCAGCAGTTCATTGTCCTTTCTGTCTGATGAAGACGCGATGCGCCTGATTGAAGGGTACGGCCCAGAACGCCTTATGTTCGGCACAGACTACCCGTTGTGGGTCATGGAAAAAGAAATAGAACGCTTTTTCTCTTTACCGCTGACAGATACGCAGCGCCGGCAAATCCTTTTTGGAACCTTTTCCGCCCTATTTCATGTCCCTTCGGGAACAAGCCGCCGTTATAAATCGCGTGAAATGTGAAGATTCCATGAAAATTGCTGAAATCAGGACAATTTTTTGTTTCTATTTATGATTTGGACATATTTTTCCTTTATTATCATTTGTGTTAGTGCGCTTTTTCAAAGCGCAGCCCGTACGCGGGTTCGAATATAGGAGGTATCACACATGCTAGAGGTCAAAAACCTCGTCAAACGGTATGGCAACAAATATGCCGTCGACGACATCAGCTTTACCGTTGAACGGGGAGAAATCCTGGGTTTCCTGGGGCCAAACGGCGCGGGGAAATCCACCACCATGAACATCATTACCGGCTACCTCTCCAGTACGGAAGGTACTGTGACCATTGATGGACATGAGATTCTGGAGGATCCGATCGCAGCCAAGTCCCATATCGGTTATCTGCCGGAGCAGCCTCCGCTGTATATGGACATGACCGTAAAAGAGTATCTGAATTTTATGTACGAACTCAAAAAGGTCAAGCTTCCCCGTCAAAAACATATCGAGGATATCTGCCGGACAGTCAAAATCGATCATGTCTATACCCGTTTGATTCGCAACCTTTCCAAGGGTTACAAACAGCGTGTCGGCGTGGCGCAGGCTCTGCTGGGCAGCCCTGAGCTGTTGATTCTCGACGAACCCACTGTTGGTCTGGATCCCAAACAAATCATTGAGATCCGCAACCTGATTAAAGAACTGGGCAAAAACCACACCGTTATTCTTTCTTCCCATATCCTGCCGGAAGTCCAGGCGATCTGCGAGCGTGTTATCGTTATCAACGACGGCAAGATCATTGCGGACGATACGCCGGATCATCTGGCCCGCGCCATGAGCAATGAAAGCGGACTGGCTGTGCGTCTGGAGGGCCCTGTAACGGATGTCAACAACGCATTGCGCGCCCTGCCGGGCGTTCATTCCTGCAATCCTTTGGGAGAACGGGAAAAAGGCGTGTTTGAATATCTGGTGGAGCCGGAAAACGGTGCTGATATCCGCCGCGATGTATTCCGGATTGCTGCCGAAAAGAACTGGCCGATTCTTTCGATGAAATCCACCGAAATGAGTCTGGAGGAAATCTTCCTGAAGCTGACTTCCGGAGAGTATGTGGCCCCACCCAAGCAGGAGCTCGCTTCCAAGCAGGATAAAAAGGCCCCAAAAAATCGAAAAGGGGCTGCAACCCCTGCTGCCGAAATGGCAGAGAAATCTGCCGACGACACGGCAAAAACAAATGAGGAAGGGAGTGAAGAATAATGTCGGCCATTTTTAAGCGGGAATTTAACGCTTATTTCTCATCTCCCATTGGATACGTGTTTATCGCCATGTTCTACTGCCTGTCCGGCTTTTTCTTCTTTCTGGATAACCTGGCGGTAGGCTCCGCCGAACTGCGGTATGTTTACTCTATGCTGTTCACCTGTTCAGCGCTGTTAATGCCGATTTTGACAATGCGCATGCTCAGTGAGGACAAGCGGCAAAAGACTGATCAGGTCCTGCTGACCGCTCCCATCGGGCTGTTTAGCCTTTTGATGGGCAAATTTCTGGCAGCACTTCTGGTATATGTTATTGCCATTTCCATTACCTTGGCTTATGCGCTGGTTCTGTCCGTCTTTGTTTCTCTCAACTGGGCTGTCATCATCAGCAGCTACTTTGGTATCCTGCTTTTGGGCGCCGCGCTGATCGCTGTCGGTATGTTCATCTCTTCGCTGACTGAAAGCCAGCTGGTTGCCGCCATCGTTACCATTGTCGTAGATGTGGCGCTTCTGCTGGTGGATTCCCTGGCGTCGCTTATGCCGACCACCTCGCTGCAGAATCTGATCATGGGTCTTTCCATGGCAGATCACTATGGCAATTTCACCATGGGCATATTGGATTTTGCCGACGCCTTCTTCTTTTTAAGTATCATTGCGCTGTTTATCTTCCTGACCAGTCGTGTGCTTGAAAAGAGAAGATGGGGTTAATAGGAGGAAAAGACCATGTTATCTAATATTTTGAAAAACCGCCGCCTGCGGATGGGCAGTTTTGCCACAGTGCTGACGGTGATCTTCATTGCCGTACTGATCATTTTGAACATGATTGTATCGGCCATTTCAGAACGTTATCCGATCCAGTTGGATCTGACCACAGGCAAGATTTACGGTCTAAGCGATGAAACCATCGAATATCTGAAAACGGTGGAAAAGGATGTGAACATCTACCTCCTTGCCACAGAGGATTCTTTTGGCAGCCCCAACGAGTATTATCTGCAGGCTGCCGAGACCATTAAAAAATTCCCTCAGTACAATTCGAAAATCAAAGTCCAGTTTATCGATCTGGCAAAGGACCCGGCGTTTGAGTCGAAATACGCCTCCTATTCCATGGGCAGCAGGGACATCCTGCTGGAATGCGGCAATAAAGTCCAAGTCGTTAAAACCAGCGACCTGTTTAACCTGCAGAACGATTCTAGCACCGGCTATACTTACATCAAATCTTCCCGGACAGACGAGGCCATTACCTCGGCTATCATGAATGTTACTTCCGATTATACGCCTAAGGTAGCAATCCTCAGTGCCCATTCTTCCTTTGACGCCGGTGCCTTCTCTTCTCTGCTGAGCCAGAACAACTTTGAGGTTGTAACCCAGGATCTGCTGCTGGAGGATATCGACCCCGAAGCAGCAGCCGTCGTTCTGTTTGCTCCCAGCGAAGATCTGGACGAGGCGCAGCTGGATAAGCTGGACGCTTTTCTGGACAACGACGGTCAAAAAGGTAAAACCCTGCTGTATTTCGCCGCGGCCAATCAGCCTCAGCTGCCGAATCTGGAAGCTTTCCTGAGCGAGTGGGGTATTGTGATGGAAGATGCAACCGTGTACGAAACAAACTTTAACCGCATCTATAATTATAGCCCCTATTACAGCATTGTCGATTTTGTCAATACCGAAATTTACGAGGATACCTCTGCTTATCTGCTGATGCCCAACGCCCGCGTGATGGACACCGCTTATACCGAGCGGGACAGCCGGATCGTTGAAGTCCTTCTGAAATTCGGCTCCACTGCCAAAGCGCTGCCTAACGATGCGGCGGAAGATTTTGACATCGAAAGCGCAGAAACCTATGCGTTCCCTGCACTGATTAAGTCTACTCTTCAAAAATCGTCCGGCAACGCCAACGCCACCGGCAGCGCGCTGCTGGAATCCCACGTGATCGTTTCCTCCTCCGCTATGAGCTGTGAATCCAGCCTGTTAAGCGGGAGTACCTTTGTCAACGGCAAATACTATATCTCGCTGCTCAACAGCCTGTTGGGACGTGAATCCAACTTCTCCATCACCGCCAAGACACTGGATACTACTACGTTGACCATGACCAATTTCCAAATTCTGTCCATCGGCGCTGTTTTCGCCATCATCATCCCGCTGGCACTTTTGGTTGTCGGCGTTGTCGTATGGCTGCGCAGACGGCATAAATAGTATCTTTTCCGGCTTGTGCAACAACTGCCGGCTGCAAAAAAGCAAAATCGGCGGGCGTATTTGCCGTTGGGCTGTCCGCCCGTCCTGCTTTTTCAATCGAAATCAGAAATGGAGAACCTGTTATGTCCAAACGTACTAAAACTTTACTGCTGGCGCTGATTGTACTGGCGCTTTTGGTCGGCTTGTTTTTTGTTGTGAAACTGCTGCTGCCGCAAGAGGATGAGGCCACCTCCTCTTCTGAGGTAAGCACTTCGGTTAAACTGATTTCCATGTCCTCTGAGGAACTGGCCTCAGTAGAGGTTAGCCGTCCGGAAGGGGGCTACGTCCTGAAGATCAAAGACGGTGAGTCTTCCATTGACGGCCTGGAGGGGCTGCCCTTAGATTCAGACAAAATCAGCAGTGTCATATCCCAGGCCACCTCCATGACCGCCAAGGAAACGATCGAAGAATCTCCCGCCAGCCTGGGGCTGTATGGCCTGGATCAGCCCAGCTACTCCCTCACGGTGACCAAAACCGACGGCAGTTCGTTTACAATGGAATTCGGCCTAGAATCCTCCGCTTCGTACGGCACTTATGTAAAGCTGTCTGACTCCAATGCCGTTTATCTGGTTTACACCAGTGACCTTTCCAGCTTTGCTTATACCGCCGAAGATTTTGTTTCCACTAAAATCATTCCTGACCTTTCTGAAAATGCAGATTTCAAAAGCATTTCATTCAGTGGGGCGGATTATGCAGAACCCTTTGTCATTGAAAAGTACGATTTTGATGCGGACGGAGATTCTACTTATTCTTATTTCTCCTATGCCATTACGTCACCGTCCTTAAAACCGGTAGATGCCGAAACAATCTTTGCCTATGTAGATGAAATCTTGGACACGTCGGCACAATCCGTTCTGGCCGGCAACTATACAGAAGAAGATCTTAAAAAGTATGGCCTGGATGAGCCGGACGCCAAAATCGAAGTGACTTTCTCGGAGGAATATGAAGAGGACACGGCATTTACCTTCCTCCTTTCTTTTCAGGATAATACTGTTTACGCAATCTGCAACGATGTCCCGATTATCTACACTCTTTCCAAAGCGGACTGGATGACGCTAAAATACGAAACTACGGTTCACAGTCTTTTCCTGTTGCCCAGCATTTATGAAATATCAAAAGTAACGGTTCAGACAGCTGGAAACACTTACGCTTTCGATGTCTCCGGCGAGAAAAGCGAAACGGTCACTTACAACGGCAGCTCGATTGACAAAACGGCCTTTTCCAAGTTTTATCAGCTGCTGATCGGCGCCTCTCATGATGGTAATTACGTACCGGATGCGCAGCCGCAGGGAGACCCTGTTCTGACCATCACCTTTGACTACCGCAACGACAATAATTCCGATACGCTGCAATTTTATGATGCCGGTACCCGAAAACTGTACGTGGCAATGAATGGCAAGATCGAATTCACGATGATGTCTTCCTACCTGGATAAGGTACAGGAGGCCTGTGAACAGATTATCAACGGCAAAACCCCAGATCCTGACTGGAAAGTTTAATTCTGTTTTATCTGAAAAAAGCGGCGCTGTAAGCGCCGCTTTTTTATTTATGCCCAAAAAAAGCCTGATTTCCCTACCTTCCAATAATTCTGAAAAAAGCAGGATTACGTCATCCCCCTTGGACCAAAAAGATAGACGTCCGCAGATCGGAAATTTTTTGAGGGGACTAAATTCGTGGAATTTCTCACCCTTCTCTCTCATACAATAAAAAATAGCCGTCTAAAAACCGTAGGTTTTTCTAATTCAACAAAAGAAGTAGGGCGGCAAATGCCTTTTTGTCTTATTTGGCTTTGTTTCAAGCCGCTGTTAAAAAGTATCCCCCAAACTGACCATTATTCTTTTTCTGAAAAGCCAGATAGAAAGGCCCTAGCAGAAAAGGCACTGTCCGTTTTGGCTGCTGCAAAACAGTTTACGGCAGTTTTGATATATGGCCCCATGTCAAACGGCCCGGAAGGCCGTTTTTTATTCCATTACGCTGAGAATCGTTTTTGCTCTTCATCGCTTTTTCCGGATTTGCTTTGGCAAATCCGAAAAACATATCACACATACAAAGAAAAGGAGGGGATTTCATGAAGAACGATCCTGGTCTGCAGGAAGAAAAGAAGATCCCAGAACCCCCGAAGCCCTCCTGGTTTCAGGTCGCCGGCGACGTAGATGATTTTATTTTCTATTATGAAACCGAAAAAACATGCAGCCAACGGTAGCTTGGTCCAACAAAAAATCCCGGAGATAACTCCGGGATTTTTTGTTGGAATCACCAATCGGAAATGTGCCCTCGTTTCATGGCACCAAACAGTCGCTTGGTAATTCCTTTTTGTTCTTTTTCCATCTGCCGCAGCCAGTTTTTTGTCCATTCCCGCTGCGTCGATCCATCAACAGGACATTGGCTTTTGATGATTGGATAGCCCGCCTTTCGCACTGCAGAAGCGATTTCCCGCTCCGGTGCGAAAATAAGCGGCCGTATCATGGTCAGATCTTTACGGGAAAGATAAGTCACCGGTGAAAAGCACCCGACCCGGCCTTCATGAAACAGATTCATTACAAAAGTCTCCACCGCATCGTCATAATGGTGCCCCAGTGCAATTTTGTTGCAGCCGAATTGCTTGGTCGCATCGTGCAGCGCTCCGCGGCGCATCCTGGCGCACAGGCTGCAGGGATTGGATTCTTCTCTGGCCTCGAACACAATCGGCCCAATTTCCGTTTCCAGTACATGATACGCCATTCCCATACTCTCGCACATCTGCCCGATCGGCCCATAGTCGGTGCGCTGCCCATTCCACCCCGGATCCAGTGTGACGCCAACCAGTTGAAATGGAATGCCGATAAATTTCTGCAGTCCAGCCAATCCAGCCGCCAGCGCGATAGAATCCTTTCCGCCGCTGATTCCCACAGCAATCCGATCGCCCGGTTCAATCATCCCGTATTCCTGAATGGCTTTGCGCATATACCCCATAATCCGCTGCATATCGTTTCCCGCCTTGCCTGTTTTTTCTCATTTTACTTTTTTCGTACCGAAATAGCAACGGCAAAAATGAAAATCGAGTTTAAGAAAACAGGAGAATATATAAGAAAATAGGAGATTTTAAGAGATTAAAGAAAACAAATTAAATTTTTTTCAAAAAAGGTTGACATTCCCTTTTCTCACCACTATAATGATACTTGCTGCAAACGTCTCAACTGGCTTTTCCGCAGCAAAAACAGTAGTTTGTGTGAAATGAAACATAAATGAAGCAACAATTCACAGGAGGGAAAAACCATGTCGACCACTATGCCGAAAGCCGGCGAGATTACCCGTAAATGGTATATTCTTGACGCTGCTGACAAACCCCTCGGCCGCACTGCGACCGTTGCCGCTTCCATTCTGCGCGGCAAGCACAAAGTAAACTTTGCCCCTCACGCTGATTGCGGTGACCATGTCATCATCATCAACGCGGAGAAAGCAGTTCTGACCGGCAAAAAACTGGAGCAGAAATATTACCGCCATCATTCCGGTTGGGTTGGCGGCCTGAAAGAGGTCCAGTATGCCAAACTGATGAGCGAAAACCCGGAAAAAGCGATGATGCTGGCTGTTAAAGGCATGCTGCCTGGTAACAGCATCGGCCGCGCTGCATTGACCCGCTGCAGAGTGTTCCGTGGAACAGAGCATACCCATGCGGCCCAGAAACCGGAAAACTGGACTTTATAATTAACGGGAGGAGGCAAAACTTATGTACGATTCTAAACCTTATTTCTACGGCACTGGCAGAAGAAAACATTCTGTTGCCCGTGTTCGCGTATATGCCAATGGCACCGGATCTATCAAAATCAACGGTCGGGATATCGATGATTACTTTGGCCTGGAGACCCTGAAGCTGATCGTCCGTCAGCCGATGGAGCTGACCGATACCATGGGCCGTTTTGATATTGAGTGCAATGTTGCCGGCGGCGGTATTTCTGGTCAGGCTGGTGCTATCCGTCACGGTTTGTCCAGAGCGCTTCTGCAGGTTAACGAAGAGGCTTACCGTCCTGTTTTGAAAAAAGCGGGCTTCCTCACTCGTGATCCGCGTATGAAAGAGCGTAAAAAATACGGTCTCAAAGCCGCACGTCGCGCTCCGCAGTTCAGCAAGCGCTAATCGACTGCTCAGACTATATCAAAATGGTTCAAAAAGCCCGGAAAATCAAGGTTTTCCGGGCTTTTACAATATCTAAACGGGCTGATATGGTT
>CAKXHL010000028.1 GCA_934875375.1 uncultured bacterium
GATGTAGAACGCTATATATAGATTTGCAGCCAGCGACAAATACGATATGTAGTAATTGAGGAAAGGTGTTGTGGCTTCCTCATTATATAAATAGGAGTGATTACATGAAGTTCTGCAGGATAGTGTGAGTTTGAAGAAATATCGTGATATATCAAAAAGAAAGTAGAGTTTGTCATAGATTGTTGCCTCTTTGTCATAATGTCAAGTGATAAATTCAAAAAATAGCAGCCACGATTAAAGAATTCCTCTTTGTGGCTGCCATTCTGATAATTTTTAGCTTGACTTGTACTGCTTAACTTATTATATTCGAGAGTACGAATTATAATGTGGCAGTACGGAGGTGCAGTATGGATTACATGACTTTGAAAGAAGCAAGCAAAATTTGGGGAGTAACACCTCGTTGGATAAATTACTACTGTTCCGCAGGGCGCATTCCAGGTGCAGAAAAAATGGGGACGATCTGGCTTATCCCTAAGAATGCAACAAAACCATTAGACGGACGGAGAAAATCTGCCAGGCAATCAGGAGGAGAACATCATGATTGAAGTTTATTATGCAGAAGATGATGAAATGATTGGCAAATCTGTAAAAGAATATTTGGAACAGCAGAATTGCAAAGTGAGTGTTTTTGATAGGATTGCCGATGCCAAGAAAGCGTTGATCGGTCATTTGCCTACAATCGTCTTGCTGGACTGGAATATGCCGGACGGACAAGGCAATGAATTGTGCCTTTGGATTCGGGAAAGATGGAAAACCCTGCCTATTATCTATTTGACAGTTCGCGGTGATTCCCATGACATTGTTACTGGCTTCCAAAATGGGGCGGATGATTATGTGGTAAAACCCTTTGAACTTGTTGTTCTGTATTCTCGTATTCTGGCGCTGTTACGGAGAACCGAGGGCGTAACCCACACAAAACTATTCTGCGATGACTTGATTTTGGATAAGGAGAAAACGGCTGTCTATAATGGGCAGAAAGAAATCGTTGTAAGCCAGCCGGAGTACCGAATTCTCCTGATTCTGATGGAAAACAAGGGAAAAACGATCACCAGAAACCAGTTATTAGAGCAAGTTTGGGATCGCAGCGGGAACTATGTAAATGATAATACGCTGACGGTCACAATGAAAAGGCTACGGGAAAAGCTGAATCATCCAGCCTGCTTAAAAACGATCCGAAGTTTTGGCTACCGTATGGAGGACACACAATGAGCGAAAAATGGAAACAAAAAACACTTCTGATTTTTCCGTTTGCTGTTCTTGCGGCAGGCATGATACTTACCGCCGCTTTCTTCCTGCACACGTACCGGCAGATTGCATTTGAACACACTTCGGCATTATGCGAAACCATATTGGAAAATTCTCCTGAAGCCGAGCCGCAGCTATTAGCGGCTCTGAAAGATTATCATTCATTGACCGAACAAGAACTCAGAGACAACGATTATCTGGAGAAATACGGATACCGGGCCGATGATTTTTGCTATGATTTCCCGCTGGATACAGTGCTTTTTCCGATTATATTTTTCCTTGTGACCGCTTGTGCTTTTGGGGCCGGAATCTTTCTGTCCCGCAGAAAAAATCGAAAGAGGATTGATGATTTGACCGAGTATTTGGAGCAGATCAATATCGGTGCTGGCGGGACATTGATACAAACGAAGGAAGATGAATATTCCCATTTGCAGGACGAGATATACAAAACTGTCACGATGCTTTATCAAACAAGAGAAACGGCAGTTGCCGCAAAGAAAAATTTTGCAGAGAACCTGGCTAATATCGCACACCAACTGAAAACGCCGATCACAGCGGCCTTTTTGTCGTTGCAGCTTATGGAAAAAGAGATTCCGGGGGCTCACACAGAACAGGTCAAACAGCAGTTGAAGCGATTAAATCGTCTGGAAGAATCCTTGCTTATGCTTTCCAAAATTGATGCTGGAACGCTGCCGCTAAAGCGGGAAAAGGTCGATCTTTATACGGTATTAAATCTGGCAGCAGATAATCTGAACGATCTATTGCGGAAAAATTGTATTACTGTTGACATTCCAGAAAATGGCTGTATTGAATTTTGGGGAGATTTAGAGTGGACAATGGAAGCACTCATCAATCTCATAAAGAATTGTATGGAACATTCCAAACCGGACGGTGTAGTCCATTGTGACTACTCAGGCAATCCTCTCTATGTAGAAATTCGGGTATGGGATGACGGGGCGGGCTTTGACACAGAGGACTTACCGTATCTTTTTGATCGTTTTTACCGCGGCCGGTGTGCGGTTGGAGATGGAATTGGAATTGGCCTGGCTCTTACCCGTTCCATTTTTGAATTGCAGAACGGAACCATAACCGCCTGTAATTTGCAAAATGGCGGTGCTTGTTTTGAAATAAGGATATACAGTCACTGAGATGTCACTTTACTTTGTTATACTGTACGTAAAACCATTCAGTAGAGAGGAGAAAGTGACATGGAAATACTAAAATGTGAAAATGTCCGAAAGGTATATGGCTCTGGAAACAATCAAGTTGTGGCATTGGATCACATTGACCTGTCCGTACAAAAAGGGGAATTTGTAGCAATCGTAGGGGCATCCGGTTCAGGAAAATCCACCTTGTTGCACATTTTGGGAAGTGTGGATAAGCCAACAGAAGGGAAAGTCCTTATCGAGGGAACAGAATTATCTGCCATGAACCGAACACAGGCAGCCATTTTCCGGCGTAGAAAGGTCGGGCTGGTTTATCAGTTTTATAATCTTATCCCCACCCTTACCGTCCGAAAAAATATTCTCATGCCGCTCCTGTTAGACAAGCGCAAACCCAATAAAGAATACTTTGAGCAGATTGTACATTCGCTGGGAATCGAAGATAAACTGGAAGCACTGCCCAGCCAACTATCCGGCGGGCAGCAGCAGCGTGTTGCCATCGCTCGTTCTTTGATTTATCGTCCGGCGCTCTTGCTTGCTGATGAACCGACCGGCAACCTGGATCGGAAAAACGGAGATGAAATCATTGACTTGCTGAAATTATCTAACCGTAACCTAGAACAGACGATTCTTTTGATTACCCATGATGAAAAGATTGCACTGGAGGCGGATCGTATTATCACCATAGAGGATGGGAAGATCATCAGCGATCAGAAACGGAGGTAAGGATATGTGGAAAGACTATTCGATAGGATTCATCAAAAAGAATCGGGCTTCCAGCGTATCCGTTCTGGTGGCGGCGTTTATTTCTGCTCTGTTTCTCTCTTTATTGTGCGGTTTGTTTTATAATTTCTGGAATTATGAAATAGAATCCGTTGTTTTAGAAGAAGGAAACTGGCAGGGACGCATCAGCGGGGCGCTCGAAGAAGATGAATTGTCCGAAATTGAAAATTTCGCCAATGTAAAAACGGCGGCAATCAATGAGGATTTATCAGACGAACAAACTCTTGTAGTCGATATTTGCTTTGATGACATGAGGGCTGTGTATCAGGATATGCCTCTTATCGCCCAGCAGTTAGGCGTTCCTGAAACTTCCGTATCGTATCATGAATCGCTGTTGTCAAGTTATTTTATCAACGATCCACAGAACAGCAATCCTCCCTTATTGATGGCTTTTTATCTCTTTGTACTCCTACTTGTATCGGTGTCTTTGATTTTAATCATTCATAACTCGTTTGCTGTATCGATGAATGCCCGTGTACATCAGTTTGGCATCTTTTCCAGCATTGGGGCGACACCGGGGCAAATTCGTACCTGTCTTTTACAGGAAGCGGCGATGCTTTGTGTACTTCCTATATTGCTCGGAAGTTTTGTCGGAATCGCTTTGACTTTCGGGGCCATCCAAGCAGTCAATATCCTCGCCGATGGTATTGTCGGCAGGCATGAAGCTGCCTTTACCTATCATCCGCTCGTGTTTGCAGTCACGATTCTGACCTCGTTTTTGACGGTGCTGATTTCTGCCTGGCTGCCAGCCAGAAAATTGAGCAAGATAACCCCACTGGAAGCCATAAAAAACACTGGGGAATTGCAGCTAAAACGGAGAAAAAAATCCCGTATTCTTGCGCTTTTATTTGGAACCGAAGGGGAACTTGCCGGGAATGCGCTGAAAGCACAGAAGAAATCTCTGAGAACCGCTACGCTGTCATTAACCCTTTCTTTTCTGGGCTTTGCTCTCATGCTGAGTTTTTTTACTCTCTCTGGAATCAGTACAAACCATACCTATTTTGAACGCTACCAGGATGCCTGGGATGTGATGGCAACGCTTGAGGACACAAAGATCGAGGACTTTTCTCATACGGAAGAAATCCATGCTTTAACTGATACAGACAGTGTGATTTATCAAAAGGCAACCGCCGTTTGTTCTGTTCCAACGGACGCTGTCAGCGAAGAAGTAAAAAGTCTGGGAGGCCTTGAAACAATCGCCGGAAGTAATGTCAGTATGGTGGATGGGATTTATACCATTCAGGCTCCTATTGTAATCATGGATGATAACAGCTTTGCCATGTACTGTGAGCAGATTGGCGTTTCTTCAGCGGAAAACGGGAGCATTGTTTTGAATCGTATTTGGGACAACATAAACAGCAATTTCAGATACAAGGAATACGTTCCGTTTTTATCCGAGAACCAGGATACGATGACTTTGCAAAACCTGGAAGATGCGGCTGCGTCTGTGGAGATCCCGGTTTTGGGCTTTACACAGGAACCACCGGTTTTGAGAGAAGAATATGATAACTATGCTTTAGTCCAATTTGTGTCCCTTTCCACCTGGAAACAAATCGGAGAGACGATTGGAAATGCTGAACCAGACACCTATATCCGCATTCTTTCAGAAAAAGAAAGAACCCTGCCAGAACTGAGCATGATTGAAACAGAGTTGACGAATGTGCTGGGGCATGACATTTCTTTCGAGGTAGAAAACCGGATACAGGAAAAGATAGACAATGATGCCATGATAAACGGATACAAACTGATAATTGGGGCATTGTGTGTGCTGCTGGCCTTCATCGGAATCGCTAATGTATTTTCCAACACGTTGGGATTTATCCGGCAAAGGAAAAGAGAATTTGCGAGATATATGTCCATTGGCATGACGCCAGAAGGTATGCGAAAAATGTTTTGGATCGAGGCCCTCGTTATAGCGGGTCGCCCTGTTCTGATCACGTTGCCGATTACGGTTGTGTTTGTGTGGTTGATGATAACGGCAAGTTACCTGAATCCAATGGAATTTTTAGCAATGGCTCCCATTGTTCCTATCCTGCTTTTTATCGTGGCACTTTTTGGCTTTGTCGCACTGGCATATTACCTTGGTGGCAAGAAAATCTTGAAATGTGATCTGGTAGAAGCACTGCGAACGGATTATATGGGATAATACTATCGTTCAGACAAATCGCTTTATCCACAATAAAAGCCCCATCCCTCAATGGTTGAGAGATGGGGCAAACTATTTACGCTGCAATCTCCGGGATTTCCCCGACAAAGTTATACATAATTCTAACTTTCTGTACCTTCTGTCCGTCCACCTTCTTAACCTCGCCAATCAGGATTTTGCTGATAAACCGGTTCAGTACGGACTCGTCCAGTTCCTCAATGGTGGTATAGCACCGGATTTCCTTGATAAAGGTTCGGTCATGGCTTTTCTGTGCGCCCGCCCGGCTCTGCCTCATGGATAGGTCGTGCAGGCGTTTCTGGCTGGTTTTCTGCTCCTGTTCCAGCGCCGCCATCAGCTTCAAAAATCGCTGTTCGGTCAGGAGGCCTTTGTCCTTATCGGTGTGCAGGCTTAAAAACATCCCGTCAAATTCCTGATTCCGGGCTTCCAGCCATTTCCGTTCTTTCGCAGTTTGGGAAGAGTCCACCAGATACCGGCGCTCCATCTGGTGATTATGTGACAACTCGTTCAGATGGAACAATTTCGATATCTGCTATGAATAGTTATATGGACGATCAGATTCCATTGATTATTGCGATTGGCAGATATTCCGGAGAAGTAAGGAAATCAGGACTTACTAATGTTGTTTATGC
>CAKXHL010000029.1 GCA_934875375.1 uncultured bacterium
CCTTCAATGCGGGCAATGTAGCGGAAGTCGTTGGAAAGGCTGTGAGAGAGATTTTCTTCCGTGTCGTCCGCTACGATCTGACCTTTATTAATAACCACAACCCGGTCGCAGACCGCCTGAACCTCCGGCAGAATATGCGAGGAGAGAATAATGGTATGGCGCTTACCAAGGGTCTTGATCAGATTCCGAATTTCGATGATCTGCTTCGGGTCGAGGCCGACGGTGGGCTCGTCCAAAATCAAAACCTCCGGATTACCGATCAGCGCCTGCGCGAGGCCGACGCGCTGCCGGTAGCCCTTGGAAAGATTTTTGATAATGCGGTTTTTGACGTCGGAGATTTTAACACGAGAGCAGATATCCTCCAGATGCGCTTTCATGGGCTGCTTCGCCTTTTTGAGCTGATAGCAGAATTCCAAATACGCCTGCACCGTCATATCCAGATACAGAGGAGGATGCTCGGGAAGATAGCCGATGTGCTTTTTGGCCTCGATCGGATTTTCCAGGATGTCAAAACCCGCAATTTTCGCGGTGCCGGAGGTGGAAGAGATGTATCCGGTCAGGATATTCATCGTCGTCGATTTTCCAGCGCCGTTCGGCCCCAGAAAACCCAGAATTTCACCTTCGTTTACGGTGAAGCTGATGCCGTCTACAGCATGCTTGCTGCCGTAAATTTTGGTGAGGTCTTTTACCTCGATCATTCCAAAAACTCCATTCCTTTTAATGTATAATTTATCAAATCGGCAGATGCGGAAATCCGCAGGTCCGCCGAATCTCACAGAATTGCTGCCTCTGCACAAAAACGGGCCGAAGAAGACCCCTCTAACGGCAGATGGTCGTCCTCGGCCTCTGTGGCCGGTATTCTGCTGTACTGTTTGGGCAAAAGTATCAACTTTTTGGGAAAAACGACCATCTGAACAGTCAAAAAAGCTTAGCTTGTGCTTTATTATAGCATAGAAGGGCCAAAAGTGCAACCTGTCTTCCGTGAAAAGTACGTGATGGTTTTGTGATGGTGTTTTCACAAATTCGTCACAATCAAAGAAAGCCGACAACAGGCATTCTTTCAGGGAGCCGTCAGATCCACCACTTCCGCGCAAACCCAAGCAGCGCAAGAAGAAAGGCGAGGACAGTCAGTCCGGTGCAGACGGCAAATACCCCATAAACGCCGACAATGGGCAGGAGCGCTGCGCCAAGGGCGTTGCCAAAAATGTTGCTGACGCCGAGCCCCACGGAAGTAAACGTCATGATCGCAGTGGCCTTAATCCGTTCATCCACGATATCGTTGATATAGTTAACCGCGGATGGCCACAGAACGGCAAAAGACAGCCCTTGAAAGACCTGTATTCCGATCAGTGCCCCGACATTTGGCGCGGCCAGATGCAGCGAAAGGCGAAAAATATAGAAGAAGGAGGCGAATAAAATCGTATATTTGGCACGGATTTTTTTCAAAACACTCCCCATCAGAAACATCGGAGGCACCTCACACAGAGCGGCCACCGCCAAGCAGGAACCCACCGTTCCCGAATCACCGCCCAGCCGGTTAGCCAGCATAGGGAGAAACGCAGAAACGCAGGAAGTCCCCGCCAAAGCCAGAAACGTAATGCCAAGCACAAGAAGGTAAGTCTTGTTCTGCAAAAGCAGCGAAACCGTAGCTTTTCCTTTGGCGGATCCCTGAGTCTGTACGACAGTGCCATCTGAAACAGGCGGCTTCTGCCGGATAAAGTAGGCAGCTCCCATACTGCAGGCGAGGATCACGGCGCCCATCAGGAAACGTGCGCCGTGCCCATAGCGCACCGTAACCGTTCCCATAATCTGAGCGGTGGCAGCGAAAACAAGAGAACCCGTCCCGCGGGGAAGCCCGTAGTTCAGGGCCGGATGCTGCTTTTTCATGTGGATAATCCAAGAATCCACCAGTCCGGGCACCTGATAGAGCGAGACCGTCAGGCAAAACATGATCAGCAGTGTCAATGGAGCATTTCCCGCCGCGTGGGGGAGGAGCAGCAGCAGCGGAACCGAACAGGCAGACAGGGTCAGATAGACCTGCCTCTGTGATACGTGCGTATCACAGAGATGTCCGGTCAGAGGCTGAACAAGAAACGATATCGTCGATATCATTGTCATGACGATGGACGCGCTGCTCTCAGAGAATCCGCTGTCCAGCAGAAAAGGAATGATAAAGCTGCCAAAACTGCAGTAACCGGCCCAAAAGAGGCCGTCCAAAAGCATCCCCTGCAAGGTTGCCTTGAGAACCGGATTTTTCATAAGCGTTCCCCGCCTGAGCGGTTCCTCCCCCCATGTTGTACGGATACTTTTAAAATAGTAGCACAAAACTGATAAAAAGGGAAGGACTTTTCAACTGTTTTTGGAATTTTGTGAAAATTAACGGCGGTACGGAAGAAGAATATTTCTCCGGACGACAACAGAGGATGTAGCAGTCGGCTGAACCTGCCGCAATTCCCGGATGCGGCAGACCATCAATCCAATTTACCAAAAGAAAGGAAATCCCAGCCGGGACAGGGGATTGCAGCGGATCTTCCGCTGTGGGAAAGCGTCATGGAGTTTAAACCAGAGGGATACCTCCTGGAAACCATGGAAAACAGCGCCGCTCTTTCCGGGCTTTCCGCCATTCGGTCCGCCATGGAGCATTCTGCAATACTGGAGGCGAAAGCACTGGTCTGCGACGGCAGCCACAATCTGCTTGTGGATCTCGGTCCGATCCGGGGTGTGATTCCCCGCGAGGAGTGCGCCGTTGGCATTGCGGAAGGCGCTGTACGGGATATCGCAATTATTTCAAGGGTCAACAAGCCTGTCTGCTTTATCGTAACCGGTCTGGAAACCGACCCATACGGAAACACCATCGCGCGCCTTTCCCGCCGCAAGGCGCAAGAACGGTGCCGCCAGCAATACTTAGGCGGTCTCAGGCCGGGGGATATCATCCCAGCCCGGGTGACCCATCTGGAGCAGTTCGGCGCGTTTGTAGACA
The DNA here is from genome assembly GCA_934875375.1 of uncultured bacterium. GTDB lineage: Bacteria > Bacillota > Clostridia > Oscillospirales > Ruminococcaceae > UBA3818. The sequence goes on from CAKXHL010000029.1 coordinate 2,981, forward strand.
TCGGCTGCGGAGTTGTTTCTCTGATTCCCATCGATGCCATTTCGGTGTCGCGGATCTCCCATCCCCGAGATCGGTTTTCCGTTGGGCAGGATATTCTGGCGGTAGTGCGAACAGTGGAAAATGGACGTATCACCCTGAGCCATCGGGAATTGCTGGGCACGTGGGAGGAAAACACCTCCGCATTCACTCCAGGTGAAACAGTGGGCGGCGTTGTACGCTCGGTGGAGGATTATGGAATTTTTGTAGAACTCACCCCCAATCTGGCGGGACTGGCAGAGAAACGGGACGGCGTGCGGCCGGGCCAGCAAGCCAGCGTATTTATTAAAAGCCTGCTTCCGGATAAAATGAAGGTAAAACTGATCCTAATCGACGCCTTTGATGGAGAACCACCGCCTGTAAAACTTCACTACTACCTGACGGGCGGACATATCAGCCGCTGGATCTATTCAACTCCGCAAAGCCGCAAGGTTATCGAAACGGTATTTGAACCGTAAAAGGATAATTTTGCATGTTACATAAAATATACTTAAGAAAGATGGTATGTATTTTAAAAAAGAAGAGAGATGCCGGACAGCCAACTGCTTACGGATTGGAGGAAAAAGTACGATCTTGCGGTTAGCGCCTGGTCCTATATTTCCTTGGGACTAAACATCGCAACGCATATACTGATTATCCTCGCCTGCATCAAATGCCTGCGGAAAAAGTAACAGTCAATCAAAAAGGCCCGGTGTCTGAGGCGGTCAGCTTCCGATGCCGGGCTTTTTTCTGCGCAAAAGTCAAGAGTAAAAGCAGAAAAAACTAAAATATTTTTTCAGAAGGCTTCAAGCGGCTTCGGCGACGTATCTTTCAAAGAGCGATCCGGACGTTTCAAAGCCTAAAATCTCGCGCGGGTAATTGTTGATCCACGTTTCGACGCGCTGAATATATGCGGCGGTTACTTTCCGGAAGTCCGTTCCTTTCGGCAAGAACCGCCGTATCATTTTGTTTATGTTCTCATTCGTGCCGCGTTCGTATGCGCTGTACGGGTGGCAATAGTAAACCTTCGTGCGCTTCCGGTCTTTGCCGTAGATGGATTTTTCAATTCCGGCGCAATCCATGAATTCCGATCCGTTGTCAAACGTAATGCTTTTGAATATCTGTGAAAACTTCTTCCCGAAGCGTCGTTCTAACTTGTTCAGCGCCGCCACGACGCTGGCGGCGGTCTGATCCGGCATTTTGATAATAATTTCGTTCCGTGTCAAGCGCTCCGAAAGAACGAACAATGTTTCCTTCGTCCGCTTC
>CAKXHL010000030.1 GCA_934875375.1 uncultured bacterium
TCGGCGCTTCTAACACCATTTTGCTGACCGTCTCGTTCAGACCTTCCTTTTTCCTCACTCTTACCATGGCTGCTTTTCTCCTATTCTCCATTTCATTGGCAAAAAGCCTGCATACGGAAAGCTTCCTTTCGATGCAGGCCTTTTGGGTGCAGCGCCTTCTCCGCGTAACGTCAAAGTGCCTCTGCAAAATTGAAAAGTTTAGAAGTCCACTTCAGTGTCATAGAAGCAGCATTTTAACAGCTTTTCCATCGCTTCCTGGCTGGGTTGTCTCGGGTTGGAACCGGTACAAGCGTCGCCAATGGCGTTTTTCGCAACCTCGGGCAGTTTTTCCAGGAACTCTTTCTCGTCGATGATGCCGCCCTCGTAATCTTTGATGCCATCCGGAATATCCAGAGATTTGTTCATTGCGCGCAGCTCTTTGATCAGTGCGTCAACCAGCTCGACATTGCTCTGACCTTCCAAACCGATAAACTTCGCAATCTGGGCATAACGTTCTGCGGCTTCAGGATTTTTCGCGTTGTACTTGATCACCTTAGGCAGGTACATCGCGTTTGCGCAGCCGTGTACGATGTGACCTCCGGAATAGGCTGCACCAGTTTTGTGTGCCATGGAGTGAACGATTCCCAATAGTGCGTTGGAGAACGCCATACCGGCCAGGCACTGTGCATTGTGCATATTGTCACGGGCTTCCATATCGCCGTCGTAAGATTTTTTCAAATCTCTGTGAATCATCTGAATGGCGTGCAGCGCCAGCGGGTCAGTATAATCACAGTGCAGCGTAGATACATATGCTTCGATCGCATGGGTCATAGCATCCATACCAGTGTGAGCAGTCAGCTTCTTCGGCATGGTTTCTGCCAAATCCGGGTCGACGATGGCAACATCCGGGGTAATATTGAAGTCAGCCAGCGGATACTTAATACCTTTCTGATAATCGGTGATAACCGAGAAAGCGGTCACTTCGGTCGCCGTACCGGAAGTGGAAGGAATTGCGCAGAATCTCGCTTTCTGGCGTAAGGTCGGGAAACTAAAGGGAGTAATCAGATCCTCAAAAGAGGTTTCCGGATATTCATAAAACGCCCACATGGCTTTTGCAGCGTCGATGGGAGAACCGCCGCCCATTGCAACGATCCAGTCCGGTTCAAACTCGCGCATTGCTGCCGCACCTTTCATAACGGTTTCCACACTGGGGTCCGGCTCAACATTTTCAAACAGGCGAACTTCCATACCTGCTTCCTTCAGATTATTCACCGCTTTGTCCAAAAAGCCAAAGCGTTTCATCGAACCGCCGCCGACAACGACAATTGCCTTTTTACCTTTGAGGTTTTTTAATTCATCTAAAGAGCCTTTACCGTGGTACAAGTCTCTGGGAAGGGTGAAACGTGCCATAATCTGTTCCTCCATTTAACCTTATTTTCGAAAGGCGTATTTGTGCTGACGTTCATCGCCAGTTATCCCCTTTCTTCGTTAAAATATTAACATATAAATTTCAAAAAGAGAAATATGAAATTCATATACCGTTATGCTTTATGGTAAATAGGAAAATCATCTGTTCCATATCGATCTGTTCGGAAACCACACAGACTGTTTCACCGGATGAAGCAAAAATGCCGCCGTAATCGCAAAAATACGCCGTCCCTCCCTGCTGGTTCGCCAGCCGGGTGCGGATCAGACACTCTCATTTTAGAGACCTCTTTTTGAAAAAATCTTTTCTTTCTGGTGAATGTATCCAAACATACGATTGGAAATATCTTTGCTTTGATTAAAGATTATGATATAATGATGAAAATAAGCTTTCCCTTTCTGTCTTTTGAGTCGGTGCAGCCGGCAGCTGGCAGCGCAAAAGGGGGCTTTTCGCAAAATAGGATCTGAAGCAGGCTGCCCTTTATCGGTGGCTGTAAATAGAAAGGTGCTTGAAAATCATGAATGATTTCCTGCTGAAAAAAATTCAAGATGTTGTAGTCCCTGCAACAGGCTGCACGGAGCCCGTTGCCATTGCATTGAACGCTGCCACAGCCCGTGATCATCTGAAAGGCAAAATCAAATCGGTTCGGGTAAAAATGGATATCTGCCTTTTGAAAAACGCAATGGGAGTGGGTATTCCCGGTGTTCCGGAACGCGGCGTAGCGATGTGCGTTGCCGTCGGTCTGGCAGGCGGAGACGCTTCCCGCGGGATGGATGTACTGGGCAGTGTGACAGAAGCGCACCATCAACAGGCGCTGGATCTATTGCCGTTGATCGAAGTGAAAATGGACGATACCCGTACCAACCTGTATGTGGAAACCATACTGGAAAGCGACGAAGATACGGTTCGGGTCATCACCGACGGAAACCACGACCGCATTGTTGCAGTGGAGCATGCGCCATTTGAGCCATACATTTCCCAGAATTTCACCGATGATAGTTTGGAGTCCTACACCATCAAGGATTTCAGACGGTTTGCCGACTCGGTGGAATTGGACAAACTGGCATTTTTGAAAGATGGCGTAAATATGAACCTTGCCATTTCCAAAGCAGGCGAGAAATTACCGTGGGGTAAGTCCATGGAAACGTTGGCAGAAAAAGGCTACATGGGCGACAGCTTGCTTTTGAATGTGCAGCGGATCACTTCCTGCGCATCCTTTGCGCGGATGAGCGGTGTGCAGCTGCCTGTTATGACCACTACCGGAAGCGGCAACCAAGGGATTACTTTGATCCTGACCATTGCCGCAACCGCTATGGAGTTGAAAATTCCGGAAGATAAAATGCTGCGTGCGATTGCTTTTGCACAGGCAATCAATCTGTATGCGAAACATTATCTCGGAACGCTTTCCTGCCTTTGCTCCTGCAGCGTGGCCTCCGGTCTCAGCGCCTCTGCCGGCATTGTTTATATGATGGGAGGATCGGACCAACAGGTATTAGATACCATGCGCAATGTTTTGGGAAGTATTTCCGGCATGATTTGTGACGGCGCAAAAGAAGGATGTGCCAGCAAAGTTTGTTTGTCTACTGGGCTGTCTGTTATGTCAGCCATGATGGCGCTCAACGGCATGAGCACCAAACCGGCTGACGGCATCTTGGCTGACAATTTGAAGGATCTGTTTACCAATCTGGGCAACATCGCCAATGTCGGCATGGCGCCCGCCAATGCGGCCATTGTGGATATTATGCTGAAAAAATAAAGCGAACAATAAAAAACGGGATGGTTCTGCCTCCCGTTTTTTATTGTTCGCTATGTTTTGGGAAACGTACCATTGGGTAGGGCAGAAAAACATCGGAGAATCAAGATAGCGAAAACGGAGGAACATGCTTTGTTGTTTCATATTTTTCATTCCCAGAAAGAACGAAGGGATTTCGGTGGTTCAGATTTTATTGAAATGCAATACTGCAAATTAGAGCAGGATTCTGAAATCGAAAAAATCGTATCTGTTGATGCAATCAATCATTGGAAAAACGATTCATTATATATCTTTGGCAACGATATGAATATGTTTTATTCTCATTATGGAACAATCATAACAGGCGGTGTTTACAATAACAAAGATAGCGGTCCGCTTGATCTGTTGGGCATAAATTTTTACTCTCAAAAGCAACTCATATTCATGATAGAACGCATAAAAAAAGAAAAGCCAACAGATTATCAAATTCTATTAAAGTGGTTGGAAGCCGGAACAGAGTACATCGGATTTTACGTTTTAGGAATATGACCAGTTTCAGTTTTCCAGGTTTGCTTTGTTCGCTGGATGAGTTGTTTGGGATAAGAATATTTTTTTACAAAAGAAGAGGGAGTATCATTTGATACTCCCTCTTCTTTTGTGGCTCCCCAAGTAGGGCTCGAACCTACGACCCT
>CAKXHL010000031.1 GCA_934875375.1 uncultured bacterium
ACTTTATACAGACCGTTGGTTTGTATGGAGGTGCGGGATGGCGAGAAACAAATACCCGGAAGAAACCGTGAAGCTGATTTTGGATGTTGCCACCCATCTGTTTGTTGAAAAAGGATATGACGCAACATCTTTGCAGGACATCATCAACGAAACGAATCTTTCAAAAGGCGCGATCTACCATCACTTTTCGTCCAAAGAAGAAATTTTTGAAGCGATCTTTCACCGCATAGGTGAGGAAAACACAACCGCTTTAGCAAAAGTACGCGATGATAAATCCCTGAACGGGCTGGAAAAGCTGTGGGCGATCTTTAAAGCTGCTTTGTTTAACTCTAACCAGAGCCTAATGCTGACCGTTACACCCTGCCTATTGGATAATCCGCGCTTTTTGGCAATGCAGATTGCCCAGCTCTATCAGATTGTTGCTCCAAAGTTCATCCAGCCGATCTTGCAACAGGGAATGGACGATGGTTCTATTCAAGCGACAAACCCCCATGAGCTGGCAGAGGCCATCATGGTCTTGTCGAATGTATGGCTCAATCCGCTGGTTAGTATGACGGATGAAGCGGGGATGCGAAATCGTTGCAAAACATTCAATGACCTGTTACAAGGCGTTGGTATCAACCAGCTTTTGGACGACGAAATGATAGACGGCTATATTAGCTACTGCAAGTCCCAGCATACGACCTGACTTCCTAAAATGAACTGCTCTCAATGGGCAGTTTATTTTAGCTATATATCAAACCGACGGTCGGTTTAATAGTGAGATAATGGAGGTATTTTATGCAGACAAAACTTTTCAGGCGTGATTTTACTCTCGTCGTGATCGGCCAGATTATTTCCCTTTTCGGCAATGCCATCTTGCGATTTGCCTTGCCGCTGTATCTGTTGCGAGAAACAGGTTCATCTACGTTGTTTGGCGTTGTGACCGCCTGCTCCTTTGCTCCGATGGTCATTCTTTCGATGGTCGGCGGCGTGCTGGCTGACCGTGTGAACAAGCGCAACATTATGGTAGGGCTGGACTTTTCTACAGCGGCCATCATCATGCTGTTTTACTTTTCACTGGGGAAGATCCCAACGGTTCCGCTTTTTATCGTTGTCTTGATGCTGCTTTATGGTATTTCCGGCACATATCAGCCGGCAGTACAGGCAAGCGTTCCGCTTCTGGTGGCGAAAGAGAAACTGATGGCCGGAAATGCGGTGATCAATCAGGTCAATACCCTTTCCGGTCTGTTGGGGCCGGTAATCGGTGGCGTGATGTTCACCCTTTGGGGCATTTATCCGATTTTGCTTTTGAGTGCGGTGTGTTTTACTTTCTCCGCCATCATGGAAATCTTTATCCACATCCCGCATGAAAAACGCCCGCGTGAAGTCGGCGTATTTCGGGTAGTCGGAATGGACTTGAAAGAAAGCTATCAGTTTGTAAAGTCAGAAAAGCCCATTTTCTTTTCGGTGGTCCTTCTGGTTTCTATCTTTAATTTGGTTTTAAGCGCGGTGATGATTGTTGGAATCCCGATCCTGATTACACAGGTGCTGGAGATGTCTGATACCATGTACGGCTTCACACAGGGGGCGCTGGCGCTGGGCGGCCTGTGCGGCGGAATTTTAACCGCAATCGTATCGGAAAAGCTGAAAATCCAAAATTCCTATGTGCTGCTTCTGGCTTGTTCCATCGCCGTGGCGGTTATGGGAATTTCCCTTTTCCTGAATATGTCCGCCATCGTCTCGTATTGGATCATCACACTCATGAGCTTCACCGTGATGGGAGCCTCCACGCTCTTTACGGTTCAGATTTACACACTGGTACAGACACAGACCCCACCTCAATTAGTCGGCAAGATCATGGCAGCACTGATTTCTATTGCGATGTGTGGACAACCGATTGGACAGGCGATTTACGGTGTTCTGTTTGACATTTTTGCAGCGCATACATGGGTGGTTTTAATTGGGGCTGCGATAGCTGCATTTTTGATTTCTCTTTATTCAAAGAAAATATTCGGCAGGTTGGAAAGTAGCAAGTAACCACCTGCTGTAATATGAATAGTTAAACTTAATCTGCCCGGCGGCAGAAAAGAAAAAAAACGTTGCCGGGCAGGTTGGTTTCGTGCGCTCAATATACATTTCCCTGCGGCGGTTTTGAGGAATCAAAGCCGCCGCAATTCTTTGCCAAGTGCAACAACGGTTCGGCGGCTCGTGGAGGAAACTGCTACGTTGCAACAGTCTGTTTTTCTGAAGAATAGCTTCTTAAAAAAAGTTTGTCCCCAGTATGGGATAAGTCTGGACGAAAATATGTACGATACGATGTAAGCAAGGTTCATACTGTATTCCATTGTGGTCATTGGTTGTGCGCCCCGTGGGGTGAAAATTTTGTGTTGTTGCGAACTTTCGGTGCGGGTCGAAGCCACTGTAATGACATAAATACACAGGGCAACACAACCGTTCCCGACTTTTCACTCTCCCGCAGAGGGGAGGTGAAAAGATGATATACGTCTTTAATGAG
>CAKXHL010000032.1:0-500 GCA_934875375.1 uncultured bacterium
GGACGAAGCTGCTTCCAGAGCCTATATCGAGCAGATGTGGGCGGAAGCAATGGAGATTTACCGAAGCGGCAGGTTCAAGCTGGCTTTCAGCCCCGCCATGCAGCGGTATCTCAAAGAACACCAGCGGGATTTTATGCCGGAGGACACCAAAGCCGGGATGATACAGGCGTATCTTGATAAGTACACCGGGAGCATGGTCTGTTCCAAGCAGCTCTACAAGGAAGCCTTAAATCACACCTTTGACGAGCCGAAGCAATGGGAAATCCGGGAAATCAACGAGATAATGAACCAGTGCATTACCGGGTGGAACTACTTTTCCAATCCAAGAATGTTTGCGGAATATGGCAGACAAAAGGGCTGGGAGCGTGAAATCCCGGCAACGGACACCGACAACCCGCCCGAAAAATCTATGGACGGTTTTGTGGAGGTCACGGAGCAGATGGAGCTTCCATTCTGAAAATGACAGCCCGTTGCCGACTTCGTTGCTATCCCGTTGCCGA
>CAKXHL010000032.1:510-1439 GCA_934875375.1 uncultured bacterium
TTGCCGGGGAAAATCCCGAAACTATCGGCTTTTCTCCCTTATGACAACCAAAACAACAGAAAAATAAAAGAAAAGTATAAATAGTAACCACCGTCAGATTGAGATTGTTTGCAAGGTCTTTTGAAGCCCGTTGCCGGACTTCGTTGCCGACACCCTCTGTCTGGCTATTTTCATGTATGGAGGATAACTGCCTATGGCAAAAAACAAAACAGAGATTCATGTGACCACTGTATTTGACGGGGAGCTGGACGCCACCGATGTGTTCGTCAGCCTGATTTCCCAGAAATACGGAAAGACAAATACAAAAGAATATCTTGCTAAAAAGAAAGATATAGGCTATAATGAAGATGAGGTTCAAAAGAGCCAGATACCGTCTGGATTGTGTGGGTAAATGGCTATGATGAACGAAATGGAATACAGAACAATCGGTTCGGCACTTGCCGGGGGCTATCGTGCAGCGGTCTATTGCAGACTGTCAAAGGACGATGACCTGCAAGGCGAAAGTGCCAGTATCGCAAACCAGCGTGATATGCTGGAAAAATACTGCGAAAAGCAGGGATGGGAGGTTGTGGCAGTCTATCAGGACGATGGCTTCACAGGTCTTAATATGGAGCGTCCTGATTTACAGAGAATGTTGAGAGCCATTGAGCGCAGGCAAATCAACCTTGTCATCACGAAAGACCTCAGCCGACTGGGGCGTAACTATCTGCAAACCGGGCATTTGATTGAGGACTTTTTCCCAAGAAACGGTGTCCGCTATATCGCCATGAATGACGGTATCGACACCCTGCGGGATAACAACGATATTGCCCCGTTCAAGAATATCCTGAACGAGATGTACAGCAAGGATATTTCCAAGAAAGTCCATTCCTCTTATCTTCTGAAAGCGCAGAAAGGACAGTTTACCGGGTGTCTTGCCCCGTTTGGGT
>CAKXHL010000033.1 GCA_934875375.1 uncultured bacterium
GGAGGCGGCAGAGGGCCGCAGCCGGGCGTGTACCTGCGAAAACTGCGGCAAGGTGTTCACCACAACGAGATCAGATGTGAAATATTGCAGTGACGATTGCAGATATGAAGGCCATCTCAAGGGGCAGCGGATACGAAATGCAGCCCGGAGAGCAAAGGAAGTTACTCCGGCAGCGCCGGAGTAAGAAATCAAAACAGCATAAGATAAGACGCAAACGGCGGCTTGCCCCAGATCGGGCAGGCCGCCGTTTTTTGAGCAGAAATGGAGGTACAATGAATCTTTTTGAAATTGTAAAATACGGTGTAAGCTGCCGGGAGGCAGCGGAGCGGTACGGCGTGGAGGTCAACCATTACGGCATGGCCCTCTGCCCATTCCACAATGACCGGCATCCCAGCCTGTATGTGGCCGACGACCACTATTATTGCTTTGCCTGCGGGGAGCACGGGGATGTGATCGACTTTGTGGGCAGACTGTTTCAGCTTTCGCCCTATGATGCGGCACGGAAGCTGATGGCAGATTTTCATCTCAGCCCGGACAAGCCGCCCAGCGCAGCGGCGCTCCACGCAAAACGCATCCGAACAGAAGCACAGCAGCTCATGGAAAACGAGCGGCTGTGCTTTTCTGTTCTGTCCGATTACGCCCGTGTGCTGCGGAACTGGAAGGTGCGGTATGCGCCGCAGTCACCTGACAAGCCTGTTCACGCACGGTTTGTAGAAGCCTGCCATGAGCTGGATGAGGCGGAATATTACTTGGATATCCTCACTTCCGGCGATTCCCACGAACGCGCCGAGGTAATTCAGCAGCAGGTGGCGGACGGCAAACTGGACAGGCTGCGGCAGCGCTTAGAGAAAACTCACAAGGAGGAAATCGAAGATGGATATGACACCGCAGGCGTGGCCTGACTGGTATGACGGCAGGCACATCAATGAGGTGTTGTTCTGCCAGCAGTTTTTGGACAAGCACCCCATGAAATGTGTGCGTGGGCGGCTGTTCACGGTGGATGGGCTGATTGAGGACGAGGGACAAATCGGCAATCTCATTCTGGAGGAAATCTCCGGAGTTCTGACCTCCGGGCTGTCCAAAGTTGTGACAAATCTGCTGGCCAGCATCAAGCTGCAAGCGTATTCGCCGCCGCTGCCCATTGAAACCGACCGCATCCATGTTGCCAACGGAACGTACTTCATGGACGGCAGCTTTACCGCCGACAAGAGCTACTGCAACAACCGGCTGACGGTCGCCTACAACCCTGACGCGCCCACTCCGAAAAAGTGGCTGCAATTCC
>CAKXHL010000034.1 GCA_934875375.1 uncultured bacterium
GGACAACCGGGGCGGTTTCTTCATCTACCAGCAGGCGGTTTTTATTCTCCGGGTCTTTCCGGTAGCCGAAAGGGGCAAGACAGCCGGTAAACTGGCCTATCTGCGCTTACAGGACATAGGAAGAATGGACTTTCTTGGAAATATCCTTGCTGTACATCTCGTTCAGGATATTTTTGAATGGCGCAATGTCATTGTTGTCCCGCATGGTGTCGATACCGTCATTCATGGCGATATAGCGCACGCCGTTCCTTGGGAAGAAGTCCTCGATAAGCTGCCCGGTCTGCAAGTAGTTCCTGCCTAATCTGGATAAATCTTTCGTAATGACAAGGTTTATCTGTTTCCGCTCGATGGCTTTCAACATCCGTTTCAGGTCGGGGCGTTCCATATTCAGGCCGGTGAAGCCGTCGTCCTGATAGACTGCCGCAACCTCCCATCCCTGCTTCTCGCAGAACTTTTCCAGCATATCCCGCTGGTTTGCGATGCTGGCACTCTCGCCCTGAAGGTCATCGTCTTTCGAGAGCCTGCAATAGATAGCTGCCCGGAAACTCCCGGCAAGGAGTGCGTCCATCCCTGTATATTCCATTGTGTTCATCATAACCGATTACCCGCACAATCCAGACGGAACACGGTCACTATGAACCTCGTCTTTATTATATCTCATTTCTTGTGTTTTAGCAAGATATTCTTTATCTGTTTTTCTGGTGTGTTTCTGTGCGATAAGGCTCACGAAAACGTCCGTAGCATCCAGTTCGCCGTCAAATACTGTGGTGACATGAATCTCTGTTTTATTTTTCGCCATAGGCAGTTGTCCTCCATACATGAAAACAGCCAGACAGGGGATAGCGGCAACGAAGTCCGGCAACGGGCTTCAAAAAACCTTGGAACTAATCCTTGTCTGGCGGTTGGGTTATTTTATACTTTTTCTTTTATTTTTCTGTTGCTTTGGTTGTTAAAGGGGAGAAAAGCCCGCAGTTACGGGATTTTTCCCGGCAACCGGGTCGGCAACGGGATAGCAACGGAGTGTGCAACGGGCTGTCCCTGCCCGGATTTTTTCAGAATGGAAGCTCCATCTGTTCCGGCACCGGCGTAAATCCTTCCGGGATTTTTTCCGTCCCGTTGCCGCTGTCCGTTGCCGGTTCTGTCCGTGCGTTTTCCCGTTCCCATCCTTTCTGCCTACCGTACCCGGCAAACATCCGGGGGTTGGAGAAATAATTCCAGCCGGTGACGCACTGGTTC
>CAKXHL010000035.1 GCA_934875375.1 uncultured bacterium
CCTTTGACCACAGTGCATAGGCCGAACCTTTGCAGGAGCTCAGGTGCTCCAGTATATCTACGATCAGATTGACACGGCGAGGGGCGGCAGGCGCAGTAACAGGCTTCTCCGGGAGTGGGTGCTCCCCGGCGATGACGGCCTTGATGTCCTCGGGATCGTAGCCGTCCCCGAGGGTGGACGCCCGCAGCCGGGTCGCCCGCTCCTGTCCCGGAACAAGAAAAGAAATCGCACCGCCGCGCCCATGCTTGACCGTGAAGCCGGACGCCTCCATGAGCCGGAGGAAAGCATCAAAATCGGCGGGGCATTTGGCAAGAGTTTCATTGATGGCAAGCCGCAACTGCTCCTTGTATGAGGGCTGCCGCTCCGCCCCCAGCCACGCCCCGTAATGGAGAAAGCGTCCCTTGCTGTGCAGCTTAGGATCGGTGATGACGGACAGATCATTTTCAAGGCAAATGCGGTCAGAGAGCCGCCGTACCGCACGGCCAGAGCCGATGAAGTCACGGAATTTTCGGGTGCAGTCCAGCGAGGTCGAGTTGTAATAAATGTGATTGTGGATGTGTGCCTTGTCCGTGTGGGTGGCAACGAAAAAGGCATACTTGCCCTTTGTCCAGCGCATTGCCGTTTCATAGCCGATGCGGTTGGCCTCCTCCGGCGTGATCTCCCCGGGCTTGAATGACTGGCGGATCTGATAGCAAAGCACATCCGCGTCCCGCCGCTGCTCCCGGCCTGTGGCGGCCTTGTACTTGGCCTTGCTCAAAAGGAACTCGGCATCGGCGGTCATGTGGTCGCAGCCGTAGGACGAGATCAACTCGCCGCCCTCGGTCTTGTCCGGGTTTTGCCCGTAGTCAAACCGCTCTTTTAAGGACTGCGCGATGGTTTCGCCCTTGCTGATTTTGTGCTTCTTGAAATAGGTTGTGGCCGTAGGCAGCCCTCCTTTTGATATGACAAACGGCGGCTGTGGTCAGCCACCGTTGTTCCTGCTTTGGGACATTTTGTCCCGAAGTATCAGCCGGTGATAAAATCCCGCAGGGCGAACTTGGCCGAGTGCAGCTTGTCCACCAGCCACTCAGCGATGGCGGGAACGCCAAAGGGAGAAACGAGGAACGCAAGGACGAGGAACACAATCCCACCCACCGTCTGCCCGCCGATAAACAGGATCAGGGAGAGCAGCGT
>CAKXHL010000036.1 GCA_934875375.1 uncultured bacterium
GCCTCATGCTCCCGTTCTTCTTTCTGGCTATGTATGAACGAGATGGCCTGCCGCTGGAAAAAGTGCTGAAAAACATCATCCGCACCCGGTTCCTCTATCCCCGTGTGCGGCCTTACAAAACCGAAAACTTCTATGCGCTGCTTAGCGCCAGAAAGGAGGCGCAGCCGATTGCGAAACAGCAGAAGGGCCGGAAAGCCCGCAGGCAGAAAGCCTGAAAAGCAGGGCCTTCTCGGCCTGTTCACGAAAGGAAAGAACATTCCCACCACTGCCCAGCAGACACTCCCTTACCGGGAAATGTACCGGGACGGGGTGTGCCGGGTAGCGGACCGCTATTACACCAAAACCATTGAATACGAAGACATCAACTACCAGCTCGCACAGTCCGAAGATCAGGCGGCCATCTTTGACGGGTGGAGCGCCTGCCTCAACTACTTTGACAGCAGCCTTCCGTTCCAGCTTTCCTTCCTCAACCACCGGAGCCGCCCGGGCAGCCGGTACAGCGTGAACATCCCCATGCAGGACGATGATTACAACAGCGTCCGGTGTGAGTATGTGGAAATGCTGGAAAACCAGATCGCCAAAAGCAACAACGGCATAGTCCGCACAAAGCTCCTGACCTTCGGCGTGAACGTGGACGACCTTCCCACCGCCAGGGCAAGGCTGGAACGTGTAGAGGCGGACATTTGCGGGAACTTCAAAAAGCTGGGCGTCAAGTGCCGCTCCCTTTCGGGGCTGGAACGGCTGGAACTCCTTCACGGACAGCTCCACCCCGGCAGCGGCTCCCCCTTCCGGTTTTCATGGGATATGATCCCCAAAACCGGGCTTTCCACCAAAGACTTTATCGCCCCGGACAGCTTCGACTTCCGTTTCAGCCGTCTGTTCCGGGTGGGGACGACTTGGGGCGCCGCCTCCTACTTGCAGATTTTGGCCTCGGAGCTCTCGGACAAGCTGCTGGCGGAGCTTTTGGAAATGGATGCGGAAATGACCATCACTCTCCATATCCAAACCGTCGATCAGGCCGCCGCCGTAAAATCTATCAAGGCCAAAGTCTCCGACATTGACAAGATGAAGGTGGAGGAACA
>CAKXHL010000037.1 GCA_934875375.1 uncultured bacterium
ATGCTGACCTCCCACGGCTGTTCCGTGGTCTTTAATCCATGTTTGCCAGACGGGGTGATCAATGAAGCGGAAGCAAAGTGGGCATTGGAACACTATGATTTGGATACATCCTATGGATGGATGATTTTTCGGGCAGCTTTTCCGTGGACAAGCAAACGCCGTCCTGAAATAAAAGCCCTCTCCCTTACAATGGAGCAGCAGTCGTGTCGTGTCCCGGGACCACATTTCAAGGCACACGCTCCCGGTGATTCGTTTTCTTTCCTCCATCCGGTCAGTGGAAAAAAATACACATTGACTGTACAGGAATTAGAGCAGCAGACAATTTCCGAAAAGCGTTACGGTTCTGACCGCTGGTTTTATCCTACGCATTTTACTGCTATGAGCTATACACTTTCTCCTGAACCTGACAGCGATGTTACGATCTGTGATTGCGCTGAGGGGGACAAGCCTTTGGAAATTGCGCCATGCTCTGACCGCTATGCACCAGAGGCACGAAACGATATTGCTTGTATCGGCATTATCGGCGGAGCGGACGGTCCAATCGCAATCGTGTGTGGAGACAGCTCAAAAGAAAAACTTCATGCAGTTTGTTCCTCTCTACACTTTGAGCCGGTGGAGGGTGATATTGAATGGCGTATCGTATTCAACATTAAAAGCTCCAATGAAATGTCATTAGGGCTGATCTAAGAAGAAAGCGGAGGCAAAGAAGGTGAAACAACACACTTACATCGCAATCGACCTGAAATCCTTCTACGCCTCCGTGGAGTGCCGGGAGCGCGGCTTAGATCCTCCGGACGCGGGCGGCTATTTGAAGTCAAACAGCGCGTGAAGGAAGCGAATGCCGGACGGCAGCACGACGCGCCGGGACACAGATTGGACGGCACATCACACTTCTACTCTGAGCTGCAAGCAAACCCGTATCTGGCGATTGACTTCATCATCGCGCCGCCTCGGATGGCGTACTACATGGAGTATAGCACCCGCATCTATCAGGTTTATCTCAAATATATTGCCCCGGAGGACATCGTGGTCTACTCCATCGACGAGG
>CAKXHL010000038.1:0-673 GCA_934875375.1 uncultured bacterium
CTCCTGATGTACTTCTTCCTGGACATGGCAGACCGCGAGATCGCCAAGCGTATGAACATGGCACGCCGGACGGTCAACGCCCGCAGGCAGAAAGCCTATCGGCTGCTAAAGGAGCTGATGGGAGGTGATGTAGATGGTTAAATCTGCAAGCACATGGGCGGCCCTGCTTCCTTACCCTATCATCGCCGCCGCTGTCCGGGGAGAGCCGGACGCGGTAAACACGGTGATCCGCCACTATTCCGGCTACATAGCAGTGCTTTCCACCAGGACAAGCCATGACGTCCATGGCTGCCCTTATTCCTATGTGGATGAAGAATTGCGCCGCAGGCTGGAAACGAAGCTGATTATCGCCATCCTGGATTTTGACCTGAACTGATCCGGGAATGGGGCGCTGCGTGTTCCCCTTTCCGCACGGTGCCCCGAACCTTGACAAAGAAAGCCCGATGGGAGGCCATCGGTGCAGCATAAGGCAGACGGATACATTCTGTCCTGTACCGAGCCATACGGCCGGTGCGCCATGACCTCGTTTCAAGTCCGCAGGACGGGACCACTGTAACGGGCGAGCGAACAGCACCAGACCGCAAAGCAAGCGTGGCAGCTTGCGGGCGATGACACACGGGCAGGGTTAAAGATACTCGCGCATTGAACGCCCACAAAGCATTGTGCGCCGCAC
>CAKXHL010000038.1:683-1047 GCA_934875375.1 uncultured bacterium
GCATGGGCCGGGGTTAGACTCCCGTGGAGCTGTGCCAACAGCCGTCCGTAAGCCTACTTTTCTTTTTTGAAAGTTTATGGATAGATCGTAAACTTTTCAATTAGCAGCAGACAAACACGGAGCAGCACGGTAAAATAATGGTGGAAGTTATATTACCCACACATATTCGTGCTGTTCCTTTTCATAACTGAAAGGGGGTTCTCATGTCTCAAACATGGAACGGCACGAAGAAAGAAACCCCTGAAAGAAGGACATATACGGTTGACGATATTGCTCAAATTCTGGGCATCGGAAGAACTTCCGCATATATCCTTGTAAAAGAAGGGCACTTCAAAATCGTGCGAATTGGTAACGCCATACGCAT
>CAKXHL010000039.1 GCA_934875375.1 uncultured bacterium
GAATTGTTATTTGCGTTGTGGCGATTATAGTTCCTCATGTTTCGTTTCGCTATTTTAGAAAAACAAGTATTGTAGCTCGATTAAGGGTAGTTGAATAATAATTTTGAAATGTCCGAGCGTTGTAGCATTTCACCCCCGATTTTCAATGAAATTTTTTGGCCGCTGTAACATTTCGCGGACATTTGGGTTTTACAATAGCCTTATCAACAGGCAGAAAGCCTTGAAAGGAGTTTTGAGTATGAGCGTTTTGCAGACGATTGATCTGAAAAAGTATTACGGCACAAAGCCGAATATCACCCGCGCCCTTGACGGCGTGAACTTCTCTGTAAATGACGGCGAATTTGTGGCCGTTGTGGGAATCCTGAATGTGTATGAGAACATCGTCCTGCCGGTGGAGCTGGACGGGGACACGGTGGATCAGAAGTTTTTGGACGAGATTGTTCACCTGCTGGGGCTGGAAGATAAACTGAAAAATATGCCGAATAATCTTTCCGGCGGCCAGCAGCAGCGTGTGGCGATTGCCCGCGCCTTGATTACCAAACCGGCTATTGTGCTGGCCGACGAGCCGACCGGCAACCTTGACAGTAAGACCAGCGCCGAGGTGCTGGGGCTTATCAAGCGTACCAGTGCGGAGTTCCGACAAACTGTCGTGATGATTACCCACAACAACGATATTGCCCGCCTTGCAGATCGGATTGTCCGCATTGAGGACGGAAAGATTGTGGAATAAGGAGGTGGCAGGCTATGACATGGCCTTTTGAAAATGATACCAGCGCTATTACAAAGAAGCTGGCAAAGAAAAGTTTGCAAAGCGAGAAGCGCCGGAATCTGATGGTGGTGATCGCTGTTGCGCTGGCGGCGTTTCTGATCTGCTTTACGGGAATTGTGTCTACTTCCCTGACACAAATGCAGCGCAATCAGGTTGTCGATACTTATGAGGCGGTTTGGATGGGCGTAGAGGAAAACGACATTGAAACCCTGAAAGGAGTGCCGGAGTT
>CAKXHL010000040.1 GCA_934875375.1 uncultured bacterium
GTCATGCACTGCGCATGGGCAATGCCCAAAGCAGAACAATGACGGGGCTTCTATTTTTTTACCCATTTTCAATAATTCACACTCAAAAATCAAGGAGGTCACTCTATGGAATTTATCAATCAGGCGGTTACGGTCCTTCAGACGCTCGTTGTTGCCCTCGGTGCCGGTCTGGCTGTGTGGGGTGTGGTCAACCTCATGGAGGGGTACGGCAATGACAATCCCGGTGCCAAGTCCCAGGGCATCAAGCAGTTGATGGCCGGTGGCGGCGTGGTACTCATCGGCACGACCCTCATCCCCCTGCTGTCCGGTTTGTTCTGATCACCGGTTCGCGTGTCCACATGGGAGGGCGCGAAATGCCGCGCTCTCCCTTCATTTTTAATCAATTTCCAACATAAGGAGGTCATTTATGGAATTTATCAATCAGGCAGTTACCGTTTTGCAGACCCTCGTTGTCGCCCTTGGCGCTGGCCTTGCCGTGTGGGGCGTGGTCAACCTCATGGAGGGGTACGGCAATGACAATCCCGGTGCCAAGAGCCAAGGAATCAAGCAGTTGATGGCCGGTGGTGGTGTGGTACTCATCGGCACGACCCTTATCCCGCTCCTGTCTGGCCTGTTCTGATCCGGCAGCCCCAGCATAACCGAAAGGTGGTGAAATATTGGGATTTATCCTTGAAAAAATCGAGGAAGCCATAAAAGAGCTTCTGATCGGCTGGATTGAAAGCAACATGACCAATATGTTCACCGATGTCAACGACAAGGTAGGGACGATAGCTGCTGAGGTAGGCAAAACGCCCTCTTCATGGGATAGCAGCATATACCAGATGATCCGGGGACTATCCGAAAATGTGATAGTCCCCATCGCTGGTATCATCATCACCTTTGTCCTGTGTTACGAGCTGATCTCCATGATCACCGAGAAAAACAACTTGCATGACATGGACACATG
>CAKXHL010000041.1 GCA_934875375.1 uncultured bacterium
CTGTTGTGCCATGCTTCGGGAAATCCGGCTACTTTATGCCGCGCTGCATCTGCCAGTGCCAGCGGGAGGCTGAGGAGCAGCGCAAGGCTGCTGAAGAACGGCAGCGCCGCATGGAGCGTATCAAACGCCGAAAGGCCCAGGGCCTGCAAGACCGCTATCTGTACGACTACACCTTTGCCAACGACAACGGCCAAAACCCATTGATGGACAAGGCCCGCGCCTATGTGGAGAACTGGAAAGAGGCATATAAGAGCAATATCGGGCTTTTGCTGTTTGGAGATGTGGGAACCGGCAAGTCTTTTTTCGCCGGATGTATTGCCAATGCTCTACTTGACCGGGATGTGCCTGTGCTGATGACGAACTTCCCCACCATTCTGAACCGCCTGACCGGGATGTTTTCCGAGGACAAGGCCGACTTTATCGCCAGCTTTGACGAGTACGACCTGCTTATCATTGACGATTTGGGTGTGGAGCGCAGTACCGAGTATGCGATGGAGCAGATGTTTTTTGTCATTGACAGCCGCTACCGCAGCTGCAGACCCATGATTATCACAACAAACTTGAAACTGTCCGAGTTGAAAAACCCGCCTGATCTGGCCCACGCCCGTATCTATGACCGTATTCTGGAACGGTGTGCGCCGATTCTTTTTGACGGGAAGAATTTCCGGGAAGAAAATGCCAGTGCTACCCGACAGACAGCAAAAGACATTGTAAACAGTAAGCAAGACTGATTTTTTACCGGGCGGCACAGACCCGTTCGGAGAAAGGAGCGCCATGAACAGAGAACCCCGTACTATGCAGGTGGCAGACGCCGCTACTGCGTCCAGAGCGCCGGAAAACACGCCAGCGATGGTAAAGAAAATCGGTAAGACAACCTACAAGGTTCATGTCCATTTCAGCAATACCAGCACAGAAACCATGAGCGATAAAATCAAGCGTATGCT
>CAKXHL010000042.1 GCA_934875375.1 uncultured bacterium
TTCTTCGGTTTTAGGTTGTGTGTTCTAAGAGACTTCCCAACCGCTTGATTAAGAAGTCTTTTAGAGCATACAACACCAATGACAACTTTTGATTTCTTTTTCACACCGGAAATAATGTATGCCATAAATTGTCATATTATTTTCTTATGATGTTTTCCTTAACTTAACCTTAAAACATAGACACTTGAAATTCTTTCCTGTTAAATCCATGAAAAATATTATAAAATAATTTGGAAAAGTTTGTAACGAAACCATCTTTTCGCCGTCTAATCTGTGTAAAAAGGAGGTGACCGGTTCTGAATTATGAAAAATTGTACAATTCCTATTACCTGCAGGTTTACTCTTACGTGATGACAATCGTCAAAAATCAGTCCCTGGCGGAAGAAATCACACAAAATACGTTTTATAAAGCGCTGACTGCCCGACACGGCTATGAAGGGAAATCCCGTGAATTCACATGGCTGTGCAGCATAGCCAAAAACCTTGCAGTTGATGAATGCCGCAAAAATCAAAAATATGCCTGTTTCGATGCATCTGCTGCGGAAACATCCGATGATATTGCAAACCATATTGCGGATCAGGACTCTGCGCTGCAGATTCATCTCGTACTTCATGAACTTCAGGAACCTTATAAAGAAGTCTTTCAGCTAAGAGTTTTCGGAGAATTATCCTTTTCACAAATCGGAATAATCTTCGGGAAAACAGAAAACTGGGCGAGAGTTACTTATCACAGGGCAAGATTAAAAATTAAAGAAAGGATGGACCACCATGAATCATAATCCAAACGAATGTGACATTGTGCAGGATCTCCTGCCATTATATTACGACCATGCATGCAGTCCTGCCAGCTGTGAACTGGTCAGACAGCATCTTGCTGACTGCGCTGACTGCGAAAAAATTTACGAAGATTTAGCCAATCATACCATTGACAACGTAATTG
>CAKXHL010000043.1 GCA_934875375.1 uncultured bacterium
CCGGGAAAAAGCCCGTAACTGCGGGCTTTTCTCCCCTCTGACAACCAAAGCAACAGAAAAATAAAAGAAAAAGTAATAAATAACCAAACCGCCAGACAGAGATTGTTTTCGAGGTTTTTTGAAGCCCGTTGCCGGACTTCGTTGCCGACCCTCTCCTGTCTGGCATATTTCATTTATGGAGGTAACTGCCTATGGCAAAAAACAAAACAGAAATCCATGTCACAACAGTATTTGACGGCGAACTGGACGCTACGGACGTTTTCGTGAGCCTGATTGCACAGAAATACAGCCAGAGAAATGATAAAGAATATCTTGCGAAAAAGCAAGATTTAGGATATAATAAAGACAAGGTTCAGAGTGACCGTGTTCCGTCTGGATTGTGCGGGTAACGGTTATGATGAACGGATTTGAATATACAGGCGTAGACGCAATACTGGCAGGCAGCTTCCGGGCGGCTATCTATTGCAGGCTTTCCAAGGACGATGACCTTGACGGGGAGAGCGCCAGTATCGCAAACCAGCGGGCTATGCTGGAAACCTACTGCGAGAAGCAGGGATGGGAGGTTGTTGCAGTCTATCAGGACGATGGCTACACGGGGCTGAACATGGAGCGCCCCGACCTGAAACGGATGTTGAAAGCCATTGAGCGCAGGCAGATAAACCTTGTGGTCACGAAAGACCTGTCCAGACTGGGTAGGAATTACTTGCAGACCGGCTTCCTGATTGAAGATTTCTTCCCCCGCAACGGCGTGCGGTATATCGCCATGAATGACGGTATCGACACCATGCGGGACAACAACGATATTGCACCGTTCAAGAACATCCTCAACGAGATGTACAGCAAGGATATTTCCAAGAAGGTTCATTCCTCTTA
>CAKXHL010000044.1:0-443 GCA_934875375.1 uncultured bacterium
GGACAGGCGGATGCCATGACAAGTTTATTTCAAAAAACATGACAGGCCTTTCTGCGTTCATATTCTCATGGTATAATTAAAATAGAAAAACGTGACAGGAGGATGCAGCATGGCACAGGAGCTTATCAGCCACAAGGTTTTATCTCTAGATTTCTGGCAGGATACCGTAACCTACGCAGGCAGCGTCATGCCGACCGGAACGATTGGCTGCGCGGTATTGAATATCCCCGACGAAACGATCACGCGACTGGACACGCCGTGCATGATCCTGAATCAACTGCTGACCGGCATTGGCTTAAAGAATGTAGATATGCAGCTTCTCCCGAAAGCGCAGGAGGCAGGACAGGCTATCATTCACGCGCTACATGATGTCCCGCCGTTCTCCCGTTTGGACAGAAAACAGTTTGAAGATTACCTCACGCCGGCGTTTTCCGAAGAAGCGT
>CAKXHL010000044.1:453-854 GCA_934875375.1 uncultured bacterium
GAACAATTATTTGCAGCTTTCGATGGAGCAGCAGGCGCTCAGCGGTGTCATGGGCACACAGCCTTTGGTGGCACTCCTGATCCGCGTCATTCCAGTGCTGGGGCATCTGAGCTATTCCCTGCGACAGTACAAAATGACGTTGACTGCATTTGCAGAGTTCTTGCAAGAAAACGCCGAAAATACGGACGCCCACCGGATATGCCGCCGCGTTCGGGCAGTTTTTCAGGGAGAACGCCACCTTGGAAGAAAGCAATCCGTCGTGGATGGTGCTGACCAATGCGACGGTGCAGTATGTTCCCGCGATCCATCCCGGCAATGCGGAGGCGCAGCTCATGCGCCGGATGCACTATATGTCTTTCGGGTCTATGTTCCGCGCCGATCTTTTTGAGGGGTTATGCGTC
>CAKXHL010000045.1 GCA_934875375.1 uncultured bacterium
TCCACATGAGCGGACAGGCACCATACGGTTATCAGTTAGAGCCTACTGTGGTAGAGGGTATCCGCACAAAGAAAATGATTGCCGCCCCCGTAGCCGCCGACCATGTTCGGCTGATGTTTGAAATGTACGCTGAACCGGAAACCTCCTTCGGAGATATTACCCGATACTTCGAGGAACATGACATAAAAATTTATGGCAAATCCATGTTCCGTACATTTCTTTCTCAGCTTTTGCGAAACCCCGTTTACGCACAGGCCGATTTGGAGCTGTACGAATTTTTCAAGAGCCAGGGTGCAGCGATTGTCAATGACGCTTCCGACTTTGCCGGAACAAACGGCTGCTATCTCTATCAGGGGCGGGATGTGAAGGAGGACAAGGACAGGTGCTTAAAAGACCAGATACTTGTTATCGCTCCACACGAAGCACTCATTTCCTCTGACACATGGCTTAAATGCCGGAAAAAACTTATGGCAAATACCACCTTCCAGCAGGGACGGAAACCGAAGAACACTTGGCTGGCCGGAAAAATCAAATGCGGTCATTGTGGGTATGCGCTGAAAGCCACCCATGTGCCAAACAGCACCGGATATTTCCGCTGTACCAAACGGACGGAAAACAAAGGCTGTCCGGGCTGCGGGAAAATCCGCAAAGAAGAATTTGAGCAATTCATTTTCTCGGCCATGCAGGAAAAGTTCAAAGACTTTCAGATACTCCACGGCAGAGAGGAAAAAGTCAATCCGAAACTGACCGCCTATCAAGTGGAGCTGGCACAGGTGGAGGCAGAAATTGAAAAGCTGCT
>CAKXHL010000046.1 GCA_934875375.1 uncultured bacterium
CTTACTAAGATGATTCATGGCGAGGAAGAAGCTACTAAGGCTCAAAACGCCGCAAAAGCGCTTTTTGCAGGCGGTGCTGATAATTCACATATGCCTGAAACCGTACTCACCGATGATGATTTCACAGACGGTTCAATTATGCTTCTTGATATGATGGTTAAAGCCGGCATTATTAAGTCAAAGGGAGAGGGCAGACGTCTTATCACTCAGGGCGGTGTAAGCGTTAATGACGAAAAGGCAACCGACCCTAATATGTCATTTACAACCGATGATTTTTCAAACGAAATCATTGTTAAAAAGGGTAAAAAAGTATTCCATAAGTTTAGTAAATAAATTCTAATTTAAACTGTCGTGTTAATTCACGGCAGTTTTTTTATATTAATAAATATTTGTTATTATAAATAATGAAAAATTAATTTACACCTTGGGCGAGTCTTGATGAAATTCCTAAAATGAAATTAGCGCCGGATTTTGATAAAATGCTTGAAGTATTCACAAATAATGATTTTTGCGAGCACGAGAGCATTAAAGTGAAAGATGAATGGATAAGTATTTTTAAATAAGTATTTATTAAAATTAATAAATCTATTGACTTTGGGCTTTTAATTTTATATAATAAAAAAGCTGATTTGCCGGCGTGATGGAATTGGCAGACGTGCTGGACTCAAAATCCAGTCCTGGCAACAGGGTGCGGGTTCGACCCCCGCCGCCGGCACCAAGGGCTACCTGAAAAGGTAGTCCTTTTTTGTGCAATTTATACACCAAAATTCACCTTCTTAATGTACTATTTATTAT
>CAKXHL010000047.1 GCA_934875375.1 uncultured bacterium
ATATCCGCCTTGTGCTTCGCCGGGTCAAGCACATTGATAAGCACCATCGGGGCCACGCCCACCACGCTGA
The DNA here is from genome assembly GCA_934875375.1 of uncultured bacterium. GTDB lineage: Bacteria > Bacillota > Clostridia > Oscillospirales > Ruminococcaceae > UBA3818. Next base: position 71 of record CAKXHL010000047.1, read on the forward strand.
ACGCCGCACTGATGCACTCGCACAGGGTATAGGCTTCAAAGTCGTCGTTGTAGCCGACGGCCTCCACAGCCTCCTTGTAGTTGTTCACCAGCAGCGGAACATTGACTGCCGCCGCCGGGTCTTTCAGCATATTCACCGGTGCGGTTCCCACGATCACTTGCAGTCCCGCCGTCCCGACAATAGGCGCAGTCAGGCTGGTTTCTACCTCGCTGGTATATACGCCATGCTTGTAAGCCATATTGTTTCCTCCTTACAGCTCAGATTTGATTTTGTGGTACAGGATGGCTTCTGCCGTTCCGGCAGTCTCCATCTTCCTCCTGGTCTCCGCGAACTGCTCCACCGGCACCAACAGGGCCTTTACCTCCGGGTGCCGTTCAGAAAAATCCTCCAGCGCCTCCGGGATGCCTCCGCTGAACACCGTGTACTGCTTCGCTACGCCCCTTACAGTCGGGCCGCAGTAGACAACAGGGCCGGCCTTTTTCTTCCGCCCTGCCGCTCCTTCCGCCCGCTCGGCCATACCCATGGCCGACGCCTCTGCTTTCCTGCTCATACCAGTCCCTCCAATTCCGTGTCCTGTGTCATAGCCGGGGCCGTGCAGGTCAAGGTGCAAGCCCCGAAATAATACGGGTGCGTATCATCCTGCTGCAGAGCCCATACGACGGGTTTCAGGATGGTGAACGCACCGCCGAAATAGGGCCTCGTACAGACCCGCTGTACAATGT
>CAKXHL010000048.1 GCA_934875375.1 uncultured bacterium
ATCGGGTTTTCCTCGTCAAAGCTCAGGTCAATGTCCATCGGATTGATGTGGTGGGGGCTGTCCGGGGCGATCTCGATGACCTGACCGCCCAGCCGCTTGATAAGGGGCGAATATTCGCCCATCGGGTCAACCACAATGATCCGGTCACGGGTGGCAAGGAACACGTTCACAAGCTCCCGCTTTGCGGCAAAGGATTTGCCGGAGCCCGGCACGCCGAGGAACAGGCCGTTGGGGTTTTTGAGCTTTTTCCGGTTTGCCATGATGACGTTATGGGAAAGGGCGTTGAGCCCGTAATAGACGGCTTCGCCATCCATGCGGAGCTCCTGCGTCATAAAGGGAACGAAAATGGCCGTGGAGCTGGTCGTCATGCCGCGCTTGATCTCAATACCGTTATGGCCCAGCGGAAGGCTGGAAAGAAAACCATCCTCCTGCTGGAAGTCCAGCCGCTTCAAGGTGCAGTTGTATTTCTGGACGATACCGGACACCGTGAACAGGTCATTGTCCAGCTCCCGGCGGGTCGGGGCCATGTTTACCACAAGGAAGGTCAGCAGGAACATTCTTTCATTCCTGCTCTGTAAATCTTCCAGAAGGGTCTTTGCGTCGTTGCTGTACGTTACAAGGTCGGGTGGAAGTATGTCCATGTCGTACCCTGACCGGGCTGCCTTCTTTTGTTCCTCCACCTTCATCTTGTCAATGTCGGAGACTTTGGCCTTGATAGATTTTACGGCGGCGGCCTGATCGACGGT
>CAKXHL010000049.1 GCA_934875375.1 uncultured bacterium
TGTCGGGATGCTTGCTCTTGAAGTATTGCCCCGGCGTCGGGATGCCGTCATCATTCAGGCTGCGGGCGATCTGAGAGGTGTTGCTGCCTTCCAGCGCCTCGCGGAAAATACGACGGATCACATCAGCCGCCTCCGGGTCTACGGCAAGTTTGTTCCGAATGGTGGGATGCAGGACGTAGCCGTATGGAGCGTAGCCACCGACAACTTACCCTGCTTCATCATCTGGATTTTTGCCGATGTGGTCTTTACGGAGAGGTCTTTGCTGTATGCCGCATAGATGATGCTGCGCATAACTACTTCCAGACCTCCCGTTGTGCCTTTGTAATCGTCGCTGTCATAGCCGTCGTTGATGGAAATAAAGCGGACGCCCATGAACGGGAAAGTGCATTCCAGATAATTCCCCGTTTCGATGTAGTCACGAGAAAAGCGGGAAAAGTCTTTGACGCAGATTAGATCGATTTCGCCGTGCTTGACCTTCTCCATCATCTGCGTGAACTGAGGACGGTGAAAGTTCGTGCTGGTATAACCGTCATCCGCAAACTCAGACCGCTGACAGTGAGATAGCTCCGGATGATTGTCAAGAAAGCGATTGATGAGCATACGCTGGTTGCCGATGCTGTCACTTTCCGCCTTGCTGCCATAGCCGGCATCTTCATCAGCCATTGAGAGGCGGATGTAGATGCCGATGTTGTATTCCTTGCTCATTTACATCGCCTCCTGAACTT
>CAKXHL010000050.1 GCA_934875375.1 uncultured bacterium
CATAGCTGTCTGCCCTGCCCTGCTTTTCCAGCTTGCCAATCTGCTCACCGATAAACTTGAATCCCGTCAGCACATTGATTGTCCGCAAACCATAATGGGTGGCAATCTGTTCCCCCATATCCATCGTCACGATGGTCTTAACCATGACCGGGTCGGCGGGCATCTTGCCGTGTTTCACACGCTGGCAGCAAATATAATCCAGTAACAGCATACCTGTCTGGTTTCCGGTCAGCAGTTCATATTTACCCGCCTTGTTCTTGACTGCAATGCCCACACGATCGCAGTCCGGGTCGGTGGCAAGCAGTAAATCCGCATTGCACTTTTTGGCATACTCCATGCCCAGTGCCATAGCTTCTTTAATCTCCGGATTCGGGTACGGGCAAGTCGGGAAGTTCCCGTCCGGCTGCTGCCGCTTGTAACACCTGCTTCAAAATCGCTAGTCTTGACGTCTGCAAAAATGTCCAGCTTCTCGATTTCGGCAAGAATCTCCGCAGCAGCCTCAGTGGTAATCTGGCAGCCATCTGCGCCGTAAACCTTGTAGCCGTTGTATTTGCCGGGGTTGTGGGAAGCGGTGACCATGACACCCGCAGAGGTATGCAGATAACGGGTCGCAAAGGACACTGTAGGAACAGGCATCAGAACAGGCCAGATATTGACTTTCACTCCATTTGCTGCAAACACACCAGCGGCAACTTTTGCGAACACGTCGCTCTTGATG
>CAKXHL010000051.1 GCA_934875375.1 uncultured bacterium
ATGCGGTCTTTGGAAAAGGCGCTGATCAAATTGCGGAAACGGACGCGCTCTTTCGGGTCAAGCCCTGCCGTTGGCTCGTCTAAAATCAAAATGCGGGGGTCATTGAGCATGGCTTGTGCAATTCCTAAACGCTGTTTCATGCCTCCCGAAAAAGTTTTGATTTTGTGCTTACTTTCCCTCGATAAGTCTACTGCTTCCAGCAACTCTTTTGACTTCTTACGCGCCGCCTTTTCGTCCAATCCTTTCAGAGCCGAAACGTAGATCAAAAAGTCATACGCCGAAAAGTCGGGGTAATACCCGAAGTGCTGCGGCAAGTAGCCTAAGAGGTTTCGATATTTCTCACCCAGTTCAACAATGTTCCTGCCATTCAGCAGGATTTTGCCGGAAGTAGGCGTTTGAATATTGCAGAGTAGCCGCATAAGCGTTGTTTTTCCTGCGCCATTTGCGCCCAGCAAACCGTAAACGCCATTTGTCAAGGTGATGTTCAAGGCGTTCACAGCCGTTTTAGAGCCGAACTTTTTTGTCAGGCCGATTGTCTTTAATTCCATAAAAAACGCTCCTTTCTCCATAGGGAGCAATAAAAATACTCTCCATGTGTTTTCATGGAGAGTATAAAGGGGAAATATCTACTTTTTATCTACAAAGTGGGAGATTTGAAATAGGCAGATACATTCGCTCCGTTGACGGTATTCCGAATTTGCAAATAGCCGTTATGG
>CAKXHL010000052.1 GCA_934875375.1 uncultured bacterium
CTCTGCTGGATATTTCCGTTGATCAATTCTTCTATCCTGACAAACAGAATGAAGAAAGTGATTGCCGCCAGCACATTGACAGGATGCTAAACACAATGGACGAGAATGAATTGACGATCATGGAAGCCACCGCAGAGGGAATACAAAAAGCCAGAGAAACGGAGGGAGCGTAAGAAACGGCGCTGCCTCCGTTTTTTCATGGGGTTTCCGGGGAACGCACTAACGGCAAGCAGGGCAAGTGTAGCCACACTTGCTATTTTTGCATCCCGGCGGGCTGCAAAAACGCTTGTTGGGGAGCCTCCCCAAACCCGGCTTTGGGACTCGTCAGCACAAACTCCGCTATGCTACTTTGGGACAAAATGTCCCAAAATCCGCCCGCTCCGTTGTGCCTCCTCTCCCCACAAAGTCTTGCGACTTTGCGGGGCACCCCATGCCCAAAGTAATTTGTCTGCGTCACCGTTCGCTATCGCTCCTGTTCCTTTTTGCGCTGGCCGTCCGTGACACCCAGCAGATGGTCGATGTTGGCCTTGACCGCCACGGCCTGCCGCATTTCCTCCTGCGCCGAGCGGTACTCGGTATAGAGCGCCTTTTTCCGCGCCGCCAGTTGGCGGCGTTTTTCTTTTAGCTCTGCCATCTTAGGCAGCTTTTCACCGCCCAGCAGTTCTCCCATCGTGGCCTTGGCTGCCCGGTAG
>CAKXHL010000053.1 GCA_934875375.1 uncultured bacterium
ATTTATAACCGATCTTGTAAATGATGAATGCGAGGATACATCCGACGAAACCGACGGCAACGAATCCGCCGAGGGCATATTCATATCCGAATTTTGCGATCACGATGCCGGCCGGGGCGAGAAATGCGAAACTGGAACCGAGATAGGCGGGAGCTTTTCCCTTTGTGATAAAGATAAACATGAGAGTTCCGACACCGTTCATGAAAAGAACGATCGCGGGATTGATTCCGAATAAGAACGGAACGAGAACGGATGCGCCGAACATGGCGAACATGTGCTGGATGCTCAGGGGGATCAGAAGGTTAAAGGGAACCTTTTCGTCCACCTGAATGATCTTATGGCTTTCCATACGGGACCTCCTTGAGAATAATTGGTTTTTTAGTACTTGCGCCTGCGTCGGACGTTCCCGGTTTCAGGCATTTTTTCTATTCTATCACATTCCTGTTATTTGTCCAGAAAAAATCAGGGGAAAATTGCAGGAAAGGATATGAAGTTAACGAATTTCAGGGTTTCCGCTCTTGACAAAGCTCCGGAATCTCCATATAATGACCCATATAGCCGCGTTAAAGCATGCGGTATATAATGGAAAAGCGATGAAGGGAACAAGTAGGAAAATGGTCTGCTCCGCACAGAAAGCTGCCGGTGGATGAGAGGCGCGCGGACTTCTTTTTCTGAATACATC
>CAKXHL010000054.1 GCA_934875375.1 uncultured bacterium
GGGCATGACACAGAAATATCTTGGTATGGCGCTGGGCTTCCCGGAGAAGTCCGCCGATGTGCGCCTTGCTCAATACGAGAACGGGTCGCGGACGCCCAAAGCAGACCTGACTGCTGCGCTGGCACAGATATTGGATGTTTCTCCTCATGCCCTGGCTGTGCCAGATATCGACTCCTATGTGGGTCTTATGCACACGCTGTTCACGCTTGAGGATCGCTACGGACTGAAAATCTGCGAGTGTGATGGAGAAGTACATCTTCGGGTGGATGTGTTCCAGGGAAAAGAAGCGGCCCGGTTCCATGAGATGCTCTGCGCCTGGGGAGAACAGGCGGCCAAGCTGAAGTCGGGAGAGATCAGCAAAGAGGACTACGACCGCTGGCGTTACCGCTACCCGGAGTTTGATACCACAGGCCATTGGCATAAGGTTATCCCTTCTCAGGGCCTCAGCGATATGCTGGTAGAGGAACTGAACAAGGACAAGAAAGGAAAATAAAAAAAGGTCTAACCGACTTGCAAAAATCGGTTAGACCTTTTCTCTTGGATAAGTTTTTAATCTGCACCTGCAAACCGCCCGTTACCTGCCAAAAAATCAGCAAGTATGGATTCGACGAGTGCTATCAATCTGCTATCAAATGGGGAAATCTGAAA
>CAKXHL010000055.1 GCA_934875375.1 uncultured bacterium
CAGATTGAGATTGTTTGCAAGGTCTTTTGAAGCCCGTTGCCGGACTTCGTTGCCGACACCCTCTGTCTGGCTATTTTTATGTGCGCAGGCAATGAGCCAAGTGGATATTCTTGCATATCTATGTGGCGAATGCTGCGACAACGATAATTATGGAGGATAACTGCCTATGGCAAATAATAAGATGAATATTGAAGGAAAAAATTACTCGGATATTCCGGTGTGGCGTAGATATACGCTTACCATTGAAGAAGCAGCCAGATATTATCATATCGGCGAAGGAAAATTGAGAACGCTTATTGACACACATCCCAATGAGGATTTTTATGTGATGAACGGCAATCGTGCCCTCATTAAGCGTGAGAAATTTGAGAGGTATCTGGATCAGGCTACTGCTGTGTAAACAGAGCTGACAGATTTACCGATTTCACATGATATAACTATGCGGAGAGCTGGATTTGTGCTATGATAAGAGCGCAAGTCTGGCTCTCTTTTTTGAAAGGAGAGTTCACGATGAGTGAGAAAAGACGAGATAACCGTAATCGGATTTTGCGAGAGGGCGAGTACCAGCGTAAAGATGGGAGGTATCGGTTCCGCTATATTGATGAGGACGGAAAAGAGAAAAATGTATAC
>CAKXHL010000056.1 GCA_934875375.1 uncultured bacterium
AGATGGCACTTACAAAGAAATTTACTATTATGTATGTAGTCGGAATAGAATGGTCAGGGGTAAGCATTGTGAATATAAGGCAATGCTGAAAAAGACCGATATTGAACCGATGGTCATTGAGGCAATTCGTGAGATCGTAAGGAATGAGGAATATGCCCAGGCCATTAAAGAACGGATTGGCGTTCAGATTGACACGAAAGCAGTGGATAAAGAACTGGAAGGCTATCAGGCAAAGCTGAAGGAAGTTGATCTGAATAAAACAAGATTGGAACGGGAAATTGACAGTCTCCCTGCTGATGCAAAATACCGGGAACGAAAGCTCCATGATATGACCTTGCGGTTAGATTCCCTATATGATGTCATTGTTGAGCTGGAGGAAAAAATCGAAGATGCCAGACTTCGGCGAGATGCAATTAAGCAGCAGGCAATTACGCTTGAGAATATTTACAAAATCATGGTGAATTTCGACTGCGTTTATAATATAATAAATGACGAAGAAAAGAGAAATGTGGTCACAGCCTTGATTAAGGAAATTGAAATTTACAGAAATGACGAGTCTGAATATCCGCTAAAGCGGATTGGCCTGAATTTTCCGGTGTTCAAGGATGGCGGGGAAGTTACGGA
>CAKXHL010000057.1 GCA_934875375.1 uncultured bacterium
TCTTTGAAAAGGACGATGCCCTGGTTGAACAATATGTCAGCGGGTCAAGAACATTTTATATCATGTCAAATTTAGATGCTATAACCGCAGTATGGTCTGATGGACTTTTTGTCGAAACGATTTCTGGAAATCTTCAAATAGACGAGGTGAAGGCGATTGTGGATTCGATTGGAGGATAAGTAACATGAAACAGCTTTTTTCATCTACTCTTGTGGCGGTGATGGTGATTGCGTGTTGCTACGGTTCAGTCTCTGCATTAGAAGCTCCTGATATGCGGGCCAGCCTTACGCTATCCAGCTACAATGTTGGCCTGACGGCGGGGGACAGTGCAGGCATGATCAGTATCAGTTATGATGTGCAGTCAAACAAACTGGCAAGTTCCATTGGCGTAGAGACTGTAGACATTTATAAAGCTGATGGTAGCTATGTTACCAGCATTACTGGATCAACCAGCAACGGCTTAATTGAGACGAATAGCGATATTTGTAAGAGCTATTATGACTGCCAGTTGACCTCTGGAATTTTTTATTATGCAAATGTCAAACTATTTTTTACAAAGGCATAATGCCAAGTGAAAGAATTTAGATTTTCCAGTGGATTACAACTTCCTCACTGG
>CAKXHL010000058.1 GCA_934875375.1 uncultured bacterium
GTGCCCTACCAAACAAAAGCAGGCATAAAGCGCCGCAGCTTCGCAAGGTTTATGGATTGCAAAAATACGGACCTCTGGACAGATAAAATCATAGACTTTGCAATCGCACACATCGGTTCCAGAACGTCATTTGACGATAGGCTGTCCGCCCGCCTGTGTGAGCTGTGCGGAAAGACCAATGTGCCGCTGGAAATACACCATGTAAATAAGGTGAAGAACCTCAAAGGAAAACAACTGTGGGAGCTTGCGATGATAGCGAAAAAGCGAAAAACACTTGCGGTGTGCAAGGACTGTCATCACAAGATTCACCACCCTTGAACGACACTGATTTGAAGCAATAATGGCGAGCCGGATACATCGAGAGGTGTACGTCCGGTTCTGGGAGGGGTTTGGGCAAACCTACGGCAGTAATGCCGCAAGGCGGCTCATTCCTACTCTACGAAGGCAAGGAAGGCGATCCGTTTTGGACAAAGGCAGAAACGCTCCTTTATTGTGCGCTGATTGCCTATATCATCTTTGAGGCTCCTGCTGAAGATCGGAACATCAATACCCTGGTGGACATGATTTCCGGCATGGACGGGAAAGAGGATGACGAGTCCTATATGAACGCG
>CAKXHL010000059.1 GCA_934875375.1 uncultured bacterium
GCCGGGAACCCCCCCGTAACTGCGGGCTTTTCCCCTTATCAGCAACCAAAACAACAGAAAAATAAAAGAAAATAAAAATAAGAGCCAAACTGCCAGACAGAGATAGTTTTCAGGTTTTTTGAAGCCCGTTGCCGGACTTCGTTGCCGACCTTCTCCTTGTCTGGCTTATTCTATTATGGAGGATAACTGCCTATGGCAAAAACGAAAACAGAGATTCATGTTACCACAGTTTTTGACGGCGAACTGGACGCCACAGACGTCTTTGTGAGCCTGATTGCCCAAAAATATGGGCAGAATACCAGCAAAGAAAATCTTGCGAAAACACAAGATTTAGAGTATAATAAGGATGAGGTTCAGAAGAACCGTGTTCCGTCTGGATTGTGCGGGTAAACGGTTATGATGAACGGATATGAATATACAGACATGGACGCAATACTGGCAGGCAGCTTCCGGGCAGCCATCTATTGCAGGCTTTCCAAAGACGATGACCTTGACGGGGAGAGCGCCAGTATTGCCAACCAGCGGGATATGCTGGAAAAATACTGCGAAAAGCAGGGATGGGAGGTTGTGGCAGTCTATCAGGACGATGG
>CAKXHL010000060.1:0-259 GCA_934875375.1 uncultured bacterium
GTGTAGTCCAGGGTTTCGCCTCTCTGCCAGTATCTTGCGTTCATTTCTCTGTACCTCCTTACTCGGCAATAGCTACGCCGTTATTGCGGACAATGCCCCGGTAGTCCATGACGGTGATCCCCCAGTCCAGCCAAATGTCCCACACAAAGCCCAGGTAACCGGCCTTTTCGCTCCGGCGGAAACTGGGGGTTTCCATGCCGTTCAGGTAGTCCACCTGTACGCTCTTGGCCGTGGTCTTATCGCCCACGATGTACCAGGG
>CAKXHL010000060.1:269-571 GCA_934875375.1 uncultured bacterium
TTGATCGCGCCCTCCTCCACCACCTGGAGCTGGGTCCGGTACTTGTAAAGCGCGTTTGCGGTGTGGCTGCCAATGCCCTCCACATCCACCTGCGCGGTTTCAAGCAGCTGGGACATAAGGAAACCGTACCCCACGGGCACCAGGATGTACTTGGGCTGTACCATAATGCTTTCCCCGAAAGGATCCGTCTGGCGCAGCAGCTTCATCATCATTTTCTGGACGCTCTCAATGGTGGGGGCGGTGCCGGTGGCGATCAGGTTCTTGTGTGCGTCGGCTTCAAACAGGGTCACACCGTCATATAC
>CAKXHL010000061.1 GCA_934875375.1 uncultured bacterium
TGTCGGGCCAAAGTAGTTTTCCCCGCAAAGGGGACGCCGCGGCCACAAAGCGGCAGAGCCGCCGGCGGCCGCGCAGAGAACGCGCACCAACAAGACAACTATGCGGAGGGCGAATAAAAATATTATGACCAGCGAGGAGCGCCGGGAGGCGCGATACCGACGCCGCCAAGCGCGGCGGAGAAGAAACAGACAGGCCCGTAGCGACAGCCTGGGAGGACTGGCGGGTGTTTTCAGCTATCGAAACATGTTCAAATACGGGAAAAAGTGCGGCAACGGCGTGCGCTGGAAAGGATCCACACACAACTTTGAGCTGCACCTGTTTTCCGGCACGGCCAAGCGCCGGCGCAAGATTCTGGATCGGAAATGGAGGCCGGGAAAAACGATCCGTTTTCCTCTGCGGGAGCGGGGAAAGTTTCGGATCATCGACGCCCCGCACATCACGGACCGCCAGATCCACAAGGTTTTCACCAGGGAGGTGCTGGCACCGCTCTACTGCCCCAGCACGATCTACGACAACGGAGCCAGCCAGAAGGGAAAGGGCCTGCACTTCCATTACCAGAGGT
>CAKXHL010000062.1:0-291 GCA_934875375.1 uncultured bacterium
GTCCTGGCCTGTCCGACGAGGATATTGGCAGGCTGCAATCCTCTATGGCGAATGACTGGCGCAAAGACCCGGTGCCTTACCCCTCTTTTCTGCTGACAAACAACAACGCCAATATCCGCCGGGTGCGACAGCGCATTGACGATCTAAAAAACCGCAGCGAGTTTGTGGGCTGGACTTTCCCCGGTGGCGAGGCCAAGATCAACGAGGCCGAGAACCGTCTGCAACTGCTTTTCGATGAAAAGCCCCCGGAGGATCAGCGGCGGGCGCTGAAATCCGAGGGCTTCAAGTGGG
>CAKXHL010000062.1:311-559 GCA_934875375.1 uncultured bacterium
CCCCTATCAGCTCCAGCCCTTTGCCCGGAAAGCGGAAAAGGATATATCACGATAAGGAGGAACGATGGATAAAAACCAAGGCTATGCCATTCTGAAGGCCGTCATGCTGGAAAACGGCAGGGGCTTTGCGCTGGGGGAACACCCCACCGCTCCGTCCCCCTATGTCACATGGGCCTGTTACGATGACAAAAACGGCCAGCGTCAATATGAATGGGGGCACTACGGGAACGATCTGACCGCTATGGAAC
>CAKXHL010000063.1 GCA_934875375.1 uncultured bacterium
GTATGAGCCTTCCGCATTGAATGTCTGCAAAGAAATCGAGTGCCTTATCCTCGATTTACAGGAGGTGGGATGATGGCAACTACGAGTTTATGGCATATAGAAGGTCGATTGAAAGAGCTTATTGCCTATGTAGAAAATCCCGAAAAGACGGCAGCAAATAATACGAGTTTGCAACCGTTATGGGAGGTTATGTCCTATGTGAGCCGCCCCGAAGCAACTGAGCAGGGTGAGTACGTTTCCACCATAAACTGCTTAAAGGTTATCAGAGCTTTAAGCCGGACGAGGTTACGGCAAAAGAAGCACACGAAATCGGATTGCAGACCGCAAAAGAAATGTGGGGTGATCGGTATCAAATTATCGTTACTACCCACCTTGACAAAGACCATCTGCACAATCATTTCTGCTTTAATTCCGTGTCCTTTATTGACGGCAGAAAGTATGACTATTCCAAAGCAGAGCAACGAAAGCTCCGTAGCGTATCCGACCGTATCTGTACTGAACACGGCTTGTCGGTTATTAAAAATCCACATAAATCACCCACAAG
>CAKXHL010000064.1 GCA_934875375.1 uncultured bacterium
GACTTCCTCTTGAGGAGAAGAACCGACCACCGGAGTGCCCGGCAGGGACGAAGATTCCGGTGGAACCTATCACATGGTGATTAACAATACGCTTATATGAAGGAGATATGACTTATGAAATGCGAAAATTGTGGCAAGAATGAAGTGACCTTTGTTTACCAGAGTAATATCAACGGTCATGTGGAAGAAAAGCATCTTTGCAGCGAGTGCGCGGAGAAGCTGGGCTACACCCAGCGGATCAACGCCCACAGCCAGAGGATGATGCAGAACTTCTTCGGCAGAGGTAGCCTGTTTGGGAGCAGCTTCTTTAACGACTTCTTTTCTCCCAGCCTGATGGGCAGGATGCTGGAAGACCCCTTTGACGACTTCTTCGCTGACATGCCGGCGCTGAGTGCCGCGCCTGCTCGGCAGCAGGAGACGAAAAAAGAGGAGGACCTGGTGGAGAAAGAGGAGCAGAGCCGCTTCTCCTACTTGCGCCAGCTCAACGCACTGAAAGTGGAGATGAAGAAGGCAGTTCATCAGGAGAATTTCGAGCGGGCTGCGG
>CAKXHL010000065.1 GCA_934875375.1 uncultured bacterium
AAACTTTCAATGATTATGGCATCTGGCAGTCGAGGTTAGCAAAAAACATAATGAGCGATACTTGGTTTGAATGACCAGGTATCGCTCATTTGCGTATGCGACAAACTTCACTTTTCCTGCTCCATCCAGTACAATTTAAGTGAAAACAGCAGATTGATTGGAGGTGCGATTATGACTCAGAACTTAACTTATACCCAATGTGGTGATTACTATTTCCCTGACATCAGATTGGCACACACGGAAACACAGTCCCTTGACAAATATGGCAGAATGCGTAGAGCGTTTTTGGAACAGAACAGACCAATGCTTTTTAACGACATGATTCTGACGGAGAGCCTATTCCCGCATCTGTGGGAAGTACAACAGACCTGTGAGACGCGAATGGAGTTGTTGATGACGGATTTGTTGGCAAAGAATCCAACAGCGGATATCAAGGAAGTTCAGGAGGCGATGTAAATGAGCAAGGAATACAACATCGGCATCTACATCCGCCTCTCAATGGCTGATGAAGAT
>CAKXHL010000066.1 GCA_934875375.1 uncultured bacterium
AAGTACAGGAGGCGATGTAAATGAGCAAGGAATACAACATCGGCATCTACATCCGCCTCTCAATGGCTGATGAAGATACCGGCTATGGCAGCAAGGCGGAAAGTGACAGCATCGGCAACCAACGTATGCTCATCAATCGCTTTCTTGACAATCATCCGGAGTTGTCTCACTGTCAGCGGTCTGAGTTTGCGGATGACGGTTATACCGGCACGAACTTTCACCGTCCTCAGTTCACGCAGATGATGGAGAAGGTCAAGCGCGGCGAAATCGATCTGATCTGCGTCAAAGACTTTTCCCGCTTTTCTCGTGACTACATTGAAACGGGAAACTATCTGGAATGCACTTTTCCATTCATGGGCGTCCGCTTTATTTCCATCAACGACGGCTATGACAGTGACGATTACAAAGGCACAACGGGCGGTCTGGAAGTGGTTATGCGCAGCATCATCTACGCGGCATACAGCAAAGACCTCTCCGTAAAGACCACATCGGCAAAAATCCAGATGAT